>NZ_DEIR01000006.1:84431-245808 GCF_002352555.1 Psychrobacter sp. UBA2769 | reverse complement strand
ATCCAATTGAAGACATGCCCTAGTATATAACTTTCCTGCACTCATAAAAAAAGCTAAGAGCTTTACTCTTAGCTTTTTAGTGACCATAAAAATACCTTAACAAGACATTAAGATATTAACGGCATTTTTTCTGCTCATACAAGTTGGTCAAATTATTGCGACGATCTTTTGCCGCATTGATAGCTTCTTCAGTATTAGAATAGGTACCAATCAAAGCTGGCCAAAATAAAATTGCGGCAGCCACATTCTTACCAGTCGCTTTACGCTCAGCACGTGCTTTTTGCTCAAAGTCATCAGCTTCAGCTATTTCATTAAGAATTTGCTGACAAGATAAATTAACATCACTTACCTTTTTAGTTTGTACAACATGTGGCGTAGCACACCCTTGAGCCAATAATGCGAACATTCCAATTACTAAAACCGCTTTTTTCATAATCATCTCAGAAGTTGTTTAACTTACAATTATTAATAGATAAGTTACGTTGCTTAAATTAAGTTTACATTTATATACATTAAGAAAGATAATGTCAACTTAATTTCATTCTTGAACAACTTTAATTATTTATAATTTTTAGTCGAGCTATTAACGCATTGTATTTATTAATTTTTTAAAAAGACATATGAAATAGATTGGTAAAAATATCGGTAACAGCTTATAAAAGTGGCCTAACACATATCTGTCACATCAAGAGGTTTAGTCTATGGGCTATGCTAAACTCTCTATTATAATTAACCCTCTTAATCCTATTCTATAAAAGACACATTACTATGACCGATTCTCAATTTATCACGCCTAATGAAGATATTCGTATCACCCACGGCAGCCTTGTGAAGCTGCATTTTGAAGTATCGCTAGAAAACGGTACGATGATTGATTCAACCTTTAACCGCGATGCGCCAGTGACGCTGACGATTGGCGATGAGAGCTTATTGCCAGGCTTTGAGCAAGTGCTGATGAACCTACGGGCTGGCGATACACGTAGCGCCCACCTTGAGCCTGAGCAAGCGTTTGGTGAATGGAATCCTGATAACATCCAGCATTTTAGCCGCACCCAATTTGCCTTGGTCGCTGACAATCCTGAAATCGGTATGCTGGTCGAGTTTGAAGACAAAGGCAAAAACACCCTGCCCGGTACCATTAGCGCCATCAATGACGACGAAGTAGAAGTCGATTTCAACCATCCACTTGCCGGTCAATCGGTACTTTTTAAAGTAAAAATATTCCAAGTCACCCCACCGGGCGTCACAGGTATCAAGCTGATGTAGTATAAAAATAGCTCTGTATTAAAATTAAAAAGGACAGATACATGCAATACCAAACACTGCCGCAACTCAATGAAAAAGTTTCAAAAATTTGCTTAGGAACGATGACGTGGGGACAGCAAAATAGCGAAAGCGATGCGCATGCACAGATGGACATGGCGCTTAATGCAGGCGTGAACTTTTGGGATACCGCTGAGATGTATCCGTCGCCGCCTGATAAAGACAAACAAGGCGATACCGAACGCTTTATGGGCACATGGTTTAACAAAACCAAACAGCGTAACAAGGTCATTCTTGCCAGTAAAATATCACCGATGAATTTTTTACGTGACGGTCAGACGCGCTTTAATGCCGCGCATATCAGTAGCGCCATCGATAGCAATCTTGAGCGCCTGCAGACAGACTATATTGATATTTACCAGCTACACTGGCCTGAACGTCAAACCAATTATTTTAGCCAGCTCGGTTATACTGAAGAGATGGCAGCGCAGTCGCTAGATGACTTGACGCCTTTTTTAGAGACTATCCAAGCACTAAATGATGAAATTAAAAAAGGGCGCATTCGTGCTTATGGATTATCAAATGATACCGCTTGGGGGCTGATGCGCTATCTATGGGAAGCGGAAAAAAATGGTTTAATCGCGCCTATCACGGTGCAAAATCCTTATAGTTTGCTCAATCGCGTATATGAAGTGGGCATGGCAGAGATTGCCCATCGTGAAAATGTCGGTTTACTTGCCTACTCGCCGCTTGGCTTTGGGGTACTGTCTGGTAAATACCTTGACGGTAAACGTCCTACTGGCGCGCGCCTGACGATGTATGATCGCTTTGCTCGTTATACCAATGAGGAAGCAAAAGCCGCCACTGCTCAATACGCTAAAATTGCTGCTGATGCTGGTTTGGATATGGCGAAAATGGCATTGGCCTTTGTCAATTCGCGCTCGTTTGTCACCAGTAATATCATTGGGGCGACCACCACTGAGCAGCTGCAATCCAATATTGATAGCATCAACTTAACTTTAAGCGCAGACGTCTTAGCCGCTATCGAAGCGGTACATACCCAACATCCTAATCCGTCACCATAATTTTATGTGGTCATAGATTGATATTGTTCAACTTTCAATAACCTGACGTTCAGGTATTGGTATAGCAAAGAAAAAGGCGCAAATCGTTAGTATTGACTACTAAGATTTGCGCCTTTTTTATGACTACTTTTCTGCTACTACTTTTTCTATTTTAGACCGTTTGATGCTTGCTTATACTTTAGCTGCTTTCGTTAATACGCGTGAATGTAATTCAGCCAAGCCTTCCTGCATATGCGCTTGTAATAAATCAGTCAGCTCACTTTTGCTCAAGCCTTTAGGATCTATCGGCTCAAGCGGTAAGACAAAAGCCGTCACGTCTTTACTATCAAGCACCTTTTTTAAACTTTGCTTCATCGTCAGCTTACCGTAATAAGGTAACGCTTCACTCAAAGTGCCGTCCTTATTCACATAAGCAATTACTAGCGGGCGTACAGGCACGTCCGCATCTATCGCTGCTTGTAGCAAGGTGCCGTGGATACGCTTAATTTTTTTGCCATCGGTGGTAGTGGCTTCTGGAAAAAAGATTACCGAAAAGCCCTTGGTTAAAAAGGTGGCAATTTGGGCAGCGACCGTGCCAGCATCACCGGAACCACGCTCGATAAATACCGTCCCTGCGGCATGCGCTAATTTACCAAATATCGGCCAATCACCAATCTCAGCTTTTGATAAGAAAAAAGCAGGACTCAACGTACCCACTACCGGAATATCCATCCATGACACATGGTTAGAAACCCATAGACCATGGTGTTGCTCTACGCGCTCGACTGCAACGACCTGTACGCCAAAAGAGCCTGCCATTTTACGGCAAAACGCTTGAATATAGCGCGGCAGTTTTTCGCGTGGTGGCTGTTTAAAGGCACCGATACGTTGAGCGGCGCGTAGTCCGCCAGCGATAGTGGTGGTCATGCCAGCGATTTGTTTGCCGCGACCTAATTGCTGTTTGAGTGAAAAGCCTGACTTAGATTGGCTCATCTGTGTCCCTCGTGGTTAAAAACTTATGGGTTAAAACTTATTTATTAAAAAGCCTATTTATTAAAAAGCTTAATGGCTAAAAAGCTCATTGCTTAAAAAACGTATGATTATATCTCGTAAACAAGCGTCATGAGTATAACAAAATTTATTCATTCAGTGACGACTTGTGCACTGAGTTATGAGTAGCTTTTGTTAATATTTTGCAATAGCTAGCTATCAGCTCATTTTTACGCCTTTCACTCTTACTTTACCAGCGCCCGACAGATTAGCACGTTTAGAAAAGCCAACCTTGTCGTTAATAGCCTCTTCCCGAAAACCCTAATACTTTCATTATTAAAACATTTAATAATAAACGCTGTAACATAAAAGTATGGCTAATTGCCTTAATACGCTTTAATATCAAGTGATAAGACCACATATAGAGGGTCATACGAAGGCTATAGCGACGCTTAACAAACCGATATTAGCCATCTATTTACTTAATGACATAGGTGATACTCTTTGGATTATTTTGAAAGACATGAAGGTGGCGAGCGCGCCATTATAGTACATTTAGACATCCGCCAAATTCAAGATCCTGATGATCTAAATGAATTTGAGCTACTTGCAGATTCGGCTGGTGCCGATCGTTTGGCACTGGTCACAGGCTCACGTGCACGTCCTGATGCCAAATACTTCGTTGGTAGCGGTAAAGCACAAGAAATAGCAGAATTGGTACGCGAACACGACGCTGATATCGTCCTTTTTAATCACAATTTATCGCCATCACAAGAGCGTAATATTGAAGCTTTGGTACAATGCCGCGTCCTTGACCGTACGGGCTTAATTTTAGATATTTTTGCCCAGCGCGCCCGTACTTACGAAGGTAAGCTACAGGTTGAGCTTGCACAGTTGAATCATTTATCAACACGTTTGGTACGTGGTTGGACGCATTTGGAGCGTCAAAAAGGTGGTATTGGTCTACGTGGACCGGGTGAAACCCAGCTTGAAACGGATCGCCGCTTATTACAAGTACGTGTAACGCAGCTAAAAACCAAACTTGAAAAAGTACGCCAAACTCGTGCTCAAGGACGAGCGCGTCGGCAAAAATCAGACGTGCCGACTATCTCACTCGTTGGTTATACCAACGCGGGTAAATCTACCCTGTTTAATCGCTTGGTTGATGAAAATATTTACGCAGCGGACAAATTATTTGCCACCCTTGACCCGACCTTACGCCGTTTAGACTGGCAAGGCGTTGGCCGCGTGGTTTTAGTTGATACCGTTGGTTTCGTTCGTCATCTGCCGCATGAACTGGTCGAGTCGTTCCATGCAACACTAGAAGAGACGTTAGAAGCCGACTTACTACTGCATGTTATCGATTCGTCTAGTGAAGATATGCACGAGCAGATTCAAGCCGTCAAGAACGTACTTGCTGAAATCGACAACGATGTGCCTGTGCTCAACGTTTACAATAAAATTGATATCACTGATGAGCCTGCGCACATTGGCTATGCTAAGGAAGGTCAGCCAAATCGGGTTTATGTCTCTTCTCGCGAAAACTTAGGTATGGAAGAGCTATCCCTTGCTGTGCAGCAGCTATTAATGGGCACTTTGACCACCTTTGATTTGACCCTACCTTATAATGCGGGTCAATTTAAAAACACCTTATATGAGCTTGGCGTGATTTTAGAAGAAAGCTATGATGATAATGGTCATGAATGCTTAACCATTCGTCTGCCAAGCGACAGGCTTAAGCAGCTATTAGGTCAAGCCAATTTAAAACCGTTAGATGTCTTGCCGTTGGCACAGGCAACATTGCTGATGCCGATACTTGAAGAGTTTGAACAGATTGATGAAGAAGATAATCATGATGAAGAAGAATCTTTAACGACAGAGGAAGAAAATGCCTTTGCCGAGTTTGAAGCGTTAAATTCTGCGGCACAAGAATCTGATTCGCAGAGTTAAACAGTCTCGCCTCAAACCATTTACTCTAAATGATATTTAAGAAAAGGACGCTATTATTTGATAGCGTCCTTTTTATATGCCCTGTGCTTAGTTACTGTTGTATGAGAGATTTAAAACTGCTTCATACCCTTATCATAGCTACAATCTACGCTTAGGCTTTATTAGTGCGCCTACTCTCTATATAATCAGGCTCTATGATTGCGTTAAAATGTTACATTTAAAAAGTAGCTGTTAGAATCTCTATGTTAAAACGCATCTGAAAAAAATATCTTAGAAGAACGTTATTTTGAATACACCTCTTGTGTCTTGAACTGACTATAGATGCTATGTACTTTTATTAGCTCCCATTTATACCTTCTCTCGTTATATTTTATTTGGCCAAAATTGCTTATGAAGCCTTCCTCTTCTTCGAACATACCCTTATGGATGGCGTTAATATTGACGCTGATACTGGTTGTGGTGGTTCGTGAATCCGCCGTCATTATTTGCCAATGGGCCGGTATCGAAAAAGCCGCCAATATCGTTGGTCTGCTGACGATGTTTGTTATTTTGATGGTTTGGCGACTGGTAAAAGGGCTGCCCAGTTGGCTAACCCAAGCAAGTAACACCTTATTGGTTGATAGTGGCTTTGCTTTTCTGCCCGTTTCTGCCGGTGCAGGCTTGCTGCTATTCGCATTAGGCGATGAATTTTGGGGTGTGATGCTAACGATGATTATCAGTACACTTATCCCGCTTTGGGGACTGGCTATCCTTGCCAATCGCTCTCTTAATAACAGCGGCGATACAGATAATACGCTTAACGACAATATGAATACGACCAACAAGCAGAAGGGACAGCATTAAGCTGTAGGGACAAGGCAACGTTATGAGTTTTGATAGTGTGTTTACAGCAACCCTTGCTGCGATATTATTAACCTTGGCAGCGCACGTCATTGCCCGCGTCCTCGCGCGCAAGCTGTCATGGTTGCCAATGGTCATCACCGCATTGGTATTAGTGCTACTGTTTTTGTTTATTTTGCAATGGGATTACAACCATTATTACAGCGTGGCAAAACCGGTATTCGACAACTTATTAGGTTATGTAACGGTATTACTGGCCGTACCATTGGCAGCGATGAACTTTAAAGGCTTACCGGTTAAAAAGCTCACCATGATTGTGGCGCTGGCGAGCGTGGTTGGCGCCTTGCTACCCATGTCGCTGGCCTATCTATTTTCACTTAGTAACGAGACCATCTTAGCATTTGCCACCCGTTCAGTGACCACACCGATTGGTCTCAGCGTGGCAGATTTGATTAAAGCACCACTGGCGATGGCAAACTTGATTATCATTGTTTCAGGACTTATTGGTGGTACCCTAGCGCGCTTCTTATTTCGCGGTATTGACGATGACCGCGCCAAAGGCTTAGCACTTGGCTTAGCAGCGCATGCCTTTGGCACCGTAGAAGCGTGGCAAATCAGTCATACTGCTGGACGTTATGCTGCCTTTGGCTTGGCCGTTAATGGTTTGGTTACCGCCATTTGGGTACCTATCTTTATTAGTGCGTTATCGTCTTAAAATAATTTAAGTTAAATGTAAACACCTTAAAGCCCATCATCCTTGATGGGCTTTGATTTTTAGCTAAATTATTCATATTTTATGGACTTTTTTACCGCCATTTCTTAATTACCTTTACCGCAAATATAAAGGCAAAAACTTCGCCATTATAAGCTGCTGAGCAGCATCCCTTCTATTACCATCTTGATTTCATTCAAATTTTTTTACAAATTAAAATAACTTTTGACTGCGCGTGCACGCATTCAGATGTGGCAAAAACTTATTTTGTGTTATAGTAAACAACTATTATTTTTTGTATCTATTGCAAGTGGTTTTGTTAGACGTGGATTCGTAGGTAGTCGCCATCTTTGGTTACTATAAAATCCTACAGACGCGATAACCGCTTTGACGCGCGACCTGACGCGCTTATAGGCAAAGCAATTTGCTATTACTCGATAAAAAGTGATAACCCTATGATAAATATTGCACCTTTAATGACGCGCTGCTTGTCTCCCGTTTTACTGACAGCTATTGCCCTCTCTAGCCTCCCTATCGCCGCTCAAGCAGGCAATATGTATATCTACAAAGACAAAGGCGGACAAGTACTCCTTACCAACGTCAATCCTAGCGGTAATTTTGATAAATTTAACAAAAAAGTAAAAACTACCTATTATAAAGATTCTAACGCTTACAATGCTGGTAGCAATACTAGTGCGGATTACGGTAGCAGCACTGCAAGTAGTAGCAGTGGCCGCAACTCTTATGACAACTATATCCGTGCTTCAGCCGAGCGTCATGGCGTAGATCCTGCGCTAATGAAAGCTATGATGCATACTGAATCTGCGTTTAATCCCAATGCTCGCTCACCTGTCGGTGCCCAAGGTTTGATGCAGCTGATGCCAGCAACTGCCCGTCGCTTTAAGGTCAGTAATCCATGGAATCCTGCCGATAATATCGAAGGCTCAGCGAAATATATCGCTTGGCTGATGCGCCGCTTTAACAATAACGTTGAATTTGCCGTGGCTGGCTATAATGCCGGTGAAGGTAACGTCGATAAATATAATGGCATTCCACCGTTTAAAGAGACGCGTAATTATGTTAAAAGTGTGATGAGCCGTTATCATAGCCTATATAAAAATGATTCAGCGTTATCAGGCAAAGCCATGAATGCCAATAATGCTAGCAGCACCACTAACGGCAGTGGTATGCAAAATGTCAGTTATGGTACCAGTAGTAATACCAACAGTGCCAGTTACGCCAACTCTGCTTACTTAGCGCTACGTTAATACTGATCATTAATATTTACACTCAGCATAAATAGCTTATCTTTTAAATCTTGCAGAAGTAAACAAACACAAAAAAGCCCGTTATATCAATAACGGGCTTTTTTACGATTTATACTGCTTGTTCTATATTACTTAAAGCTTACTTGCTAGCAGCTTGAGCGGCAGCAACTTCAGCAGCAAAGTCTTCTTGCTTCTTCTCGATGCCTTCACCAACTTCTAGACGTTTGAAATCAAGTACTTTTACGCCTTCAGCTTTTAATACGTCACCAACTTTTTTCTCATTGTCCATCACGTATGGTTGACGTAGTAACGTTACTTCGTCTAGGTACTTACGTAAGCCACCTTCGATCATTTTTTCAACGATGTTGTCAGGCTTGCCAGACTCTTTCGCTTTTGCTTCGATGATGTCTTTTTCGCGTGCTAGTACATCAGCATCTACGCTTTCATCATCTACTGCAACAGGGTTGAATGCTGCAATGTGCATCGCAAGATTTTTGCCCGTGTCTGCACTGCCGCCTTCATAAGATACAACCACACCGATACGTAGACCGTGGCGATATGCAGCAATGTTTGCGCCTTCAAGTACTTCAACACGGCGGATTTGGATATTCTCACCGATTTTTTGTACTAGAGATACACGTGCTTCTTCAACCGTTTGACCGCCGCCATAAGGTAATGCAGAGATAGCTGCAACGTCAGTCTCATTGTTTTCTAGCGCGATGTTTGCGACTTTTTCTGCAAAGGCAGTAAAGTTTTCATCTTTTGCAACGAAGTCAGTTTGGCAGTTAACTTCTAACAAGAATGCTTTGTTGTCGCCTTGAGCGATAATGATAGCGCCGTCAGCTGCGATGTTACCCGCTTTTTTAGCCGCTTTCGCTTGACCTGATTTACGTAGGTTATCAATGGCAACTTCAACATCACCATTTGACTCTTCTAACGCTTTTTTACATTCCATCATGCCAAGACCAGTACGGTCGCGCAATTCTTTTACCATTTTGGCAGATACTTTTACTTCTGACATAAGAGTTACCTTTTATTATATACATGAATATTGTTATGTAGGGGTATGCTTAAAATCTATTCGATAACTTGATTAATATTAAGTAAACATTACTCTTAATATTAGACTTAAGCCTTAATAAAACCACTCATATTTAATGATTATTCATATCATCAAAAAAGCAATGTGGCTCGTATAGACGATAATACTCGCCCAATCATGACACGCTTATTAATTTTGACCATAAACCATTAAGAGCAAGGCATGACGAGTAAAACTACATCATGCCTTTTATGAGCTTATATGCTGTTAATAACCTTATATGAATGCTGACAAGATAACTATCAAGACACCGTTACAAAGTTAAACCTTAGCGGTCAGCGATTTATTCTGCTGGAGTTGCAGCAACTTCTTCAGCTTTAGCTTCAACTGGCGCTTCTTCAGCAGCAGCAGGTGCTTCTTGGTCAGCTTTGCCACCAGCTTGAGTTTGTGCGTATTCTTTACCAGCGATAATCGCATCGGCCATAGAAGTTACATACAAAGTCACGGCACGGATAGCATCATCGTTAGCTGGGATGATGTAATCAACGTTATCTGGGTTAGAGTTAGTATCAACGATACCGATAACTGGGATACCTAGGTTTTTAGCTTCTTTGATAGCAATCGCTTCATGATCTACGTCTACAACGAAGATTGCGTCAGGTAGGCCGCCCATGTCTTTAATACCGCCTAGTGAACGCTCAAGTTTTTCCATATCGCGAGTACGCTCTAACGCTTCACGCTTAGTAAGCTTAGCGAAAGTACCGTCTTCAGCTTGTTTTTCTAGCTCTTTTAGACGGTTGATTGACTGGCGTAGTGTTTTCCAGTTAGTCAACATACCACCTAACCAGCGATGGTCAACGTATGGCATGCCAGCGCGAGCTGCTTGCTCAGCGATGATACCGCTTGCTGCGCGTTTAGTACCCACGAACAATACTTTGTTTTTCTTAGCAGCTAGGCCGTTTACGTAAGTCAATGCTTCGTTAAACGCTTTTACTGTGTGCTCTAAGTTGATGATGTGAATCTTGTTACGGGCACCAAAAATATATGGACCCATTTTTGGATTCCAAAAACGTGTTTGGTGACCAAAGTGAGCGCCGGCTTGTAGTAAGTCGCGCATTTCGATTTTGGTTGGATTTTTTGTAGCCATGTTAAATGTCCTGTTGGTTGGGTTATGCCTCCACATCACAAAAACTGCCTATCTAGCGACACGCATCTGCCCTTGTTAATGCTCATCAATAGCGCATTAAGCCAATAGTAACTTTGGGCAAATTAATCAAGTCGCCAAACACCCAGCAATTTTTTGCCATGATGTGTGTGTCATTGGTTGATGGGTTGGTTTAAAAAATGAGCTATGATTCGAACGTAAAGAATAATACTAAATGCTAAAAAATAGCTGGGCTGTATTTTATCATATAAGTGAGAGTGACTGCTAGCGCTATTATGATGTTTAAGGGGATGATATTCCATAAAAAAAACGACGTCTAAACGTCGTTTTTACTTGTTAATTTTACTTATAGCATCATTAGCTATCAGTGCTGAGCGTTAAGCTAAGCGATAGAAATACCGATAACAGCCTTGTAGCCGCGCCATGTAAAGGGTGTGACATAACTTTGGCGGTCTTTTGGCAGATAAGGAATGCTCGGTATACCTTCAATAATCTTGGGCGGTGAAATAATAAAATCGGCACCAAACTCAGTGCGGGCGTTACCTGAGATGGTATTTGCCATCTCACCCAATAAGTCTTTCATCATTGTAATAGAAGAGTCAGGCTCACCCATTACTCTGATTATTTCCCGCAAAATATTGCTCGGGGCGCTGACATACACGCAGCCTTCAAGCGGTCCAGAGATTGTAATCATACCGCTATAATCATAACCCACGGCATTTTTATTACTGTTTAAATACGGCGTATCAATCACCACTGGCTCATCATCAATCTGCGCGAAAAACGCACTGATTGAGCTTAAAAAGACGCCTAACTTGTCTACATTAACCATAATAGTTTATCGTCCATATCGATCATCATTGGGGGTTGGATTTAGTCTTGCAAACAAACCACAATCTCCCCAATTTGACCTCGCCAGCTGACTGGAATGATAAAAGAACGCCCATTTTTAGGCAAAATAATGCTTTGCGGTGAGCCTTTAAACACCAACGGTACAGAGATATGAAACTCTGCGCCAAACTCGTTGCGGGCATTACCAGATACAGTGTTAGCGACCTCTCCTGCCAAATCGACCAAATTGTCTTCGCTCTTATCGGTTTCACCCATACTGTCTAGGATACTGGCCAATAATGCGCTGGTGGCAGAAAAATAAACCACGCCTTTTTGTACCCCTGAGATACCGATGACACCTGTATAATCATGCACTTTAGGCTGCTGATTTTCTAGTAAATAAGGGGTATCAACAATCAGCTCTTCAGTACCAAACTGATTAAAGTAATTGGTAATGATACTCACAAAAATTTGTAACTTTTGCTCTTTCATAATGTGTGTTCTTTAATAAGATATTTACTTAATTTATTAGGGCGTGTCCTAGCGGCTAGTCTTGGACAAGCTCATACAAAGACTCTACCAGCTCTTCTTCTGAAAAAGGCTTGCATAAGAAACCGCTCGCACCCAATGATAATGCTTCAATGCCAGTCGATTTATCAGACAACGCCGATACCACTAAAATCCGTACTTCAGGGTCAATCGCAATGATTTTTGCAATACATTCAAGTCCATCCATTTGTGGCATGGTTAAGTCCATGGTCACCACATCAGGACGATGGATATTGAATTTCTCGACGGCTTGGACACCGCTGGTTGCCGTAGCAACCAACATAAACTGACCAGAATCATAAGCACGCTGAATACGGTTTCGAATGATATTTGAATCATCCACAATCATTAATTTGTACATAGTTTCTTTATTGTCCTTAATTACGCAGCAGGCAAGGTAATGACAAAACGGGTCATTTTTCCAAGCTCAGTATTAACGTTAAGCTTACCGTTGTGCTCTTTGACTAACGCCTTGATGACGTCTAAGCCCACACCGCGACCGCCATCTTCATCGGCTTGTTCTTTGGTTGAGAAACCAGAAGCAAATAAGGTTTTAAGCAGATCACCATGAGTCATCTGATTTGCCTCTTCTGCACCAAAGCGACCATCGGCAATCAGCTTATGACGAATACCTTCATAGTCGATACCTTGACCGTCATCTTGCAAGGCGATGATTAAGTTTTGATTATCACGCTGCATCTCTAAGTCGATACTACCGATTGCAGACTTGCCCGCTGACTGACGCGCTTCAGGTGATTCGATACCATGTACCACCGCATTACGTAACAACTGAATACTGATCTCTTTGATCGGTTGTTTGAGGCGTTCAGGGATGTTTATATGTGCTAAATTATGGCCGTTTAGCTGTACTTGTTTGCCCTGTCTTACCGCGATATCTTTGGCAAAATCTTGATAATAAGATAAATACTCGTCATCTGACTCATCGCTCAAATCAACTTCATTACCGCCATCGAAATTTATGCTAGTGGTAGCAACATCTGCTACTTGGGCTTGGACAATGCTTGGTTGTGGCGCAGCCTTTATTGGCGCTACAGGGTTTGCACTACTAGGAGCTTTTGGCGCTGCCTGATTAATGCGTTCACCTAGCGTCTCAATGGTGTTCGAGAGGCTGAGTAAGTCATCCAAATGGACCGCTAGCGGCAAGAAGTTATTGCCCGATAGCTTGCCCTGATTTTGCAATGCATCAAGTTTGTCTTCCGCATCTGACGCAATTTTAGTGAAGCTATGCAGTTTTAGTGCTGACGCTTCACCTTTTAAGCTGTGCATTTCGCGATAAATCGCATTAAGCTTACCCTCAAGCTCAAATTGCGAGCTACCAGGGTTTTTCAAAATATTGTTCATTTTATCGATATGAACTTTGGTGTTATTAATAAACTCATTAATGATTTTTGGATTGACGTTTAAGATGGTGGTCAACATCTCAATTTGCATGTCATTTTGTGAACGCTCTTTTTCTAAGCGCTGTTCTAGATAAACGGCATCTGAGACGTCATTAACGTTGACCAGAATGCGCGCAATGTCTTTATCTTCATAAACACGTGAAAACTTAAAATCTAGGAAGCGGCTCGTGGTGCTCTCTTCGCCAGATGCATTGTGTAGCATGACTTTATGCAATGGGTTTAAAGAATCAACCAATTTTTCTTTAACGCGTGGGTTATACAATTGCTCAATAAACTGACGTGTGGTTTTCAAATCTTTGTCTGAAATACGACCGCGTAGTACATCGGCAAAGTTTTCTCCTGCCAGGCTTTCTTCACCAATAATGCCATTTAAGGCTCGAGAATGCTGCTGACCAATATTCAAATCTTTATCTAACAAGAATAGACCCGTATTGACGGTTTCCATGATTTCTTGTGTTTCGCGGCGAGCAGCCAATGCTTCAGCATCGGTATCACGCAAACGGCGTACAAAGAAGAATACGAAGATTAGGAAGTAAGCAAAAATAGCCGCAACCCCTAATATCTGAATCAGACGTATGGTGTTTGCTTGGCGTTCTGCGTTGATAAACACTTCGTTGGTAAGCTGGTCTAACGAATCGTTTATCAGGAGGCTTGAGGTTTTTGCCTGTTCAACCGCTTGAATCAATTCATCAGATGAATCGACCATGATGTTATCAGCGTCTTTTAGATAATTTTGAATCTTAGGCTCTAAAAGTAACCACTGCTCATTCGCCGCAGCAACGTTGGTTTGAGAGTTATTATTAATTTTCGGTAAATTATAGCTTTTGCCATCGACATCGGTAATTTCACCACCTTGTTCAATTGCAGTGATAGAGCTAGTAATAAGCGCTGTATTTTGCTCCAAACGCTCTAACACTCGCTGAATATGCGGCGAGTTGGTATCTTCACCATAGCTACTATCTAAGTCAAATAAGTCTTTAATTACCGCTTGCGCGCTATTGGCAACTTGGTTGGTTCGATCAATCAATACCGTATTGCGCTCTAGTAGACTAGAGGTATAAAACGTAAATGCCAGCAAAGCGCCAATCAGTGATAAAAACAGTGCAATTGAAATAATCAGACTGCGATAGCGTTTATTTTCAGTATTATAGGTGGTTGCCATCTTCAGTATTCCTTAATTCGTTTGCTGATTATTTAAAGTACTTTTGGTCGCAGGCTCAGTCGCACCTAGCCATTTTTCTTCAATTTCTTTAAATGTGCCTTTTGCTTTTAGCTTGGTAATACCTTCGTTTACGCTCTTTATGAGCTTGGTATTTTCTTTTGCCATTAAAACGACCTGCTGTGCTGAAGGAGCATCTGCTGCTTCATAAGGTACAATCTTAACTTTATGTTCTGGATAACCTTTTATAATGTATTGTAAAACTGGCATGTCATATAAGAACACATCAGTATTACCTTGAACTAAGTCCTGATAAGCCAAAAATGCTGTAGATCTTGAAACCAGTTCAACTGAACTGCCCATCTCTTTTAGAGTATCTTCTTCTTTAGAACCTTCTAACGTACCTGTTTTTAGACCTTTGATATCGTTTAAATCTTTGATATCAAACTTTCCTTCCAAGTACATAATAGTAGCTGGATTAAAAAAGTAAGGCGTTGATAGACCATATCTAACTGCACGATCATCTTTATAAGAAATACCAGAAATAGCTAAATCACGTTTTCCCGATTCCACGCTATCAAACATGTCCTGCCACGTTTCTTTATAGAACTCGACTTTAAAGCCTTGCTCTTCCCCAATGGCTCTAATCGAATCAACATCAGTGCCTTGCATGTTGCCATAATCATCTTGAAATGAGAAAGGCGGTAAATCACCAGTCATCGCCACCTTTAATGTTGGTGCTGTATCAGGAAGTTTACTTACAAAATTGTCTTTATGTTCCGTTACTGTTGTACCAGATGCACTAGCATTATCTTGGGTAGAAGAATTTCCACATCCAAATAAGCCGACACTCAATATAACTGGTAACACTCGATATAATAGCTTCATCTCTTATCCTTAAGCCTCGATTTTGTTCTAAAAAAAATCAGTTATAAAAACAATTCTGTAAGTTTAAGCAAGGTATTAAAACACTTAATTACAGAAAATTACCTTAGATAATAATTGAGCAAGTCTACTATTGCAATAATTTTGTTTAGCTATAGCGTACATATTTTTATATATGACAATAAGCGTATATAAAAATATTATTAATTATTGAAGTTATTGCTTTAGTGTTTAATAGACATACATCCATTAAAAATGGATATTTTAATACAATAGATAGATAAAAAAGGAAATATGGCATAAAAAGCAGACATAAAAAAAGTATTCAGGCATTTTCTACGCACTGAATACTTTTTTGTATAAGTTAAAATTAAATGAAATTTATCGGTTAATTATTCCGCATTATCCAAATTCAAATTACGGTCTATTTGCCAAATTAAATAAGTACCAAGACTCATCAGTGCAAACATCGCTATACCGATTTTTAATACCGGATTGACGGGGAATAAGTTTAATAATAAGCCGCCGAAGATACCTACTGAGAACATCAACGAGCCTTGTAGCGCACTTGCCATACCAGCGCGGCGTTTTTGGAAAGCGAGCGCAATCGCCGATGCGTTTGGCTGCGTCAAACCTAAACCAGCAATACAGAAGAAAATACAGGCTAAAACCAGCGGCAACCAGGCATCAGTACCAAAAACCAATCCTATCCCAAACAGTGCCCCAGCCGAGATGACTTGCATCATCGCCCCAAAACGCAGAATACTCAAAATACGGAAACGATTGGTCAGCCATTGATTAAGCTGGGTTAAACCCACAAACCCTGCCGCATTCATGCCAAACAACCAACCGAAATGCGTCGCTGACATGCCGTAGGTATCCATGATTAATTCAGAAGCAGAGCTAATATAGACAAACATCGCTCCCATCAGTAGTCCGCCACCAATCGCTGGATAATTAAAAGTCGGATCCTTTAATAAATCCCAATATTGGCTCAGCACTTCTTTGGCAGGACGAACATTACGATTTTCTTCGGTGAGCGTTTCAAAAAAGAAAAACTTGGTGAGCAACAAGTTTAGCGTGCCAAAGGCCGCCAAAAACCAAAAGATAGAATGCCAGCTAAAGAATTGTAAAAATATAGCACCCAATGACGGTGCTAATATCGGCGCTAAACCCATCACCAATATCATGATAGAAAACGCTTTCGCAGTTTGCTTAGCAGTCAGGCGATCACGAATAGCGGCACGAGTAACAACCGCGCCAACACAAGCACCAAGCGCTTGCAACGTACGACCAACAAACAATACGTATTCATTATCGGTGGTGGCACAAATAATCGAAGCAATCACATATAAAGTCATGCCGATATATAAAGGTTTGACGCGTCCAACGCGATCACTAAATGGGCCATAAAACAGCTGGCCAAATACCAGACCGACAAAATAAGCTGGAACGGAATTGGCCATAAACGCAGTCGAGACACCAAAATCCTCTGCCATCGATGGTAATGCAGGCAAATACATATCAATCGATAATGGCCCGACTGCAACGATAAGCCCAAGCATCATAATCCATGCAACAGGCAAATCGGCAGAGCGCACTCGGTCAGTAGCATTCGGTTTATTAGGCAGGGAGGATTTTGGAGCAGACATAATTAGACCATAGGATAGATTGATTATTATTTTATTATTGATGCCTGATTTGTTTTGTAATTTTAATAAGCTTTTATTTTAAACCGAGCTTTGTTAAAAATAACTTCTACAAACAATCATGCCTACTGACAGGCAGCGACGCAAGCAGACATTCAGGCAGCGACGCAAGCAGTCTAGAAAAACAGATAATGCTATATTGCACTATCTGCTTGTAATTCAATAGACGCTTGATGTGAATAAAACAAACCTGTGTAACTAAAACAATCTATCAATACATGGCTAAATTTTTCTAACGGAATTGACGTTTGCCAAAAGCGGTACTGGCTTGTTTGGCTTTTCTAAGCGCCAGTTTACGGTTGCGACCAAACATCATTTTTAACTGCCAGACTTTTTCTTTATATAATGTCGTGGCTGGCTGCTGGAACATCGCATTGATAACACGCTTACTTGCCAGCACCGCATCAGGTGAGCGCTCAGCAAACTCAGCGGCAAGCTTTTGTGCCTGCTCAAGTGGCGTCTCACTACAATGGCTGACCAAACCAAGCGCTTTGCCTTCCTCGGCATTCACGGTACGAGCCGTCATTGCCAGCTCCTTTAAGATATCAGCGCGTACGACACCAAATCCTGATTGCGTCAAACCCATGTCAGGTACGAGCCCCCACTTAGCTTCCATAATAGACAATTTGCAATCAGGATGGCTAATACGCACATCACAAGCCAGCGCCAGTTGTAAGCCTGCGCCAATACAATAGCCTTCTAAAACCGCAATCACTGGCACAGGTACATCACGCCAAACCAAGCAGACGCGTTGAAATAGGCTTTGCCAAGGTTTAATAAGCTCCCATAGCGCAAAGGCTTGGTTTTTGGGATGGTTTAAATCGCCTAAATCGATACCGGCACAAAACGTGCCTTCAGCGCCGTTAAGAATCACTGCGCGTATGCTTTTATCTTTACTGATACGACCGGCGACCGCTATTAACTCTTCGACCACTTTAAAACTCATGGCGTTCTTTTTTTCCGGTCGATTAATGGTCACCGTTAATATATTGTCATTGGCGCTGACTTGTAATGTCTCATACTGGTAAGTGGCAATAGCGTGCATAATCATCCTTAATAATAAATAAAACAAATATAATGGTTGGTGCTCAGATTAATATTAACAGCCTTGCTTCAACCCTTCCTTATCAATAACTGACTGCTAGGGTATCGTTTATCATCAAGACCATCCAAGTTCTGTCTCAACTCTAGCTCAGTTTTGCCTCAGCCCTATAAAACCAGCTGCCTTAAATCATTTTCCACGTCATATCATTTTCACTTAGACGGTGATAATTAAGCTGCGGATACGCCGATAAATCCAGTGTTTGTAAGTTATTTAACGCGGTCAATAGTGCTTCATAATAAGGCTCGAGCATCGCAAATTGAGCGGGCGTGGTATGTTGGATATTTAATAAGCATTTATCCTCTAAATCTTGGCTGGCTTGCCGTAACTGCGGCACGCCCGTGTAGCGACTGCCGCCTAAGATACGATGGGCAATTTGCGCCAGCGCACTGCGGTTGCGACTCTCCCATGCCTGCATCAATGCTTGCTTTTCATCATTAATGGTATCGAGCATCATAATAATCAGCTTGGCAGCCAAATCGGGTTTATTGGCTGAACGCGTCAACGCATCTTGCCAATTTAAAATCTCCGAGGTATCAAGGGCGTTTGCCCCCAAGTTCGTATTACTTTGCCCTTGGGTTGTCTCTACAGTTTGCTCATCTTTAGCATTCTCTGTCATTTGATAAGGCGGATAACCCAATGGTGCTTGCCCCTGCCCTTGATAGCGCAAATTCTCATAGCGTGGTTGGGTTTCGCGCGGTGTTTCGCGTCTATAATCTTCACGCGGCTGACTGTCACGCAAGTAGTCATCGCGAATTTTTTTGAGCGATAAAGGTCGGGGGATTTTTGCTGGACTGATCGCGTCAGCATCTCTATGAGAATCAGCATCGCGATGACTATCATCGCCTTTAACCATCGGATAAGTCGGCGCTGTCAGACCTGTATACGCCGTTAAAGAGTCTTGCGTTAATGTATTGTTGAAATTAGAACTTGGTAAATCCGAGCTGGGCGAATTTTCAGCGTGTAAATCATCATTAGTAAGGGCGGTTATTGGCGGCACTGAAGTGGTACGACCAAGCCATTTTTGTAGCACTTGTAATAATTGTGGCTGACTAATAGGCTTACCGACATAATCATTCATACCACTAGCAATCAGCTTCTCGCGCTCATCAGCTAAGCCATGGGCGGTCAAAGCAATAATGGGAATATGATGATCAGGGGTTTCGATATTACGGATTTGCCGCGCTGCTTCATGTCCCGACATACGCGGCATTTGAATATCCATAAATATCAAATCAATGCTGTTTTTGTGCGCCGCATTGCCTTTATCGTCTATCGTGGCATCGTCAAGATGTAATGAGTTAACCGCTGATTTACTGACATCATCGCGGGCCTCAGCTTTAGATATTTGGGTCTTTTTCGACAGACTTTGTTTTTCATTTTTAACATTCTTGATATGCTTGGTTTGCTGTTTACTGATGATTTCTATCGCATCAAAACCACTACTGGCGGTAATCACATGGATACCAAGCTCACTTAATAGCGCATCAAGCACCAGTAAGTTTGGCAGATGATCGTCGACGGCTAAGACGGTAACGCCTTTCCAGCGCGGCTCTTGAACCCCACTCGGAGCGCTGCGCTTTTGCGTATCAAGCATCGCATAGAGCTGCCTTTTATCTAATGGCTCATACAAAATATTGGCATGATAACGATTAAGCAGTGCTTGGTCAGCGGCAACTTGATAGCCAAATACTGCCAGCTTACCCTGATAATGCAGGCGAATCTGTTTGAGCAGCGCCATCATATCGTCTTGGGTGTCATCATCCACGATGACCCAATCCCAATAGTTGCCGCGCTCTTTGAGCGACTCAAGTACGCCCGGTAAAGAGTTGGCTTGGGTCAGGGTAATCGGTAAATGTTGTAAGCTGGCTTTAAGGACCTGTATCGATGCCGTATGATTGATCCAAACCAGCACATTAAACTCGTCCGTATCGCTGGCAAGCGGCGCGAGCACGGGCAACTCAATCGTTTGCCCAGTAGCCGCCTCTAGAACATCGACATGGGCTGGCATCCGAAACCAAAACGTTGCCCCTTGGTTAGAGATGTTTTCTTGCACATTGTCATAAAAGCCAATATCGCCGCCCATCAGCCGCGTTAACTGCTTGGAGATGACCAGACCCAAGCCGGTACCTCCATATTGACGCGTAATTGATGGATCGCCTTGGCTAAAGCTTTGAAAGAGCATTTTTTGGTCAGATAATGAAATCCCTTTACCGCTATCTTGCACGCTAATCATTAAGTAATTGTCACGATGATCGTCTAAGCTGACACGTACAACCACATCGCCGCTATCGGTGAATTTAATGGCATTACCGACGATATTGGTCAGGACTTGTTTAAGACGCAAGGCATCGCCGTTGATACGCATCGGCACGTCGTTATAGAACAACACCGCCATGCGCAGCCCTTTTTCTGCCGAAACCGGCGATAGCATATCGACGACATCATAAATGGTGTCATAAAGGTCAAACTCGTGACGGTCAAGTACAAGCTTGCCCGCTTCAATCTTGGAAAAATCCAATACATCATTGACCAACGCCAATAAATGCGCCGACGATTTACGGATGGTTTGCACGTACAAATCTTGTTCAGGATTAAGCTCGCCGTGCCGCGCCAGCAAATTAATAAAACCATCGATACTGTTTAAGGGCGTACGCAATTCATGACTGATATTGGCCAAAAATGCCGATTTTGCTTGGCTGGTTGAGATTGCGGCATCACGGGCATTACGGATAGAGATGTTTTGCATTTCCATCTCATCAAATGCCAAGCGCAAATCATCCTCGGTTTGCTCGGCATGGTCTTTTAAATCTTGGAAGCTGGCGTGTAGACGGCGTAAGGTCTTGACCAAATCTTGCTGTAATAAATTCAACTCACCATTCGATTCAACCGGAATAGGCTGATAAAGATTATCGACATGGGTACGTTGTAATTGCAAACGCAGCTCGTAAATCGGCGCAATCCAACGTTTTGAATAGATATTTAAGCTTAACAATAAAATTAAAATGGTAAATAAGCCGGTAATCGCCAGCGCCATGGCAATACGATAACGGGCGATATAAAGCGGCTCGTTATCCATATCGACCATCAGCCACACTTGCTGCCCGTCAAACTCACCCAAAGTACTGCCGTAAGCTGTGCCAATAGGCGTGGGCTTTTGCGATAAAAAGCGCTCTGATGCATCTATCAGTGGCCACGCCTCATCGATACCATAGCCGACGCTTGCCAATACTTCATTGTTTTGATTGATAATGGCAATACGTTGGACATGCTGCTCCGACTGCATGCGCCCGAGCCTATCTTGAATACCTTCTAACGTCGCTATCGCTGCTTGTGACTTAGTATCGGTCTTGCTTTTACTGTCGTCAGTTTCTGCTTGTTGTCTTTCTTGCTGCTTTTCTTGCTGCTTTTCTTGCTCTAACAGTTCAGGGACGAGCTCCGCAATCGCCGGCGTATAGCGAATCAGCACCGCCTCTGCCAATACTTCCTGTTCAGAATTACTGGCGCGCATGGTTTCATAAAACACCAAAATGCCACCTACCGCTGCCAATAAACAAATCGGCAAAAATACCAATATAATCAGCTGACCATAAGCGCTACTGGTATCAAAACGTTTTTTGTAAGCCATGCTGGGTTTACTCTCCACTGATATTGGTGACAGATATTATTGGTGATAAATATTGTACGATGCGATTATGTGTTAATAATTGGCTAAGCACTAACGGCACGCCAGCAATTATAGCTTGAGATTATCTTAGCAGGATTCTATCAGAGGCGGTTAGCCATTCGTTGGCTCATCTTCATTAACCAATGCTTATTAAGCAAGCGTTATTGCTCAACAAGCCGCGCCTAATATTTATGCTTAATAACTTATACATTAATGTAAATACACAAGGTTATAAACAAATAAGCTATCCTCAATAAAAATTTATGCATTAAGCGCAGCTGAAAACAAAATGATATAATGACGCAACTTTTTATTGCGTCACCCTCAATACCTGATAGTCATGAAGTACTGGCCTGTTAATGTCTTAGTACCTATCATTTAAACAGCGCCTATTAAAAACTTAATAATTAATAAGGATACCTTATGTCCGCTACGGCCCAGTCAAACGCCAATTTTATTACGCAAATCACTGACCTTGCCGATTGCGTAGGTCAGACGCCATTGGTTAAATTGCATCGTCTGCCTGAGCAAGAGCAGATTGCCAATGGGGCCGTGGTACTTGCAAAGCTTGAAGGTAATAACCCCGCCGGTTCGGTAAAAGACCGTCCAGCGTTTAATATGATTTATCAGGCTGAGCTGCGCGGTGATATTAAACCGGGCGATATGTTGATTGAAGCCACCAGCGGCAATACCGGTATAGCTTTAGCCATGGTTGCGGCGATGCGCGGTTATCCGATGACCTTATTAATGCCAACCAACTCGACCCAAGAGCGTAAAGATGCCATGACCGCTTACGGCGCGACGTTAATTGAAGTCGACGAAGGTATGGAGGCGGCACGCGATATGGCGCTGCAGATGCAAGCGGATGGTAAAGGTATCGTCTTAGACCAATTTAATAATCCTGATAATAAACAAGCACATTATCTGACCACCGGTCCTGAGCTATGGGCGCAAACGGACGGCAAAATCACTCACTTTATCAGCTCTATGGGCACCACTGGCACCATCACTGGGGTGGCGCAATATCTTAAAGAGCAAAACCCTGATGTTAAAATCATCGGTTTGCAGCCTGATGAAGAAGCGTCTATCGCCGGTATTCGCCGCTGGCCTGCTGCTTACATGCCGGGTATTTTTGAAGCCGACTTGATTGATGACATCATGGATGTCGATCAGCATATCGCCGAAGTCTATATGCGCAAATTAGCCAAAACCGAAGGCGTTTTTGCTGGCGTATCCTCAGGCGCGGCCGCTTGGGCAGCCGTCGAAGTCGCAAAAGAAAATCCAGACGCGGTTATTGCCTTTATCGTTTGTGATCGCGGCGATCGTTATTTATCGACCGGCTTATATAATGTTATCGACAACGATACTGACGACAGTAACGTGAAAGACAATGTAGATAGTGAAAAATAAAAAGTACGCAGTAGAAAGTCAGAAATAGAAAATACGCACAATGCAGCAGCATAAGCGAATAAATCATAAGCTCAGCAATGATAGTTTTATCAATCATCAACCAAAGCCAATAGTTAGGTAGGATTATTTATGTCAAACGCCCTTTCGTCCAAACCTATCTTGGTCTTTGATATTGAGACGGTTGCCGATACCGAGGCTGCCCGCCGTATTTACCCGCAATTGGCCGAGCTAAACGATGCCGATGCCTTAAGCGCGTTGACGGCGCTGCGACTTCAAGAAGCGGGACATGACTTTATGCGTTTGCCGCTGCAGCGTATTGTCTGTATTTCTGCCCTTTATATTAAAGACGGTCAATTTTCCCTGTTTTCTTTGACGGCAGATAGGTTTAGCGAAAAAGACATTCTGAGCAAATTTTTTCGTGCATTTAGTGACCTTGAAAAGCTGCCGCAGCTGATTAGTTGGAACGGCTCAGGCTTTGATATTCCGGTGCTTATTTATCGCGCCATGCAGTATGACTTGGCAGCGCCGTGGTTATTTGAAGAAGGCGAGCGTATCAAAAATATGCGTTTTGATAACTATGTTAATCGTTTCCATACTCGCCATCTTGATTTGATGGACAGATTTAGCCAATACGGTGCCAGCCGCCGTGAAGCCATGGATGTCGTTGCCAGTCTTTATGGCTTACCCGGTAAAACCGATGTCGATGGCAGCATGGTTGGCGATCTGGTCAGCAATGGCGATTGGCAAACGTTGTCAATATATTGCGAATCCGATGTGATGAATACCTGGCTGATATATTTGCGCTGGTTACGGTTGACCGGTCAGTTATCCTCACCGGATTTTGATGCTTGGCAACAGCAAAGCCGTGATTATTTGGCAAATTATACCCAAGCAGATGGCAGCCCACGCCATCATGAGTTTATTGCCGATTGGTCATCTGCGCCTGCACCATAGCAGACATTTTTATATAACGGACGTATTTATAGAAACGTCTTTATAAAGATGACGTTTTAACAACTAACGTCTCACCCTCATTTATCGTTATTTATTACTTATTATTAAGGCAGGTTTATGCAACCCACCGATTCAAAAAACTCTACCATCTTAGATACCAGCCAACAGCCTAACGAGACTCAGACCATTACTATTCCGCCAAGTAAGAAAAAATCCAAGCCGTCATCAAAAACGCGGCGCCGTTTAAAAGATGCTGAGCCACTACCTTTTAATATCGATGGCTTATCACACGATGGTCGCGGCGTTGCGGTATACGGCAATGGCTTTGGTGAAGCTGATGGTCATATCGAAGACAAGCATGGCAAAAAGATTTTTGTGAGCTTTGCGCTACCGGGCGAAAGCGCTTTAGTTAAAATTACCAATAGCCGTACCAGTTTTGAAGAAGGTGATGCGGTGAGCATTACTGACAATCCAAACCCTGAGCGCGCCGTACCGCCCTGCCCGCATTTCGGCGTCTGCGGTGGCTGTAATCTGCAGCATTGGCAGCCAGAAGGTCAAATCAACTTTAAGCAATCTGTGCTTGCTGAAATGCTTATCCATCAAGCGAATGTTGAACCAGAGCATTGGCTCGCACCAGTAGTTGGCGATCGCTTAGGTTACCGTACCAAAGCACGATTGGGCGTCCGTTATGTCGCAAAAAAAGAAACCGCCTTGGTTGGTTTCCGTGAGCGCTCAAGCAACTTTTTAGCAGAGTTAAATGAGTGTCATATCTTAGACCCACGGATTGGTTTTGAGATTGAAAACTTAAAAGCACTTATTAGCACGCTCGAGAGCCGTGACAAAATTGCCCAGCTTGAACTGGCTATGGGTGAAGCAATGCCAGAACTGCCCGATGGCAATCAGCCGGTTGCGCTTATCGTGCGTAATTTAGCGCCATTATCAGATGCTGATGTCGAGAAGCTAAAAACGTTTTTTGCAGCGCGCAATTGGCAATTATATTTACAGTCAAAAGGCGCCGATAGCATTCAGCGTATTGCCTTGACGGAGAATGACGATATGAGTGAGCAGTTTGGACGCTTATATTATCAATTACCAGAGTATGATTTGACGTTTGAGTTTATCCCAACGGACTTTACCCAAGTCAATCTGTCGGTAAACCGTCAGATGACCAAGCTTGCTTGTGATTTTTTAGACTTAAAAGCGGGCGAACGCGTGCTAGATTTATTCAGTGGTTTGGGCAACTTTAGCTTACCGCTCGCGCGTTTAGTCGGCGAAACAGGCTCGGTGGTCGGCGTTGAAGGCAGTGAAGCAATGACTGCCCGTGCTGCTGACAATGCTCGTCGCAACGGCATTAATAATACTGAGTTTTATAGCCAAGATTTAACCCAAGATTGCACCGACAAGCCTTGGGCCAATCAAGGCTTTGATGCATTACTCATTGACCCGCCGCGTTCGGGCGCTTGGGAGATTATGCAGTATCTGCCGAAATTTAACGCCGAACGTATTGTCTATGTCTCTTGTAACCCTGCTACCCTCGCCCGCGATACCAAAGCCTTATTAGAGCAAGGCTATCGTTTGACGCATGCAGGCGTGATGGATATGTTCTGTCATACCGGTCACGTCGAGTCAATCGCGCGCTTTGAAAAAGTTTCAGCTTAGCACTTGCTTTAAGCGACTAATCTTTTCGAGCATGGCTCTTTAAGCGTGGTTTTTCGAGCATGGCTTTTTAAGTGTGACATTTTAAGAAACATAACGCTCATTTTTAACCGCATCGCTTTATGCAAAAACGGATTAAGCGATAAGGTTAATAATGCTGTATGTTATCAACACCGACATGATCATTACAGAGCCTTGCTTGATTTGTCATTGCAAAATGAGATAATAATAACCAATATATTGAGGCCTTCTTAATCGAGATATCATGAGTCTTGGTACTCATGGCTCTATATGTTATTTATCTCTATCATTTTATAGCTGCTAGAAAAGGATTTTTAGCGGCTGAATTGATTTATCGCTGTTATTTGCCTATCGCAAAATTTAAGTCTGCGTGGCAAATGAGGCGCTAATCAATTTTGAATAGCTAAGAGGAGTGGGCTATGGTAAAAATTCGTGAAGGATTACCGCTGGTAGATGGACAAACCACGCAAGCCGATAGCGCAACATTGGCAGCACAACTGGTCGCAAGCCAACGCTCGCACCAGTCTGCTAATAGCTATGCCCAAATTCCACTCGATATCAAACATCAGCTTGCTACTCACAAGCTGCACACCACTTTTGATCGCTCTGCTCAGTATGCTTATCATAGCCATGACCCGAATCTTAAAGATGAGTATTTGGAAAATCAGCTTCTTGATGACAGCTCTACGCTTTCAGAAAAAGAGCTGGAAGCGATTGATTTAGATCAAATAAATATCGACGTCCCCACTTGGCTTGATAATGTCGCCAAGCGTATCGGTCAAGAGTCCGTGCCCAATCTTGCCGCTGCTTGCGAGTTTATCCGCAGTCACATGAATACCAGTGAATCTGAGCGCTCAGGCGCTTACGTCACGGGTATTGCGATGACCGATATTTTGACTTACCTTTATCAAGATGAAGATGCGCTCGTCGCAGCGATGCTCTATCGTAGCGCCCGTAAATCGATTATCAGCTTAGCTGAAATTGAAAAAAAATTCGGCGCTGATATCTCAACCTTGGTCAAAGATACCTTGGCGATGGGTAAGCTGTCCGAGATTATCGAAAGCAATAAGCGCTTAGAAGATCATTTTGTTAATAATCAGCGTGATCAGCTATCGAATATTTATAGCATGCTCATCTCTGTTACCAATGATGTGCGCGTCGTGCTGATTAAATTGGCGGAGCGGACCTTTGCCATGCGCGAATTGACCTTTTCTAGTGAAGAGCGGCAACACCGTGTCGCGCGCGAGGTCATGACTATTTATGCGCCATTGGCTCATAGGCTTGGTATTGCTCAGCTAAAATGGGAACTTGAAGATTTAGCGTTCCGCTATCTTGCTCCTGAGCGCTATAAAGAGATTGCTCGGCTATTATCAGAAAAACGTAGCGAACGTGAGTCTTACATTCAGCGCGTACAAGATAAGCTCAATGCAGCCTTAGCAGAAGCCGGTATCGAAGCCGAGGTTTCAGGGCGCGTTAAGCACATCTATTCTATTTACCGAAAAATGAAGCTCAAAGGCTTGTCCTTTGATCAGCTTTATGACATTCGCGCGCTGCGCGTTTTGGTCACCAACCCTTCAGATTGCTATCACGTTTTGGGATTGGTACACGGCTTATGGCGCTATATCCCTGAGCAGTTCGACGACTATATTACCAATCCAAAATCTAACGGTTATCGCTCACTACATACGGCGGTCATTGCCGAAAACAAATCGCTTGAAGTGCAAATTCGTACGCATGAGATGCACTTTGAAGCCGAGCTTGGCATGTGCGCGCACGTCAACTACAAAGAAGGCCTGAAGAACAAAAAGGATAATTACCTTAACCAAAGAATCAGCTCATTACGGCAACTGCTTTCTATCAATAATGAGACGCGCAATCAGCCGCGTTCAGCATTATTAACCGGCGAAGAATTAGAAGAAATCGAGTTTGACGAAGAAGAGCAATTGGTTGATTTTGACGAGCTCGAGCGTATTTATATCTTTAGTCGTGATGGTGATATCACTGAGCTGCCAAAAGGCGCGACGGTACTGGATTTTGCCTATTATGTACACACCCAAGTTGGTAACCGTGCCCAAGCAGCGCGCGTCAATCAGCGTTATGTGCCGCTAACTTATCAGTTAAAAACTGGCGAGCAAGTAGAGATTATCACCAAAGCCTCTCGTGAGCCGAACCGCGATTGGCTGGTCGCCTCGCTTGGTTATATTCATACCAATCGCGCGCGCTCAAAGCTGCGTCAATGGTTTAACAAACAAGACCGCGATAAGAATATTGAGATAGGTCGTCAAATGCTTAGCAAAGAGCTTGAGCGTTTATCGGTCCATCCAAATAGTATCGATTTAAATGACTATACGCAGCATTTTAATGTCAATAATACCGATGACATTGTCGTCGGTTTAGTGACCGGTGATATTGGTCTTAACCAGCTGACCAGTCATATCTCTCGTCAGCTCCATCTAGAGCCTGAAAGACCGGAAGACGACTTTACCCCTAGCATTGACACTAGAGATGCCGGGAAACTCGATGCCTATAAAATTCATATCGATGGTTTGGATAATATCGAGATTAACCTAGCAGGCTGCTGTCATCCCGTCCACGGTGAACCTATCGCAGGCTATATTACTTTGTCACGCGGCGTCAGCGTTCATAATCGCGGCTGCCCTGAATATCTACGCTTGATTGAGCGCGACCCTGAACGCGAAATTGATGCTGCTTGGACGGTTAAATCGGGTCGTTATCAACCGGTAGATATTCATGTAGAAGCTTATGACAGACGCGGGTTACTGCGCGATTTGACCCAAATTATTGATAAAGAAAACGTCAATATCCGTCAAGTTGAAACGTTAAGTAATGATGACAATATTGCCTTTTTAAAGTTTCATATTGAAGTTTCGGGGCTGGCCCATTTATCCAAACTACTGGCCAAACTTGAGCAGCAGCATGGTATCTTACATGCGCGCCGCGCGGTTGCCTGACAGTTAAGCTAGCACAATTTTCCAAGAACACCTTTAATCCATAATAGAGTTTTCATAAGAAATACTATGCCTGAGTTACCCGAAGTAGAAACCACCAAAACCAGCCTTACGCCGCTATTAGGTCAGCAAGTCACCAATGTCAAAGTCTTCCAACCAAAACTACGCTGGTCGATGCCTGATGATTTGACTCAACTGGTTGATTACACTTTGGATAGCGTCGAGCGCCGAGCAAAGTATTTAATTCTGAATTTTATACCCCTCGTTTCTGCGAATACCAACGCCTCTATCCAACCTGAGCAATTAGCCCCGCGGCAACTGTTGATTCATTTGGGTATGTCAGGTAGCTTACAGCAACACAGCTATGGCACTGATAAGCGTAAACACGATCATTTGGTGGTGACTTTTAGCGGCACTGATGATAGCCAAACACAGCTACATTATTATGATCCAAGGCGCTTTGGCTCGGTGTTATGGTTTGATGATTATGGCCCTAAGCTACTAGATCATTTGGGTCCTGAGCCATTATCAGCAGAATTTACCGCTGATTATTTATATCATTTAATTCAACGTTCAAATAATCCAAATCCAACCCCTAATGACAGTATCGTTAATCAAAGCAGCACTAATCAAAGCAACCCTAAAAAAGCGACGGCCAATAAAACACCTAACAAGCAACCAATCAAACGCGCTATTAAATCCGTTATTATGGAACAACAAATCGTTGTCGGCGTTGGCAATATTTATGCGACTGAAAGTCTTTACTTATCAGGCATTCATCCTGCAACGCCCGCTCATCAAGTTTCCTATGAGCAAATAGTTATTTTGGTTGACCATATCAAAGCAATTTTAAAAAAGGCGATAACCCTTGGCGGTTCCACCTTACGGGATTTTACCGTTGCTAGCGGCCAAACGGGTTATTTTCAGCAAACTTTAAATGTCTACGGCAGACAAGGTGAAACTTGTCCACACTGTGACACACTATTAGAAAACATTAAGCTTAATGGACGTGCCAGTGTTTTTTGCCCTGCCTGTCAGCCAATCAATAGTAAATAATCCCTGCTTAATAAGACTATACAGGTTTAAAGCAATATCATTACTCAGTTACTTTAAAATGCCTATTTATAGTCCTACCTAAACTCATTTAGCATGACTCATAATAAAAAACGCTCTGCTAATACAGATATCCTGCGCATTTTTGTTGCTTATTAGCCTACATCTTGCTTTAATAGTGCTAATATTTACATAAATAGTGCAGACCGTTTATTTATCTGTAATATTAAGAATAACTATCGTTGTCGCCTTATTTCTATAGGGAATTTGTCTCTGTGTGGAAATAGCAGCAGCTATTAATCATACTACTTATGAGTTTTAGGATATTATTATGAGTGCTCCAGCTAACATGAAACGCACCGCTAAATATAAGTTACTGACCATGATGGCAAGCGTAAGCTTAATTTTTGCTAGCATGCAACCCGCTTTAGCAGCGATAGAAATTGACGAAACTGATTTTGGCCCTTCTTACGAGACCATGGCAGTAGACACGATTGTCGGTAAACCACTACAATTGGTAGCTGCGGTAGCGGGAACTGCCGCCTATATCGTAAGCTTACCCTTCTCGCTGATTGGAGGCAATGCAGATCAAGCACAGCAAAAGTTATTCGTTGAGCCATGGGATGCAATGGGACGCTGCTTAGGCTGTACGGTTGCTGAAGACAATTACTATAAATCACAAGTCGTTGATAATAATGTCGTGCGTATTGTTGTCGATCGTCCTTCAGAGATTCTAATTAATACCAACGACTATGTAGTAGTTACGCCATAAGTTATAAGCATCGAGCTTATCAATCGACAATAAAAAAGGCTAACTTCTCGTTAGCCTTTTTTATTGTCGTAAATAAATGATATGATTTTATTTCGTAATGTGAGTATTGCTCAGCTTAGCACTAATCTCACGAAGCAATTGCACCTCTTCTGACGGCTCTTCTATTGCTTCTTCTACCTCGTCTTCACGGCGTAATCTATTCACCATTTTTACCATCATAAAGATAATAAACGCTAAAATCAGGAAGTTAATCAATACAGTGATAAAACTACCATAGGCCAATACTGGCACACCTGCCTCTTTAAGCGCATCGTAAGTCATGCCAACGCCTGCAGGTGCATCGCCTAACATGAAAAACATATTTTTAAAGTTGATTTCGCCACCAGCAATAAAAGCGACGATAGGCATAATAATGTCTTCAACTAAAGAGGTCGTGATGGTCGCAAAAGCGCCGCCAATGATGACACCGACCGCTAGGTCCATCACATTACCTTTTACAGCAAATTCTTTAAACTCAGATACCATACTCATAATATCACTCCTCAAAAGTCTTATCTATGTCAGATAAACCTATGGTCAGATAAACAGCCGAATAGTTAATCTCATTTAGAGACCGTCTTTTAAAAACCACCTCTTAAAAATCACGTTTTAAGAGCAGCGTATTAAAAATGACGTAAGAAATTCTAAACAAACCAATCCAATTGATTAGCCGTATTATTATATATAAAAAACAGACATAAAAAAAGCAATATAAAGTGAACCATATTCGACTCACTCTATACTGCTGATTATAACTCTGACTTAATATAAATAAAGGATATCTTTACCAATATCAAATACTTCTTTCAATGCTTAACAAAATGTATGATTAATATCATTTTTTGTCAATAATTAAGCACCTTTCTTACGACCGTGACGCTTACGCTCACTCTCAGTCAAGTAGCGCTTACGAAGACGAATGGCCTTCGGTGTTACTTCTACTAGCTCGTCATCTTGAATAAATTCAAGTGCTTGCTCAAGGGTAAACTTAACCGCTGGCGTTAGGGTTAGCGCTTCATCAGTACCACTGGCACGGACGTTGGTCAACTGCTTAGCAGTCGTTGGGTTAACTGCCATGTCGTCATTACGCGAGTTCAAACCAACGATCATACCTTCGTATACTTCTAGCTGTGGCTCAGCGAACAACTTACCGCGTTTTTGTAAGTTAAATAGCGCAAAACCTAGGCAAACGCCCTTCGCCATAGAAACCAAGACACCATTAGAGCGAGCACCAACATCACCAACTTTCTGTGGGCCGTAATGTGAGAAGCTTGAGGTCATGATACCTGTACCTGAAGTTAAGGTTAGGAACTCTGAACGGAAACCAATCAAACCACGTGCTGGCATTGTCGCTTCGATACGCATACGACCTTTACCATCAAGCTCCATATTGGTCATCTCGCCTTTACGCAAGCCAACCTGCTCCATGATAGGACCTTGATGCGCATCTTCGATATCAAAAACAACGTTTTCATACGGCTCTTGTAGCTTACCATCAACTTCTTTAACGATAACTTCTGGGCCTGAAACACCCATCTCAAAACCTTCACGGCGCATGTTTTCAATCAATACAGACAGATGAAGCTCACCACGACCTGATACTTTAAACTTATCAGGAGATTCAGTGTCTTCAACACGCAATGCTACGTTGTGAATCAGTTCACGCTCAAGACGCTCACGAATATTACGTGAGGTCACAAACTTACCTTCACGACCAGCAAACGGTGAATTGTTTACTTGGAAATTCATAGATACGGTTGGCTCATCGACAGTCAGTGCTGGCAACGCTTCAACAGCGCTAGGATCACAAATTGTATCTGAAATATTAAGCGCATCAATACCAGTAATACAAACAATATCACCCGCTTGTGCATCTTCTACATCAATGCGATCAAGACCATGATAGCCCATAATTTTTAGAATACGGCCATTACGAGTATCGCCATTTTTATCAATGACAGTTACTGGTGTATTGGTCTTTACTTTACCGCGCTGGATACGGCCAATACCGATAACACCAACGAAGCTGTTGTAATCAAGGCTAGAGATTTGCATACGGAATGGCGCTTCAGCATCAACTTGAGGAGGCTGAACCACATCAACGATGGTTTTAAACAGCGGTGTCATATCGTCCGCTAAGTTGTCTGCTTCTAAGCCAGCAATACCATTCAATGCTGAGGCATAAACAACTGGAAAATCTAATTGCTCATCCGTCGCACCTAGGTTATCAAACAAATCAAAAATCTGATCCATTACCCAATCAGGGCGTGAACCTGGACGGTCAATCTTGTTAATAACAACAATCGGTTTTAGACCTTGCTCGAATGCTTTTTGAGTCACAAAACGCGTCTGTGGCATCGGGCCATCAACGCCGTCAACGACTAATAGTACGCAGTCAACCATTGACATAACACGTTCAACTTCACCACCAAAATCGGCGTGACCTGGGGTATCAACAATGTTAATACGGTATTCAGTGCCATCAGTATCATCTGTCCAGCGGATGGCTGTATTTTTTGCCAAGATGGTAATACCACGCTCTTGCTCAATATCACCTGAATCCATTGCACGTTCAGCAATGTTTGCACGATCGCCAAAAGTACCAGATTGATGTAATAGCTTGTCAACCAAAGTGGTTTTACCGTGGTCAACGTGGGCAATAATTGCAATGTTACGCAGGTGTTTGATATCGTTCGCCATATAAAATGCTCGTTTCGTCTTAAAAAAATGCAGTAGCAGTTAGCACCGCTGGATAAACTGTTACCACCAACCAAATAGACATGATTATTTTATGATTAAATGATTGCGCAATAGGCACAATCGATTAATATTATTAAAATCAAAGACCTATGCTGGTAAATCCATCGTACAGATAGCTATGCTAATGTACACTTTGTCAATTTACAAAGTGTTTGGGTCGTTAGTATAACATTATTGCATCATGATTTTATGCAATAACTTACTTTTCTCAACACATAAATAAAAAAAAGCCACCCAAAGGGTGACTTTTTTTGTAACTAATTACATTATAACATAATTAGTAGCTATTACTTATTGAACAACCATATCTTTAGTTTGTTCAACAGTCATGGTTTTGTCACCAGTGATGATGGCATATACACGACGGTTCATAGCGCGACCTTCTTCAGTGTTGTTGTCAGCGATTGGTTGGTCATAACCATAACCAACTGTTGATAGACGGTTTGGTGCGATACCAAATTCGTTAGTCAACATAGACTTCACTGCAACAGCACGGGCTTCAGATAGACGTTGGTTATAACGTGCTGAAGGACCAGTTTTAGAAGCATGACCTTCTACGCGTGCTGTAGAGTTAGGATACTCACGCATCTTCTCTGCTACTTTAGCGATTTCTGGTTTGTATTGGTTTTTGATAGCTGATTTGTCGTTATCAAAGAATACACGTAGTTCCATTTTCAGTTCATCAGTAATATCTACTGGTACTGGGCAACCGCGCTCATCAACCACTACGTTCATTGGAGTGCCTGGGCATGCATCGATGCTATCAGGTACGCCATCACCGTCAGAGTCAAGATCAGACTCAACAACAACGATTGGTGGAGTTACTACGTTAGGCTCTTCCATTGGTGGAACAGCTACTGTAGGTGCTAAATGACCACCTAGTACGACTTCTAGACCGGCCAAGGCCATGCCTTCCCACCAGTTGTTATCGAAGTTATGAATCGCACGAGCTTCACCACGTAGGCTTAGTGCATCGTTGATACGATACATAGCACCTAGACCTAGGTTACCGATAGTATCTTTAGTTCCTGAAACTAAATTACCTGCCGAATCTTCGATTTCAATTTTAGACTGACCAGCACCAACTAATGCATATGGTTTAAAGGCATTATCAGTATAGCCACTGAACTCTTCAAAACCAATTAAGAAGTTACCAGAAATCATTTCTTGTTCTGTATCGAAAGAACCAGTACCAGTGCTGCTGATAGCATCAGTATTAGAGACACCATACTCAACTTGGAACTGAGTAGAAGGCGTTAGTTCAATACCTAGTGCTGCACCAGTATATAAACCATTTTCTTTATAGAAGTTTTCACCGCTTCCATCATAGTTTTTTAATAGTTCACGTTGCTCATCATCAGCGCCTTCACTGTAATGATAACCAAGTAGTAATGGGCTAATAGTAACACCAGCGTTTGCTGCTAGTGGGGCCGCTGTGATGGCAAACAATGCCAAAGCAATTTTATTTAATTTCATAAACTTCCTCCAAAGGATAATTTTAGTAATGCGTTAAGCAAAACCGCTTCTCAAGATGGCTGAAAATAGACATCATTTACGAATTTGAAATTACAAAGCAAAACCAATTAAGAAGTAGCTTAGCGATTATCAATTCAGTTTACAACTTTTTTCGTTAACCAGCTACACATTATTACACGATAATGTCATAACTAAAACACATTAGCCAGCTTAACTTACTGAGAACTAACACACTTTACACTTTTTATCTTTTGTATGTTAGGTCGCAATAGATGATGAAACGAATCATACCTATTGTTTGGCTTCATTTTAATACAAAACCTTAGTTTTCTCTATTGATAAAACTGCTCATTCACGAATTGAAACATTTTTTGACAGTAGACATATATTTAGTTTATATTCGCACCAATGAACATTTTTTCACTATTTAGCTAAGCACTTGAAGCTTAATGAAATATTATATACATCAATAATCTAGATTACACATGATGCTGAATGTTAATAGTTAAGTATAAGCTGAACGTTATTATTGATATTAAAAATATTGATACTAGAAATCCTTGCTCAATGACCTCTCATATATTGCCATACCTCTTATATAGGTAGCAGTTCATCATGATGAAATCATATAAAGTCTTACCCACCAGACAAAAGCAATTTCAGCCAAATAATGAGCAGGGTTTTACTTTAGTAGAGCTGATCGTCACAATCGCGGTTTTAGCTATCCTAACAATGATTGCGACGCCTTATATCCTAGAGCAATTAGCTCGTATGGAAGCGAAACGTATTGAAAGTCAAATCAGAAATACGCTGACATTAGCAAAAGCTGAAAGTTATATCAGAAGACAAGACTTGCTGGTTTGCCTGTCTAACAACGGTGCTATCTGCGATAGAGACAGTTATAAGCAGTTATTATTATTCTTAGATAGAAACAATAATAAAAATTTTGATTTAGGGGTCGACGACTTGCTAGAAGAACAAGCCTTAGAGCCTAAATACAGTACATTATATTTACGTGTGGGAGATAAGCGCCATTACACTAAATTCTGGGGCGATAGCGGTAAGCCGCGCGGCCACTTCGGACATTTTAAATACTGTCCAACTTCAACCTATAATCATACCATGTATCAAATCTCCTTCAGTCAAGGTGGCCGTGTGACTTATAAACCTAATGCGAGCCACCCTACTGATTGCGGCAAGTAAAAAACGATAAGGTTAAAATAATTAAGCACTTTCATGCATAGCATTTTTCATCATAATCACCGCCTGCTCTAATCCAACAAAGACGGCATCGGCAATAAGGGCATGTCCAATATTTAGCTCATATATACCGTCAATTTGGGCAATCGCATAGACATTATTGCGCGTGAGACCATGACCTGCATTAATCAGCATATTGCTATTAGCATCTTGGGCAGTCCGCACGGCTTCTTTAATCCGCGTAAGTTCAGTATTCATTCGCTCGAAGTTACCGGCTAGACCTGCCTCAGCATAAGCACCTGTATGTAGCTCAATCGCATCGGCACCGCAGGTTACCGCTGCAGCAATTTGCTTAGCTTCTGGATCGATAAACAAAGATACTTTAATACCGACTGCTTGTAACTTGGCGATATAATCCGTCAACCAAGGCATCTGACCTGCGACATCAAGACCGCCTTCAGTAGTCAACTCAGCACGCTTCTCTGGCACTAAGCATACCCAAAATGGCTTGACCTTGCGAGCAATCTCAAGCATCTCAGTCGTTGCGGCCATCTCCAGGTTCATTCTTGTGGTCAGCTGCTCGGCAATCTCGTACACATCGGTATCTTGAATATGACGACGGTCTTCACGCAAATGAATCGTGATGCCATCTGCCCCTGCTTGCTCACATAACAGAGCGGCTACCAATGGGCTTGGATAGTTGACACCTCGTGCTTGGCGTAAAGTCGCTACATGGTCAATATTGACCCCTAATAGAGGTTTTTTTAAGCTGCTCTCTAAGGTTTGTGTTGAGTTAGCTGCCTGTACTGCCGTTATATTAGTCATAAAAAATCCTTTCAATAATATCCAGATCATTTACTAAAAAGTGGGGTATAAAACCTTTATAAACCCTAGGATTGATAGCGCTGTTGCTGCTGCCAAAGCAAACGACTTTGTAATGGTTGGTAGTCAAGCAGATGATCAATCAGTTGTCGATGTAAACGCGACCAAGTATTGAGAGTAACAGCAGATATGCCCTGCTCTACCATCACTAGAACCTCACTACCTTTAAAAACAGTTTGTGCTATTGCGTTATCGTTATCGTTATCATCATTATAAACCATCGCTACCAAGCCCACATCAGGCAAGAAGCGATACATGGCATTGGATTCAATAGGCTGATCTAGACTGTCATGTTTTAACGTTAAGGCAAAGCCCAACTCATTAAACAAATAGGTCTCAAACTGGCGCAAACACAAACGCAACTCGTCCGCAGTTAAAGGTTGCTTAAGCTGGTATAGGCTGTTTTGATAGTGTTGCCATAATACTGGCATAGGATCTTCAGTAGGTAATAGCCGCCATAATATCTCATTCAAGTAAAGGGCAGCGTACTGATGTTGCCCACTAATACTCTCGTGGTGCAACGCTTCTGCTAGGTTTGCCTGACTGTCTTCTGGCGCTAAAGAATCTTGTGTTACAGAACCTTGAATTGAGCTTAATGGCGCAATATTAATCTGACTGAATGTTTTTAAATCGCGTTTACCAGTTGCAAAAAGTTGCAGTGGCATAAAGAGCGGCGCGCCTTTTTTGCCAATCCCATGGATAACCCCATGTTGCTGAGAAAATAAATAGTATAAGGCGCGTTTTTCTTGGTAAGGACGCTGATGTAATAAATAACCGATTAACGCTTCGTTACGCATGGATTATTACCTCAGCAATGATGATATAAATGCATGGCGGCATAAATATATGACACCATGCCATTTCTGTTAAAGCGCTATTAATATCCTAAACTGGTCAAAGCACGCTCATCATCAGACCAACCACGCTTCACTTTTACCCACAGTGTTAACATGATTTTCTTATCAAACAGCTGTTCCATATCTTTACGCGCATCCATACCGACTTGTTTGATACGCTGACCTTTGTCACCAATCACAATCGCTTTTTGCCCGCTACGTTCAACATAAATAGTGGCATCGATAAAGGTACAAGCTTTACGGGGACGACCAGTTTTTGGGTCTATATGCGCCGCTTCGTCTTTAAAGCCATCAATCTGTACGGTTAAATCGTATGGTACTTCATCGCCCGCACTACGCATGATTTTTTCGCGGATAATTTCACTGGCTAAAAAGCGCTCTGAGCGATCGGTAATCTGTTCAGTATCATAAATAGGATCAGCGATTGGCAAATGTGAGGCGATCACTTCTTGCAAACGATCTAAGTTTTGATTTTTCAAAGCAGAAACAGGGACAATATCAGCAAAATCGAAACTGTCACTAAAGGTTTCGATCAGTGGCAACACGCTGCCTTTATCTTTTAAAGTATCGGCTTTGTTAATCACCAATACCACGGTCAGATTGGTATCGCCAAGTTTTTGTAGTGTTAATAAGTCATCATCGCGCCATTGATCTGAATCAACAACAAATAAGACCAAGTCAACATCAACCAACGCAGACACCGCGGCTTTATTCATGCGCTCATTGATAGCACGCACTTCATTGCGATGAATACCTGGGGTATCAACAAACACTGCTTGCATCTCATCGTTAGACAAAATACCGTGAATACGATGGCGGGTCGTTTGTGGTTTACGCGAGGTGATAGACAGTTTTTGACCCAACAAGTGGTTCATCAAGGTTGATTTACCCACATTCGGGCGACCAACAATGGCCACGTAACCAGTTTTAAAACCATCAACCGTATGGGCATTGTTATTGGGTGAAAAGAACTCTTCAATAGCCGTGTCATTTTCTAGCGCGTTGTCTTCTATTGCGTCATTCTCTAACGTAGCATCTTTTGTGCTATCAACATTTAGCTTAGTATCATTTAATCTAGCGTTACTTGATTCAGCATGGTTTTGGGTTGAACTGGTATTGGTGTTTTCGGTCATATTTTTGGCATTATCTTCATTATTTAATGGCAAGTCGTTGTGATTGCTCATGGGTTAATCCTATGGAGGTTGTCATCAGTCACGCCACTTAATTAATGGTTTGAATTAAAGCGGCATAAATCTGATCATGTTGAGAATATTTGGTATTTCGAATAATCATTTATTGAAACAAGCGAAAATCTAGTATTTAGGAAACTTAGTATTTAGAAAACTGAACATTTAGAAAATGGACTTTAAAAATTTTGTTTGAAACACGTTTGAAAAATTAGCTATGAGCGTTTTTTAGGCTGACCTGGCAATTTATGCAATTGATTAATCATCAGCTCTGCCGCTTTTTGCTCAGCGATACGGCGACTTTCGCCCGATTCAGTAATATCAGGACAGTTATTAATATTTACCTGACAGCGCACCACAAAAATTTGATGCGGGGCGTTGCCACGGGTTTCCATCAGCTCATAATGCGGCAAATCAAACTGCTTAGATTGCAACCATTCTTGTAAGCGGCTTTTGGCATCTTTGAGCGCTTTTTGATCATTAACATTATCAATGAGGTCGCCATACCAAGAAAGCACGCAGTCACGGGTAATATCCATATCTTGGCTGTCTAGATAAATCGCCCCAATCAATGACTCGACGGCATCCGCTAGGATAGAAGCACGATTACGCCCGCCACCTTTACGCTCACCAACTCCCAATATCAATTGATTAGAAAGCTCTAGGTTTTGCGCAATAATAACCAGCGATTCTTGCCTGACTAAAGTTGCGCGCATACGGGTCAGACGACCTTCGTTTTGCGTCGGATAACGGTGATATAACGCTTCACCGACTATCATGCCTAGTAGCGCATCGCCCAAAAACTCTAAACGCTCATAGTTTTTCTTACTATCAAACGAGCGATGGGTGAGCGCCAGCTTAGGCAGACTCAAATCATTAAACACATAACCCAACTTGCGCGTTAATATCGCTAACCGTTGAATAAATTCTGAGCTAATAATAAGCGTGTCATCAGACATGCTACTTTTTTGGTGATTAGGAACCGCCTGAGGATACTGCGAAGTTGGTTTCATGCGTGGTTTGTGATTATCCCTTTTGTTGCATTAATGAATATGAAATATGACGAACTGGTGCTGCATTAAAATCTATTAAATTTATTAAAAAAGTAAATATCAGCTAACAACCTTTGTTTTTCTAAGATGTAGAATGGTCATTATTCAGCTGTGGTTGCATCAATGTCGCCTTCGAAGCGATTAACGATATCGACATTACCAAAAAGTTTATTGGTGACTTCATACTGCTTATGAATAGCCAACTGCCCTGTTTTTTTATCTGTAAAGGTAAAAACCTCTTCTGCTTTGGTATCATAATTGGCATTAATAGACAGCTGTTTATTGACACGTTCAACAAACTGTTTGGCTGTTTCTTTATTGGCGTTGGATTCTTTAAGCTGCGCGCTTAACGTTTTAGTCAGCTGATAATCACCAATCTGCGCCGGTACGATAGCGACAATCAATTTGGCAGCCACACCCAAAACGATAATGATAAAAACAACACTAGTGACACTAGCACCGCGCTGCGAAGACAAACCAGATAATTGATGCACTATAATACCTCTCAAAGGGTAAATTACTTAAGTTGCTATAGATAAGCCGCTGTCTTTTCAAAAACTGTATTTTAATCTTACTTAATAACACGGTTTCTAAATCGATATGTCTAAGTCAGTTAGCAGTTTATTAGATAGGCATAATATTAGCACAAACTATTATCGGTAAATCAATCTTTAGCGCATCGATGATATCAATCAATACTACCATTACGTTTAAAGGTAGGTAAGTTAAGACCGGGTGGCTTATGCATCCAAATATAGACCGCTTTACCGGCTAAATTGTCATCAGGAACAAAGCCCCAAAAACGCCCATCAGCACTACGATCGCGGTTATCACCCATCACAAAGTAATGACCTTCTGGTACGTTGATACGCCATTCTGTCCCTTCAGAACTGACCACTTCTGGCGATTCTTGCTGTAAAAATGGCGCATATTGTGCACTATTCATATCAGGTAAATAACGCACCAAGTGTTTGTTATCCCCTTGAATCTCTTCAAAGTACTGCGCTGCGTTTTCTTCTTGTTGACCCATTTGTATAGCATTGTCTTCCGTCAAGACTTGGCCTGGTGCAACTTGTCCTGCTGGATATAACTGTGAGGTCAGCTCAGCATCGGCATCGAAGTTTACCGCTTTGGTAGGAACTGGCGTGTCGTTAATCGCTAGCGTACCTTGATTATAACTGACGGTATCACCCGGCAGACCAATGACGCGCTTGATATAATAAATACTTGGATTTTCAGGATAGCGGAACACCGCCACATCGCCATGTTCAGGCGCGCCTGTATCAAGCACCTTATTATAAGTGAGCGGCAGGCGCACACCGTAAGCGTATTTATTGACGGCGATAAAGTCACCGGTGTATAAAGTCGGTACCATAGATGATGAAGGAATATTAAACGGCTCAATTAAGAATGAGCGCACAATTAATACTACCGCTAACACAGGGAAAAAGTCATACGCCCAGCGCACCAGCAAACTTTCTTTACCGCGGCCTCGTGTTTTACGTTGTTTGAGCGTCAGCTTGTCTAATAGCCAAATAATACCTAAACCAATGGTTAAAGGTACTAAAATCAAATTAAAATCAAAATCCATACTTATTTGCCTATTAGCGAGCTACTTATCTGCCAGTCTTTATGATTAATAAATGAGCTATTAAAAAAGATATTAAGACAGATGACGTTTGATCATTTATCGGTGATTTATTCAACTTGCAAAACAGCTAAGAAGGCTTCTTGTGGAATCTCCACGTTACCCACTTGCTTCATACGTTTTTTACCAGCCTTCTGTTTTGAGAGCAGCTTTTTCTTACGCGAAACGTCGCCACCATAACACTTGGCTAGCACGTCTTTACGCATGGCTTTTACCGTACTACGGCCTATAATCTGGCTACCAATCGCGGCCTGAATCGCTACATCAAACATCTGACGTGGAATCAGCTCTTTCATTTTGCCAACCAATGCGTTACCACGGTAACGCGCTTGGTCTTGGTGCACAATCATCGCTAATGCATCGACTTTCTCGCCATTAATCAGCACGTCAACTTTGACCAATTTATCCACCTGATAACGTTCGAAGTTGTAATCAAGCGACGCAAAACCGCGCGATACTGACTTTAGACGGTCAAAGAAGTCCATGACCACCTCGCCCATCGGAATATCAAAAATCAGCTGTACTTGACGGCCCATAAAACGCATATCCACCTGTACACCGCGGCGCTCGATACAAAGCGTCATGACGTTACCCAAGTAATCTTGCGGTACTAAAATCTGACAGCGCGCAATTGGCTCACGGAACTCTTCGATATTATTTGGCTCAGGCAATCTTGATGGATTGTCGACATAGATTATTTCGCCGCTCTTCTTTTCAATCTCATAAATAACCGATGGCGCCGTAGTGATTAAATCCAAGTCATATTCGCGCTCTAAGCGCTCTTGGATAATCTCCATATGCAGCATACCTAAGAAGCCACAGCGGAAACCAAAGCCGAGTGCATCAGAGGTATCAGGTTCAAAAAATAATGAGGCATCATTAATTTGTAGTTTTTGCAGCGCTTCGCGGAATTTTTCAAAATCGCTAGAGTCAACTGGGAACATACCCGAATAAACCTGCGGGGTAATCTGTTTAAAACCAGGAATACGCTCAACATCAGGGGTCTTGGAATGGGTAATCGTATCACCCACGGGAGCGCCTGCAATGTCTTTAATACCGGCAATGATAAAGCCAACTTCACCAGCTTCTAAAATCCCTGTATCTAAAGGTTTTGGCGTAAAGACACCAATCGAGCTGACCAAATGCGCTTCTTTGGTCGATAAGATATAAATCTTATCGCCTTTTTTGACCGTTCCTTCACGGACACGCACGAGTGAGACCACGCCTAAATAACTGTCAAACCATGAATCGATAATCAATGCTTGGAGCGGCGCCTCACGATCGCCGGTTGGCGCAGGAATAAACTCGACCAAGGCTTCTAGCAGCTTATCGACGCCAAGACCAGATTTCGCTGATACGCGCGGCGCATCAACGGCGTCAATGCCAATGATGTCTTCAATTTCTTGAATAACACGTTCGGGCTCAACTTGTGGCAGGTCAATTTTATTAAGAACCGCCATTACCTCTAAGCCTTGGTCAACGGCGGTATAGCAGTTGGCCACTGATTGCGCTTCTACCCCTTGCGCAGCATCAACGACCAATAGCGCACCTTCACAAGCGGCTAATGAGCGTGATACTTCATATGAAAAATCGACGTGACCGGGCGTATCAATAAAGTTCAGCTGATAACGCTCACCGTTAGGATGGTCATAAAACAAGGTCACGGACTGGGCTTTAATAGTGATGCCGCGCTCACGCTCAATGTCCATAGAATCGAGGACCTGCGCCTGCATTTCACGGTCTTGCAAGGCACCGCACATCTGAATAAAACGATCGGCAAGGGTCGACTTGCCATGATCAATGTGGGCAATAATAGAAAAGTTACGAATATTGGCTAATGCAGTCACAAAGCGCCTACTAAATAATGGAGGATTGAATAACGAAAATAAATGCTGTCAGATAGAATCAATACAATGCTTACTCATACTTCGTATCAGCCAATACGCCAATACTGTCGTAATAAGTAAAGAGATTATCGATGCTAAGGTAAAAGCTCATGGCGCTTATTACTACTTACTAACTCAATTGGTTAGTGATTAATACGCGCAGGCATGTGAGGGTATTCTAGCAGTTTTCCACTGTAAAGTAAGGCGATTTTATTAGCAAGATGTTGCGTGATACATGACGGCAATCGAGCATGATTAAAATACAAAAATACTTGCTCATTGAGAAGTAATATAAAGCTCGCTGAACTAGACGCCACTTGGCAAAAATCAAGCAAAAAAAAACCAATCACAGAATGATTGGCATTTTTAATACTGCTAGTCTTACTATAAATGGTGGCGATGAAGAGACTTGAACTCTTGACCTCACGATTATGAGTCATGCGCTCTAACCAGCTGAGCTACATCGCCATTTAAGGCTCGGTATAATACCGATAGAGATGACTATCGTCAACCCCTAATTATCGTTTTTTTGCAAAAAATAGGAATTTAATTCAAATTAATGGCAAATATGCATAATACTAACGATAAAAACGAACAATAAAAAAGTTGGTAGACCGATAAGCCGGGTTCTGTCGTGGACGATCATTCCTCTAGGCGTATCATCGCTGATACGCTCAAGCAACCTACCCGCATCGAACGCGGGCCGCGCCATGCCGATGCCTATTTGGTCTTGCTACGCGTGGAGTTTACCATGCCGTGAACTGTTGCCAGCCACGCGGTGCGCTCTTACCGCACCCTTTCACCCTTACCGATAATGTCTTGCGACACTAAAGGCGGTCTACTCTCTGCTGCACTGGTCGTCAAGTTACCCTGCCCAGCCGTTAGCTGGCACGCTGCCCTATGTAGCCCGGACTTTCCTCCCCTGCGCATCTGTTGCCAGTGTGCAGCGGCGATCGTCTAGTCTACCAAGCGCGCTAGTATAGCAAACCTAAAGGCTGCGTGGGAATGTCTTTTGTGCTTATTTTGATTTTATACCAAATAATTTAAATAATGGCTTCAATAAAATGCTGCGGTAATATTAAATCACCATTTATTTCTTCTTCAAACTTATTTTTATCTTGGCGTGACAGCTGTAACCAATGGGCATTTGGATAATTTTGCGCTAAGTAGTTTTTTAAATAATCAATCGTGCTATTAGCTATTTGCTTATCCGTCTGGGCAGCACTGTCATGAATATGGTTATAAATGACGCTATGTACCGTTAAGCCACACGCTTTCATCGCCTCTAAACTAAGCAAGGTATGATTGATACTACCAAGCCGACCTGATGTGACTAAAATCACCGGATAACCTTGAGTGGCAATATAATCTAAGGTTAATAGCTGCTCGGTAATAGGCACAAGCAAGCCGCCTGCGCCCTCTAATAGCACCACATCGTAGTTTTGTTGCAATTGCTGCGTAGACTTAGTGATGACGTCAGGGTCTAAAACGGACTTGGCAAGTTTTACTGCCAAATGCGGCGACGCCGGCTTCTCATAACGATACGGACACGTTGTAAAATCAAAATCACAAGGCTGCAGCGCTATATCCATTAATTGACGATGAGTAACAATATCATCGGCAATATTCATCTCACCAGTATCACAATTGACGCTAACGCCTGTTTGTACCAGCTTTTGAGTGATGACGTTAATGCCTTGCTGTATCAGGGCTTTTGCCATCATACCTGTGGCATAGGTTTTACCAATATCGGTATCAATACCGGAGATAAATAGCACTCTCATAGCGAGGCTCTATTGGTCGTAGAAGTTTGATTCAAGTACGAAGTGACGACGGTTAGTAGCGCTTGGCATAACGTCGCCAGCTCATCATCAGTAATGACAAAGGGAGGCATAATATAGACCAATTTACCAAACGGTCGCACCCAAATACCATTGTCAATCAATAAGGATTGGAAAACTGGCATATCAACGGCTGTCTCTAGCTCAATCACGGCAACGGCGCCCAAACAACGTACTTCTTTAACGCCATCTAACGTCTCTGCAGGGGCGAGCTGTTGTTTCATCACGGCTTGCATATTTGCCGTGCACGCTTCGATATCATAGGACAAAATTAAATCAATCGATGCACAAGCAACGGCACAGGCCAGCGGGTTACCCATAAAAGTCGGACCATGCATGAGCGCAGGATAAGCGCTGTCATGAATGGTATCAGCGACCTTACGTGTGCATAAAGTCGCCGCAAAAGTCATATAGCCACCTGTAAGCGCTTTACCAATGGTCATAACATCAGGGCTAATATTGGCATGTTCGCAAGCAAACAGCTTGCCACTACGCCCAAAGCCTGTCGCGATTTCATCAGCAATGAGCAGCACGTTATGCTCATCACACAACTGGCGCAATAGTTGCAGATATTCCGGACTATAAAAGCGCATCCCGCCTGCGCCTTGAATAATAGGCTCAATAATAAAACCAGCAAGCTGATCGCTATGTTTAGCAAAAAACGCCGTTAATTCATCACATTCATTTTGTGTTAGCTCACGCTCAAACCCTAAGTGCGGTGCAGGCACAAAATGCTGCAAAGGCAATTGCTTACCATACAGGCTATGCATGCCAGCAAGCGGGTCACAAACACTCATCGCATGCCAGGTATCACCATAATAGCCTGACTGGGTCGAAGCAAACTGACACTTTTGCGGCTGCTTAGCGGCAATTTGATATTGCAACGCCATTTTTAATGCCACTTCGACGGCAATGCTACCGCTATCGGCATAAAATATCGCATCGAGTCCAGCAGGAACGATAGCAAGCAGTTTTTTACCCAAATCTATCGCTGGCTGATGGGTTAACCCGCCAAACATCACATGCGCCATCCTACCCAACTGTTCAATCATCGCTGCATTTAACTTGGGGTGATTATAGCCATGCACACTCGCCCACCATGACGACATACCGTCAATCAGGCGCGTACCCTCTTTAGTGACGATATAGATACCTTCGGCATGGTCAATAACGATATTTGGATAGGTGGGTGGCAAGCTGGCATAAGGATGCCAAAGGTGTTGCTGGTCGAAGTCGCTGGTAGCAGTATTGACAGTCATAGTACGCTCTCAAACGACATGCATTTATTTTTAAAAAAGCGTATGGCAAGTTTGATATCCGTATTCATCATATTATTCCTAGTTTTTAGCACTTTCGTATATCGATAGCATAATCTGCAACGCATTACTGACCGGTAATGCGTTTGTATTTGGCGAGCAAATCACTCTCATTTTCGACATGGTTTGGGTCATGCGGAATGCAGTCAACCGGACAGATGACCACGCATTGCGGCTCATCAAAGTGGCCGACGCATTCGGTGCATAAATCAGGGTCAATGACATAGATATCATCGCCCTCTGAGATGGCTTCATTGGGGCAAGCAGGCTCGCACACATCACAATTGATGCATTCATCGGTAATTAATAACGCCATAAACTGCTCCTTATTTGCTAGCAGCTGATAATAAATGAGTACATTCGTTGTTTACTACTAAACTCAATATTTTATATCCAGCCAATATTTAACGCTCACTTAATAAATACTCAATTTAGTAAACGCTCAATTTAGTAAGCACTTAGCTTAGTAAATATTCAGCTTAATACTAACTACTGAGTTTTTGTATAAAGGCTTCTGAGACACATGGTGGCACAAACTTGGTCACATCACCGCCAAGCTTGGCAATCTCACGAATCATCGTCGATGAGATAAACGAGTAATTCTGTGATGGCGTTAAAAATACCGCTTCAAAGTTTTCATCAAGTTCGCGGTTCATATTGGCAAGCTGAAACTCGTATTCGAAGTCTGACATGGCTCGCAAGCCGCGCAATACCGCCGTGGCGTTCTTTTCGCGCATAAAGTCGACCAGCAAACCTTCAAAGCCAATCACCGACACTTGCGGTAAATCAGCAAATACGGTCTCGACCAAATGAACGCGTTCCTCAAAGTCGAATAATGGCTTTTTATGATGTCCTGAGGCCACCGCAATGACCACCTCGTCGAACAGTTTCGTCGCCCGTTTAACCAAGTCTACATGGCCATTGGTAATCGGGTCGAAGGTACCAGGGTATAAAATCTTAGTATGCAGTTTTGATGAAGTAGCAGAAAGGCTCATAACAGGACTAATATGGTTAATGGTAATGCCCCATATGCTAGCAAATTTTACTCAAACTTAATACTTATCTGCTACATTTGTCCTAACAGCCGCTTTACCTTTTCGCTGTCTGCTTTGCTACAATAGTCGGTTCGACTCATCCCTTTTGCTCCGCTTGATTTGCCATGCTCGATATGACAAACCAGCATGACAAAAAAATCCCTATTAAAGGGTTAGGATGAGGAATAGTTAGACTGGGACACTGTATGTTGAAGCGATACGAAAACCAGATATCCAAAAACAATATATCGACGTCCTTATGGAGAAATTATGTCAAAAAAATCAAAAAAACCTGACAATCAAATTTGCGCCAATAAAAAAGCTCGTCATGAGTATTTTATTGAAGAGACGTTTGAGGCAGGTCTATCGTTACAAGGTTGGGAAGTTAAAGCCATTCGCGCGGGTAAAATGACTATTACCGAAGCGTATATTATCTTTCGTAATAATGAGGCGTTTTTGTTTGGTGCCCATATTCAGCCGCTGCTCTCAAGCTCAACGCATGTGAGCCCTGATAGCATTCGTACCCGTAAGCTGCTGCTCAATCGCCGCGAAATCGAAAAACTCATGGGCGCGGTCAATCAAAAAGGCTATGCTTGTGTGCCGTTATCTTGCTACTGGAAAAACTCTTTGGTGAAATGCCAAATTGCCTTAGCCTTAGGTAAAAAACAGCATGATAAACGTAAAACCCTTAAAGACCGCGACTGGGAACGTGATAAACAACGCGGCTTTAAACAGCATTTAGATTAAAAGAAGCTGTCAGCGATTGATTTTAATCTAATGTAAAAAGGACGATTCAGCATACTGTTGAATCGTCCTTTTTTATTTGACAAATAAGTTAAATCAATCAATTTAGTTCATTAACCTCTAAGCTGTTTGAACCGTTTTGCTCGTTTTCGATTGTTTATGAGCGCGGCGTAATTGACGGATACCATGCACAATTAAGCAAGCTATACCCAACCAAATCAGACCATAGCTATAAATCATCGCTGATTCAAAGGGATTGCCCAATATCGTAATGGCCAAGATAAATAATAAAGCGGGCTCTATATAACTCATCATACCGTAGACATTGACGGGGAGCATTTGACTGGCATCGACATTGGTTTTCATCGCAATCACACTAAGCACGCCAAGTCCTGCCAGCATCATGATAAAAAATCCCGAACCGCCAACTATTTCTAAACTACTAGGCGCAATGAAAAACAAATAGGCTAGCGCAAAAGGCGCAAAGATGGTCAAATCAACCAACAATCCAGTAATCGCACCAATACCTTGCAAACGGCGTAAAATATAATAAATAGGATAAGTGCCGCAAACCCATAACGTCGCCCACGATATGCTTTGGGTGCGCACAATCTCACTGCCTACGCCGACAGCGGCAAAAGCAACGGCCAACCATTGTAGACGGCTTAATTTTTCGCCAAATAAGACGCAGCCAAATATAACCATCATCAGTGGAAATAGAAAATAACCCATTGCCGTTTGTACGCCTTGGCCATTTACTGGTGCCCACATAAACAGCCAAAACTGACTGAGGAATATCGGCGTTGGCAATAATAACCAAGCCCACTGCTTAACGGTTTGGAGTGTTTTTAACTTATTAATATGCAGACCCAAGCGCCCACTAGTCACAAGATAGCCGATTAGCGCTGCCCACATTGCCAGCATACGCCAGATAAAAACTTGGGTGCCAGATAACGGCGCTAAAAAACTGCTATAGGCATAAAGCAAGCCAAACAACATATTTGATAATATCGCCAATGCCACGCCCATAATTAGCGTGCGCTGTTGTTTGCTGCCAGCTGTCCACACCGCAGGCAATGGCAGACGCGAAACCGTATTTTCTAGCATATTAGCAAAAACATGAGATAGCGTTGAGTGAGACATAATAAACACCGTAAATATAAATAAACGTTAGATAACCCAACTGCTTTTTATTCTGCTTGCCAGCTTGGATGAGTACGGTGTATTTTACGGCGGTATAATGAGATATTATTTCTATATAGACATATTTATGAGTAAAACTATCTATTTTATGATTAAATTATGACTATTTTCTTATATTCAGAATTCATAACGATAATATTTATAATAAACTTTAAATAATTATGATTTTTTAGAGCTAAATGCTATGAGCCATATTTTAGACAATACTGATAAAGCCATTTTAAATTTGCTACAGGACGATGCGAGCTTACCGTTAAAAACGGTGGCAGAACGCGTGCATGTCTCTATCGCTACGGCTCAGCGCCGCATTCAGGCATTGATAGATAACGGAATAATTACCAAACAAGTCGCTATCGTTGACCCAAATAAGGTAGGTTACGAGCTTACGGCGGTGGTAATGATAGAGATGTCGCGCTCCAATACCTCGATGCAGCATCGATTTGAGCGCTTAATGCATGACCAACCACGGGTGATGAGCTGTTATGAAGTGTCGGGCGATACGGATTTTATGTTGATGGTTAATGCTAAAAACATGAATGACTATCATGAATTTACGCGTAATTTGCTGACTTACGAGAATAATGTGCGTAGCTTTAAAAGCCAGTTTGTGATGAATTTCACGAAGAGTGGGACAAAGATTTTGTTGGATTGATAGCGATTAAAAAATGAATAGTAAGGTTAGCTTTTTAATTAGCTGTAGCTAAGCGGTGATCATACAAGGTACGATAGCAGTTAAAGTTTAAGAAATTATCAGTATATAAATATCGCTTAAAAACAAAATCCAATCATAGTCAACGTAGACAAGGAAGCCTCACATGACTAACAACACCATTCCTACCAATAAAAAAAACAATAATGCAGCGCTAAAATTATTCAGATTAAAGCCATTGAACCGAAAAACACTATATCTAAAAACACTGCTAACAGGTGCATCACTTGCGGCATTACTCGTAAGCTCAGGTTGCGCAACCAGCTCTTTATTAGAAAGTGACAATCATGTCAGCACCACCACTACCAAGCAAATCTTATCTGAAGACCAGATTGTGGCCTTTGGTCGTCCTGCGCAGGCATTACCAAAAACGCCAAACGCTACCATGGTCATCGTCGGTGAAAAGAATAGCTATGTGCTGACCCAAGGCGGGACAGAAATGATTGGCTTATTAAGCAATCTGACGCCAAAGAACATCCACGTCGATAACGACATGAGTTTTTATGTGCCCAATAACGATGGCTATTTTCAGGGTGAAATGAAGCTTTCTTACGCCAAATTAAAAGATGAATTCCAGCGCTCAGACTATCAGTTCTTTTTGCAAAATAATGGCCGTGATTGCACCTCAGCCAGCGATCTACGTATCAATGCTCAGCGTTTTTGTTTTAGCGTGCCTGTCAAAGGTGCTATCTATCCGCAAGTGAGTAATTTAAGCTTGATTCAAGCCAATTATCGCGCTCTAACCAAGCCTTATATGGTCAGTTTTTATACCCAAAGTCAGCAAAAACAAGTGTCTCGTAGTGGTGCCAATACAGCGCAAAAGCTGGTCTTACTGCCCTTTGCCCTTGCTTTTGATGTGGTGACGTTCCCCTTCCAATTATTACAGTAGTAAATCTTTCATGCTAACAATGGCCTAAATTAAGAGGGTTTCTAAATTTCTAGGAATCCTTTTATTGGTATATTATCTTACGCTATCAATAACTTATCGCTAATCCTTTATCATCGTTTATCACATCCTGAGCGTAATTCATGTTAAAATGAGCGCTTTTAAATGAGCCGTTGTTAATGAATAACAATAACGGCTATTTTTTAGTGCCATTTTTCTAATTAACAGGTCCGCTCATGTCTGCCGATACCATCGCCCGTACCGCCTTTAAACAAGGCACCAAACCACTTTACGACTACGACAAACATTGGGCGAGCTGCTACGAGCCTGCGCCTTATTTGCCGATGAGCCGCAAAGAGATGGACGATTTGGGCTGGGATGCCTGTGATGTCATTATCATTTCAGGCGATGCCTATGTCGACCATCCAAGCTTTGGCATGGCGATTATCGGCCGCTTATTAGAAGCACAAGGCTTTCGCGTCGGTATCATTGCGCAGCCAGATTGGAAGAGCAAAGATGCCTTTATGGAGCTTGGTAAACCGGTTTACGCGTATGGTGTGACCGCCGGCAACATGGACAGCATGATTAACCGTTATACCGCTGACCGCAAAATCCGTAGCGATGATGCTTACTCGCCGGGTAACGTGGCTGACAAACGCCCTGACCGCGCGGCCATCGTTTATAGCCAGCGTTGCCGTGAAGCTTATCCTGATGTGCCAATTATCTTAGGTGGTATCGAGGGCAGCTTACGCCGTATCGCCCATTATGACTATTGGTCAGATAAAGTCCGCCGCAGTATTTTGATCGACGCCCGTGCCGATGTCTTATTATATGGTAACGCTGAGCGTGCCATCGTCGATGTGGTACATGGTCTCTCAAAAGGCTACACGTTTGAGCAAATGAGCAAACTGCGCGGTACAGCATATTTATTGACCCCGACTCGTCGCCATTGGCAAGCAGGCATGACTGAAGTTGCCAGTAATGATGTCGATACCGTCGGTCGCGTCGATCCAATTATCAATCCATACGTGATGACCGAAGACGTTGATAGCTGCAAAATTGAACAAGAAAAGCCATCTGATTCACCGGTCGGACAAGCTATGAACGGCATGTCAGCCCAATATGCGAAACAGTATCAAGGCTTTGTTGCAGAACCTGTGACCAATAAAGTATTGAATGCTGAGCAAGTGGACGAAGAGACGCAAGTGGTACAAATGCGCGGCTTTAATAAGCCGATGACGGCGCGTAAGCATAAAATTAAAATGCCTCCACGTGAGCAAACCGTTATTCGTCTGCCTGATTACGAACACGTCAAATCTGACCCTGTTTTGTACGCTCATGCCAGCCGTATCTTACACCTTGAGACCAATCCGGGTAACGCGCGTGCTTTGGTGCAGCGTCATAGTAGCGGCGCCGGTAACTCACATACCTCAATTGACGTTTGGCTCAATCCGCCACCGATTCCGCTTTCAACCGAAGAGATGGATTACGTCTTTGATTTGCCGTATGCACGCCTACCGCATCCAAGCTATGGCGATGCGCGCATCCCTGCTTATGACATGATTAAATTTTCAGTCAATATCATGCGCGGCTGTTTTGGTGGTTGTACTTTTTGCTCAATTACCGAGCACGAAGGTCGTATTATTCAAAACCGCTCAGAAGAATCTATCTTGCGTGAAGTCGAAGCCATTCGTGATACTGCGCCGAACTTTACCGGTGTGATATCTGACCTTGGTGGTCCGACCGCCAATATGTATCGCCTCAACTGTAAAGATGAGACCATTGAGAAAAACTGCCGCAAGCCGTCTTGCGTCTATCCTGATGTTTGCGAAAACCTGATCACCGATCACAGTAATTTGACTCAGCTATACCGTAAGGCGCGTGATATTAAAGGCGTGAAGAAAATCCTTATCGCCTCAGGTTTGCGTTATGACTTGGCGATTAAAGACCCTGAATATGTCAAAGAATTGGTCAGTCATCACGTCGGTGGTTATCTAAAGATTGCCCCTGAGCATTCAGAAGAAAACGTTTTATCAAAAATGATGAAGCCCGGCATGGGCAATTACGATAAATTCAAAGCCATGTTTGAGCAGTACAGCCAAGAGGCTGGCAAAGAGCAATATCTGATTCCTTACTTTATCGCCGCCCATCCCGGCACCAAAGATGAAGATATGATGAACCTTGCGCTTTGGCTAAAAAGTCACGGCTACCGCGCTGACCAAGTGCAGGCGTTTTATCCAAGCCCGATGGCGACCGCGACCACCATGTATCATACCCATAAAGACCCGCTGCATAAAATCAGCCGTGACGAAGGTGACATGGATATCGTCAAATCTGGCAAGCAACGTAAATTGCATAAAGCTTTCTTACGCTATCACGACCCAAAAAATTGGGTACTATTGCGTAAAGCGCTGCAAGATATGGGACGCAGTGACTTGATTGGTAAAAACCGTGGCTGCTTAATCCCGCCATTTAATGCCAGTTTAGAAGGTCGCGATGCGGCGCAAGACAGCTATCAATCGGCGCGTAAAAAGAACAGCCGCTTGGGTAATGACTCAGTGAAACGCAGCAATAATAGTCCTAGCGCTGCAAAAAACACCTCGGGCAAAAACACTTCTGGTAAGAATACCAAGAAAGTCAGCAAAGGCAACTTTCAAACTCAGCATACTGGTCTGCCACCGCGTAAGACCAAATAAATTAAATAACTGTGAGTTAAATAGCTATTAGCGATTGCTGCTAAATAAGTTAGAAATTTTCAGTTAAGCTCAAACCAAAGCGCCTATCGGCTCAGCAGTCGATAGGCGCTTTTTTATATTCTTGATATCTTATATTTTTGATAAAAGTCGGCTGACTTCTTTGCCTATTTCCATAGCTATATATTTACCGCTTCACTAATTTAAGCTTAGCTATTTTACAAAGGCTGTTAAGTGCAGCGTTACATTAGTCAGTGTTTTAGTAACTTAGTGAACACGTAACAAACAATTTCTAACATTATGCGGAAAGCCTTTTCGATAACATATGCGCTATATGCTTAACGCGTAGTGAAAAAATACATTGTTCAAAAAGCATAGTTTAAAAAAGTATAGGTAAAACGCCTAGTTAAAAATAAATATATTATAAATTATATAATTTTGGAGAAAACCATGAACACCCTAACTAAATTCGCTGTTGCCCTACCTACTCTTGCTCTACTAAGCGCATGTGCGACTACCGCGCCTACTACCCCAAATAAAACCCCTGCTTCAGAAAGCGTGACCGATGTCGCTTATGACCGTATGGCACCAGCACCTTATACTTGTACCGATGGCAGCAAAATCTTGGCAAAACAGTCAATCAATAAAAAACAAGTCATGCTAGACGCGACGTTGCCTAAAGTGAACTGGGCAAATCAGCCAATTATCCTAAATGGTGGCGTCCAAGGTGATACCGCAAGCTATGTCAACGAATCAAACTCTGAAGTCGTCTATGCATGGCACATGAAAGGCGATAAAGGTATCTTTGCGATGAAATGGGCTGACGGTAAAGAATACCAAGTAAACTGCCAAATCTAAGCAGCTGATATAGATATTAAAACTAAAGCATAATAATTATTAAACAGTCATCAAACGGTGGCTGTTTTTTTATGGCTGTAAGCTTAAAAACATCCTTGCCAATACGTTCTTCTTTATCCCAGTTGTCTTTCATTTGATAATAATAAGAAATAGCCTTTTGCAGCATTTAGCTAGAGAAGCACGCTGAAAGCTGTCAAAATAGCCCATCTATAAAAATAGCTTATGACCCATAAATAAAGAGGATAACTCAATGGTAAAGCGTTTATTAAGTATGATGATAATAGCTAGTGTGGGCATGTTGGCGCTAACGGGCTGCGATAATAGCGCTGACAATTCTAATGGCACTGATAGCGTTGATAGCTCTGATAAAACCTCAGTAACAGTAGCAACATCTGAGGCGGCAAAAGTTAATACTATTGATTGGACATTGGTCGCAAGCGGCGAAAAAGCTGTTGACCCCGCCAATTATAAATATCCGTTTGCGCTCGATAGCCAAAATGTGCGCGATTATGCGGAATATTTCGATGTGGATAATGCCACCGCGCAGCACAATCTGACGATAAGTATGGCAAGCAATGAAGCGCTGTCAAAGCTGCTCGATCAGCTTAGCGATAGCTATACCTCACATGAAATCATTGATAGTAAAGACATGAAGCTTGTCATCCATACCACGCCTGATGTCGCTGCCAGTAGCTATGATTATGTACTGTCCGATGACTTTGCGAAAGGATTGGTGCTGCCTATCGTGATTCAGCCGGATAGTAAGAAAGGTGATGTGAAGGGGCATGGAGAGGTGGCGGAGTAGAAGTTGATAGCGTGTGTTTTGATTTATATGGCACACGCTACTAAAAAATATTAAGTTTGACGGTAAGGATTGTTTGAAAGTTCGATTTTGACATCAGTATCACAAAGTAGCTTAGCTAAGTACGGTTGATATTGAGTAGCAGCGGGCGCAATATAAACTTTATTGAGATAATTCTTAACGTTGGATCCATATTCAACGTAAAGGAAATCCCCATATACTATCTGTACTTTTTTGTCAGATAAGGAAGTTATATAAATCATACGACACTCTTGCTCTTCTTGAAAAGCCGAATGTTTAATCAAGTATTTTAATGGCAGCAAAATCTTATCAATAAGCTCTAAATTTTCTTTAAAAAATTCTTTATATTCATCTCTTATATCCTGATAATCTTTCTTTAAAATATTTAGTAGTTCTGCTATTTTTGTAGTTAGTTTATCTATAGCTTTTTTATACTCTTGCCACTTTTGTTCAGGATTTTCTGAAACTTTAAATTCCCGATGAAATGTTAGTCGATTACGTTGTGCTAACTGTATATAGTCTGATGCCGGATCAATATATATACATCTCATAACTGACTGTTTATTTATTACTTTTTTATCTTTATTACTCTCAATTGATTTTAAATCTGCATTTTTCTGTTGAATTTTGGAACCATCATCGTAAATATTATCTGTTCTCTCGTAAAAAAATAAATATGTTAATCCACCAAGTAAATTATCTGACTGAAAAAACTCTTTATTAAAAACGAAGCTAACACCTGATGCTTCTTGGAAATTTTTCTTACCATAAAGCCTAAACTGATTTAAGCTATCGTGATTAAAAGTAAAGCAACTAAAAAATGCGTGAGATCTCTCATCAAATTCTGATGAATTATAGGTTAAGGCTTTGTTTTTATCTAGAAAACTTCTAAGTAACAATCCTTCACTCGGATCATTCATATTACTAATAGTGTTTAAGCGTAAATAACCAGCTTGTTTTTTCTTATTTTCTTCATTCAACAAAATATTAGCTACTTCAGTACTAGTATAATGTGCCAACTTTCGTTCAGGCGGTTTTTCTTCTTTAGACAAATTACCAAAATCCAGCTTTAAGGCATTAACAATTTCCAATGTGTTACTCAATAACTGTAAAACCTTCATACCTATAGTTTCAGTTTCTGAGTTTTTTAATAATTTGCATACTTTTTTATAATTATATGTTTCATACGGGTAAACCTCTTTTGCATTTAAAAATGCTTTTTGAGCTTCAGTATATTTCTTCGATATACTGTCATTAATCAAATATTGTCCAATTCTATATTGAGCTTGCGCATATATTTTTGGATCAGTAGAGTATGCAATATTACATAATGATCTTAGTGCACGTTCAAAATGCCCTTCTGATTTCAACTCTAATCCAACAATATACTGTACTTTCGCATATACTTTAGAATTATCTAAATTCTTTATATCTTGTAGTACTGATAAACCTTTTTCTTTAGTATCATTTTTATATAGTTCAATTCCAATATTAAATTGTGCTTGAGAATATATTTCAGAATCATCTGCATGGCTAATACTATCCCACGCTAGTAACGCTCCTTTACTATCACCCTCTCTCTCCAGAGCAGCACCAATATTAAGCTGTGCTTGAGCATATGCACTTGAATTATCTGTTCGTTGAATTTTGTTCCATTCAGATAATGCACTTTTAGCATCGTTACTTTGTACTAAAGCTATACCCATATTGAGTTTCGCATAAGAATATACATTTGGATCATCTGCCCGTTTAATACTACTCCATACAGATAGCGCACTTTTAATATCATTACTCTGTGCCAATGCTATTCCTATATCAAGCTTTGCTCGAGTACTTTCCTTTGCATCCCCATTACAAACTACCTCCAACAACTCTTCAATTTTTTTACGTGTTTCTTCGTCCAAACCTTCCATGTCTTCAATATTCATACCCTACTCTCCAACCAACGCCAAGAACTCATCCTCACTCACCACTTTTACACCCAATTTTTCCGCTTTGGTGAGCTTCGAACCAGCTTTGTCACCTGCCAATAGCGCGGTGGTTTTTGCCGAGATACTGCCTGAGACTTTGGCACCGAGCGCTTGCAGTTTGGCTTTGGCTTCATCACGCGCCATGCTATCAAGCGCGCCCGTAATGACCCACGTTTGCCCATCGAGCGGCAATCCCTCTGACACCACTTGCTCAACCTTATCCCAGTGCACGCCCGCTTCACGTAATGCGGTGATGACTTCGATATTATGCGGCGCGCGGAAGAATTTATAAGCAAGCTCAGCGGTGATTGCGCCAACATCAGGCGTTTGTAGGAGCTTGTCGATATCTGCTGCCATCAGGCTATCAAGGTCGCCAAATTGCTGCGCCAAATTCTGCGCCGTGGTCTCACCGACGCCGCGAATACCGAGCGCATAGATAAAGCGAGCCAGCGTGGTCTGTTTACTGGTTTCAATGGCGCTGAGGATATTTTTTACCGATTTTTCCCCTAGTTTTTCAAGCGTAATCAGCTCGTCTTGATGTTTATGCAACTGATAGATATCGGCGACGGTCTTGACCAAACCGTGCTCAAAAAAGCTAATCAGCCAACTTGCGCCTAAGCCATCGATATCCATCGCCCGACGCGAGACAAAATGAATAAGCGCTTCTTGCTGCTGGGCAGGACAGAATAAACCACCAGTACAACGTGCCAACGCTTCACCTTCAGGCAATACCACAGGGGAGTCGCATACAGGGCAAGTCGATGGCAATTTAACAGGTTCTGAATCTGCTGGACGCTGATCTGTCCAAACGCGGGTGACTTTGGGGATGACATCGCCGGCACGGTGGACGCTGACCATATCGCCTGCGCGCACATCCAAGCGCAGAATTTCACCAAAGTTATGCAAGGTAACATTGCTAACGGTAACGCCGCCGACTTTGACTGGCTCAAGCTTACCTACAGGAGTAATTGCGCCAGTGCGTCCAACTTGCCATTCGATATCGTTTAGACGCGTCATGACCGTTTCGGCAGGGAATTTATAGGCGGTTGCCCAGCGCGGCTCACGCGATAAAAAGCCAAGCTGTTGCTGCAATGCCAGGTTATTAACCTTGATGACCATGCCATCAATTTCAAACGGCAGTTTAGTACGTGTTTCAATCATCGACTCATAATAGGCTTGTGCTTCGCGTGGGTTTTTTACCACTCTCACCGCGCTGACGCTAAAACCAATGTCACCAAGCCAAGCCAATGCGGCTGATTGGGTATCGATAGTCTCAGGTAGACCTTGATTGACTGAATAGCAGTAAAATGCCAGCGGACGGCTAGCAGCAATAGCGGGGTCAAGCTGACGTAAGCTACCAGCGGCGGCATTACGTGGATTGGCAAAGGTTTTATCGCCTTTTTCTTCCGCTAGGCGATTCAGACGCTCAAAGCCGGCTTTTGGCATCAGCACTTCACCACGCACTTCTAACAACGGAATATCGCTTGCCGCAGTAAGCCAAAGCGGCAGATTGCGAATGGTTTTGGCGTTTTGGGTGATATCCTCGCCCGTTTGCCCATCACCGCGCGTCACCGCTTGGGTAAATTGCCCATAAGCATATTTGAGTGACACCGCCAAGCCATCAAGCTTTAGCTCCATCTCATACTCAGGATTTTTCTGCGCGTCATTAAGCCGATCATTGACGCGGCGCATAAAGGTATGCAGCTCGTCATAATCAAAGACGTTGCCCAGTGACAACATCGGAATATCATGGGTAACTTGGGTAAAGGCTGACAGTGGCATATCGCCAACTTGATTGATTGGGCTATCCGGCTGTATTAAATCGGGATACTCTTCTTCAAGCTCTAATAAAGAGCGACGCAACTGATCGTATTCGCTGTCTTCTAAAATCGGATTGTCGAGCACATAATAAGCATAATTATGCGTCTTTAAATTATCAATAAGCGTGCGCATTTGGGTGACGATAGCAGCATCATTGCTTGCAGATTGTGCAGTATTACTGTCTTTATTCATCTCGTTATTCATGTCTTTAGAGGTAAGCGGTGCGATAGGATCAGTCATAGTCGGCGTCTTTTTTTTGCGATTCAAGATGCCGATATGATAGCAATTTTGTAGGATGCTCGGATATGATTTTGTAGAAAACTAATTCTGTTGGAAACCAATTCTGTTGAAAACCAAGTTTATAGAAAATCAGGCGAATGAAACGCTTATAAACCAAAAACTAAAAAAGGCAAATAACGTCAATCGCTATTTGCCTTTAGAAGTAATTTTAACTGTTTAGACTTTAACCTTCATAATCGCGAACTTGGTTACGCAATTGCTGCTTGTATTCAGGGGTGATTGGTTCGTTCTCTTCATCGAGCATAACGGCGTCCAAATCACTTGCCATCATATACGCGATGCTCATCATACTATCGAAGCTACGCAGCGCTTGTGGATGCGGCAAGGATAAGAAAACCACCACGCCATTATAAGTATTGGTCGCGACGCTATGCGGGTCAAAAGGTGCGATACCACTATCAGTAATGCCCATCATACTAAACCACAGCATGCCAGTGCCGTCTTTTTGCTCATAGCGATGGAACATATTCATCGCGCCATAGCGTAGACCGTATTTATCAATTAACGCTAGTAAATCGCGACCACGGATAATTGCGGCTGGGCGGTCACGGTATTGGTGCGGCAAGATAGTAATATTGATGTTGTCTTTGGCGTTGATTAACGGACCGTTTTGCGCTTCATCAACCGGCTCTGAGAGATGCTGATCGAGTATCGGACTATTATTATCAAAGCTTGGCTCGTCTGCGGTATCAATCACTGGCATCAGGCTGTCGGTTGCAGAGACCAAGCTTGAAAACGCATCTGGCTCTTGCTCGATATTCATCTGCTCAGCAGTAGACACAAACTCGCTATCATCCGCATGCTGCTGCTCATCTTGCCAGCGCGCATAGTCGGCGTCATCTACCACATCATTATTAGCGTCATTTATCTCACCACGACCAGCCGTTAGCTGTGCATCGACATGGGTATGCGACTGGGTCAAAGGTTCTTCTTCAACGACCGCATCCAAATAACTGCGATCAGGACCGATACTGGTTTCACCTGCAACGGTATCGTCTAAGTCTGGCTGATCAACGATATTGCGCTCGTGGCGCGGTATGATAGGGATACCGTTTTTATCATAATTGACCGCGGCAGCCTCAGCAGTTTTGCGACGCTTAAAGCTGCGAATGACCATAAATAGCCCTGCAAGCACGATAAATGCGGCAATGGCGATTAATATAAACTGGATAGCGGTCATGAGAAATACATCCTAATATATGACAAAAGGGAAGATATAAGAGTGAATAAATGGCAATAGTCTAGCATGGCTGATTAATATCGTCACCATATAGTCATCGTTTATCATTAGTCCGAAATATTTGCGTGACTTTATATTCTAGCCCTAACTATACCACTAGCAATGGCTGCCAGTTATCAATTATTTTATTACTGGGCTGCTCTTAATCAGAAAGGTAACGTGCGGCTTCATCGAGCGAGACGCTGACCAAGGCAGAAATACCTGCGCTTGGCATGGTAACACCTTTTAGCTCATCGGCAATCTGCATCGTCAGCTTATTATGACTGATAAAAATAAACTGCAAGTCGTCTGCTAACTCATGAATGAGGCTAGTAAAGCGAGCAACGTTGGCATCATCAAGCGGCGCATCAACTTCATCAAGCACACAAAACGGTGCCGGATGCTGCTTAAATATCGCAAAAATTAAACTTAGCGCAGTCAAGGTTTTCTCACCACCTGACAGCACAGCAAGGCGACTATTACGTTTGCCCTTTGGTTGCGCCATTAAAGTCAGCCCTGCCCGCCACTGCTCTGATTTTGGCGCATTAGCAGGCATATCGTCAGTATTGAGCGTTAAGCTTGCTTGCCCGCCACCAAAAACTTTGGCAAATAAATTGGCAAGCTCGGTATTGACCGCCTCAAGCGTCTGCATAAATAGCGTCTTGGTGGTTTCATCAATCGAGGCAATCGCCTCCGTTAACGTCTCCATACTAGCAGCAATGTCTGCTGTCTGCTGCGCGAGCGGCTCTAAACGCTCATTAACTTCTGCCAATTCTGCTACTGCAGCGAGATTGACCGCGCCAATTTTACCCAGCTGCTGCTCAAGCTTTGCGCGCTCAGAATTTAATTCTGCGATTTTGTCTGGACGTACACGGCGATCATGGGCAATAAAATCCGCCAATAAGTTTGAGACACTCATCACTTGCGGCTGCGGCGGCGCTATATTCGATTGCGCTTTATATTTATAGCTAGCTTTATGGTAAGCATCTAGCGCTTCTTGCGTATGAGTACTGGCATCGTCTAAACGCGCCGCGCTTAAGGCCAGCTCGGTGGCGTGACGGGCAAGCTCACTTTGCTGCGTTTGCAAGGCGTTTTGCAGTGTATCTAATTCAGTCTGCTGCTGACTATATTCTTGCTTAAGCACCGTTAATGCTGCCTCGCGTGTCGTTAATACTACTTGCTGCTCATCACGTGCTTTCTGTGCTGTTTGCAATGCTGCTTGTAGTGCTGGCAGTTTACTTTGCTGCTGCTCATGACGCGCCTTTAGACTGTGCTCGCTTTGTAGCGATTTATCATGTTGCGCAGTTGCCCGTGCAAGACTACTAACGCTATGTTCTAGTCGCATCTCACTTTGTTGAATACGAAGCTGCAATGCTTGCCAAGCATCATCATCCGTTTGAAGCGCACGATTTAGCTCACTACGCTCAGACTGCAATTGCTGACTTAATGCACGAGCGTCGGCTATTTGCGGCGTCAGCGCTACTATCTCGCTTTGAATATGTTGCTGCTCAAGATTAAGCGTTTTTTGCTCTTGCTCTAATTCTTGTTGTTCTTGCTCAAGAGCAACTTTATCAGCATTTAGACGCTGGCTGTCCGCTTGTAGACGTTCAACGTTGGCGCGCTTAGTGGTGAGCTGTTGCTGATATTGATGTTTATCGCGGGTTAATTGCTCAGCTTGCGCGCGCGTTTCTTCTAAGCTAACTGTTAATGCATCATAATTGCGTTGATTATCAGCAATAGCCTTTTGCTGATTTTGGATTTTGACCTCAAATTCATCAAGCAGATTTTCTAACGCTTGCAGACGGTTACGCTGCTGTAAACGCTGGCTTAAGAATTGGCTATTGCTATCGTTTTGACCATTTTGCGCCCCAGCAAACTTGCTTAGATTAATCGTACCCTGACGACTGATAAGCCAACCGTCCGAGGTTAGTAAAATGGCTGATGATGGCAGTGCTTTTAAAATATCGGCAAGCGTATCAAGAGTCTGCTGATTATTAATTTCAGATTGCACAATATATAAATAACATTGCTGCCAAAGCGCTAAGTTAGGGGCAGTAATCAGCTCTGATAAAGGCAGTATTTTATCAATTAAAGTATCTGGTAATTCGCTAATAAATAAATGGTCTTTAATCTCGCTTTGCTTAGCAGATAGCCACAAGCTATGGCCAGTTTCTATTGATGACTTCTCTTTCGTACTACTATGCGCATTTTGCGCAGTCGGATAAGTAAACAAATCCGTTAAATCATGCTCAAGCGCTTGCCATAAGCTATGCGGTTTCTCAGAATCATCGCTCGCGTTATCAATGCTTGGCTGCATGGTTTGGTTAGAAACCAACACATGACTATCGAGCCATAACGCCAATACGCTATCGAGTAACTCGGCATGCTGTTGCCCTTTTGCGCTTAGTTCAATCTGCTCACGTAAGGTAGTAATAGTTAAGTCTTTATAATTATTTACTGAATTACTTTCTAAATCAGTTTTTGCATCAGCAGTTTTTACGTTAGCAGACTGTTGCGATTTTGGTAGTGGTTTAGGATGCAATATTTGATGCAGAGTATAGTATTCCCCTGCCAAGACCGCATGACGTTTTTCTTCCTCGCTTAACTCGCGCTGCTGCGTGTGCAAACGTTGCTGCAACTCATGCGCTTGTGGTTGTAGCTCAGACAGGCGTTCATCAACGCTATCTTGCTGGCGTTCAATCTGCTGCAACTGTTTATTTAGCTCAGCAACTTGTGTCTCTAACGTCTGCTGCAAGTTTTTCGCATCTGTATTACCTTGTAAACCAGCGCTCTCAACTGGTGATAGAGACTGTTGTAGTTGCTGCCATAGATTCTGCCAGTTTTGTTGGCGACGCTGCCATTTATCATAGTTTTGCTGATGCCGTTTTTGCGCTTGGCTATTAATCGCTTGCTGCTGCTCAAGCGTACGCGCATTATCTTGCAGGCGTGACAGCTTATTTTGCGCATCATGGTAGGCGCGCTGTAATGGTTGCTCGTTGCGTTTATGCGAATCGCGTTTATTGGTTAACTCGCTAAGCTGTGGGCGCAAGCCTTCTAGCACATTATGCTGCTCAGCCTGCTCGGTTTTTAAGCGCTCAATTTCATCGACTGCTTGCTGACGCTGCTGCTCTAAGCTGGTAAATTGCTGTGCGATAACGTTTAATTGTGATTTGGCATCGCTAAGCTCATGCTCAGCTTGTTGATAGCTTAGCTGCTGCTGATAATGGCTGCTTTGGGCATCGTCTTTGAGCCACTGCTCTTGATTGATATGCGCTGCAAGCTTATCTTGTTTGGCTTTTAACGTCTCATAGCTGGCTTGTAGTTTGGCGACCTCATTAGCGCTACGCTCATGGGCGATTTTTTGCTGCTGCTGGTTATGCTTAGCTTGATATAACTGCTGAATGGCAAGTTGTTGTTTAATATCAGCAAGTGCTAACGCTAACTCTTCATAACGCTCAGCACTGGCAGCTTGCTTAGATAAGCGTTTTTGTTGGCTGACCAGCTCGCTTTGCATATCGTGCAGACGTGCTAAATTGTCCTGCGTCTTCTCAAGCTTTTTTTGCGTCTCTTCACGGCGCGCTTGATAACGAGAAACGCCAGCTGCCTCTTCGATAAATTCACGCAGCTGCAACGGGCTAGATTCAACAATACGCCCAATCATACCCTGCTCGATGACTGCATAACTACGCGCGCCAAGCCCTGTACCCAAGAATACATCGACCACATCACGGCGACGACAGCGCGTGCCATTGATAAAATAGTCTGAGCGACCATCCAAATTTACCTGTCGGCGGACAGACAGCTCTTGATAGAGATTAAACTCATGGCGAATACCCGTCTGCTCGTCTTGCGTATGCTCAAAGGTTAGCTCGACGCTGGCGACACTTTTGGCCGCTTTATCTTGCGTACCCGCAAAGATAACATCACTCATCGCCCCGCCGCGTAGCTGCTTGGCGGAAGTTTCGCCTAGCACCCAGCGAATGGCATCGATGACGTTGGATTTGCCGCAGCCGTTGGGCCCGACGATGGCGGTGATGCCATGGCGGAAAGTAAAAGTCGTTGGATTGGCAAAGGATTTAAAGCCTGCCAGCTTTAGAGATTTTAGACGCATGAAGGATCAATAAACTTAGCAAAAACAGGCGGCTATTCTACCTCAAATTGTGCTAAATTTTTAGGGTTTGTGACAGATGCTATAATATGGCTTAAAATCAATATCATTAATTTAAACACTAAAAATTAAGAGAATTAAAATGACTGACTATAATCCGCAAGAACTACAACAAAAATATGAAGAATGGTGTGAGCTACATCGTAAACAGCTTGAGGCGCAGCAGCAGTTTTTGCAAGCTGAAGCCTTGCTAAACGAGCTGAAAGATTACTATCTTAATCCGCAATGGATGGCAGATCGTGAAGCGGATCTGCCGATTGAGCACTCGGGTAAAGAGCACTCTATCTTTAGTGAAGATGCGCTATGGAATATGCTCACTGATCGTGACGAGCTGGCACGACAGTGGATGCGTTTAGGGCTAGATGCGATTGATAAGAAATAGGCAGCTATTTCATCTAAAGTCGTAATGAGCTTTAGAGTTAAAGTCATAAGTGCATAAACGATTTTGATTGAAGGCTTTGATTGAAACCCTTGAGTAGTTTTTGCTCGACTTGGCAAACCTCATTTTCATTCAAATAATGATTATTAAACTCAATCAGTGACTGCCAAGAGATACTCGCAACTTCTAAATGGGCAACTACTTCCAATAAATCAGGCTGTAATAAGTGTTGGTATTTTTCTGGCTTGCTTTGACACATAGCTATTTCTTGATTAATTAGGCTTTGCTTATCCTCTTTTATAATACTGCCGCCGATAAACAGTAGTAAAAACTTTGCACCTTTATCAATGAAGCCTATTTCTAATAAATACTTGTACATTAAGCAGTACTTTAATATTTGGTCAGCGTTTTTCTTGCCATTAAGCTTCAATTCATTAGCGATCAATATATTCGCCTGATGATTGTAAGACAGATTATCCATGAACATAGCTTTCAGTTCAGTACTAAATTCAAAGATGCCGCTATTGCCGTGTGTTGACCATGAGCCACATTGTTCAAATTTAATGAATTGCCCATAAAATAGGTTTAGATAAATGTCACTACATAAACTTAGAAAAATATCGAACTCTTTATTTAGATAATCCTCAGAAAAGAACTTTACGCGGCGCACCGCTTCCCTAGCATTGCAAATACCTATCGTTTGCATTGAATAAGTTTCCAATTGCTCAGACTCACTCATTTTTTGATTCAACTTTTTACTCACAGCTTGCTTGATTTCTTGCAGACTCTTGTCTTTCATCTCTGGAACTGTTGCCCATTCAATAATTTGGTTAACATATTGCTTTTTGCTAATACCAAGAACACGCTGTGGTTGCCATACTAGAAACTCTACCATATTGGACAAACCAGTCGTCCATGGTATTTCATCTTTTAAATGGCTGATTGAGCCAAATACACGGCGATACTTTTCTGCAGCTTTCATTCAATAGTATTCCTAAATTAGTGTTCTAATTTTTATTTAAATTTGAGAGTATTAAATCACTCCAATTCCACTTAACAACAGCTGCCCGCCGGCAAACAATAACAATATGCCAAAGGCACGCTTAAGCGTGAGCGCAGGTAATACATGAGCAAGCTTGGCACCAACTTTTGCCATCGCGAAACTAACGACGGAAATACATAGAAAACCCGTAATATGTACAAAGCCTATCGTACCCTCAGGGAGATTGACCACGTCTTGACCAAACCATGCAAAGCCTGCCGCGCCAGCCAACGCAATCGGCAAACCACAAGCGGCAGACGTACCGACCGATTGTTTCATCGGTAGCCCTGCCCAATTTAAAAACGGTACCGTCAAACTGCCACCACCAATCCCAAAAATAGACGATGCCATACCAATACCCGTACCCGCGCCAAACTGCACACCAGCTGACGGTAACGGCTTACCTAACTGCTCTTTGTTAGAGAAGAACAGCATCTTTAACGCGACCAATAACGCGCCGATACCGATGATGGCTTGCAGCACTTTACCGTCAATCATATCGGCAATGCCTGCCCCAACCAAACTACCGATAACCAAGCCCAATGCCATTTTGCGCCATACTTCCCAGCGTACACCGCCGCGCTTATTATGCGCAGTTAATGAGCTGATCGAAGTCACCACAATAGTCGCCAAGGAAGTGCCAATCGCCAAATGAGTCACCACTTCAGGGGGGAAATGATACGCAGTAAAAATCCATACCAATGCTGGCACGATAATCATGCCGCCGCCGACGCCAAACAAACCTGCGCTGACGCCAGCAAACGCTCCTGCAATGACAAACCACACATATAACATCATTGAATCGGCCTTTTATTGCGCTTATTTTTATATTTACTGGAATACCACACTCTCAATCGCATTTGCCAAATCATAATCCGACCTTTATGCTGTCTACTTTGTACTGTTAATTAGCAACAATCGCTCAGTATATCAAAGTTTATCCACGCCATATTAACCCCATCGACGAAACTTATTATGCCGCTACTTAATTCATCTGACTCTTTGTCTGCCTACTCCTCCGAGTCATTAGAGCTTGAGCATTTACCTAAGCTCAATCATCGCCACCTCGCCAGCAGCGCCTCTACCAATAGTGAGCTGATAACAGCGGTGCAAGATGCTACGCTTGACGCTACTAAGTTGCATCTATTAACGGCTGAGACCCAAAGCGCAGGACGTGGACAGCGCGGTCGTTCATGGCAATCACCGCGCGGCAATGTCTATCTGTCGTTATATCATCCAGTGCATATGCCGATTAGCGGTTTACTGTCGCTGATTATCGGCGTTGAGTTGGCAAAAATGCCTATTATCCAAAGGTTAAATGAACAATTACGCGCGCAAGGTTTAGTCCCTATTGGCGTAAAATGGGCTAATGACTTGGGCTTTTATCGAAATTCATCTGAAGCAGATAAAGCTGAACCAGACACACAAATTATTCAATTTAATAAGCTTGCTGGTATTTTAATTGAACCCGTTTGGAAGGCAGGAAAATTGGTTGGTGTGGTCATGGGTGTTGGATTGAATGTACAAGCCACGCCAAAGCTAACCGCACAAACTTGTGAAGGCATGAGCTATCAAGCGATTAGCTTACAAGATATTTACGGGATGCTGGCGTCAGATAACTCGCACAATTTACCAACCTTACAAACGCTTTATCAGCAAATGAGTGAAGCTTTAATAGCAGCGATGACTCGCTTTGAGTATTTAGGATTAGAGAAGCCAACCGGGCATACCTACTATTTGGACAGCTTTTTACAAGAGTTTGCGACGATGGATGCACTCGTAGGTCTACGATTACAGGTCAGCCAAGACCATGATGATAATTCGCATGTAATCACTGGTGACGCCTGCAGTATTGATACAAACGGCTGTTTGCAATTGCGTGAAGATAACGGTAAGATTTCTGCGCTTTTTACCGGTCGTATTGATGTGATTCGTGAGTCTTAAACCACATACTTAACGAGCACCATATAAAGGGATTTTTATGCTCTGGTTAGATCTTGGCAATACCCGTCTTAAATACTGGCTCACCGATGATATCGGGCAGATAGTCGCGCACGATGCCAAGCAGCACTTGCAAGCGCCTGCCGAATTACTCATGGGTCTGACCGATCGTTTTGAGCGTTATGCGCCCGACTTTATCGGTATATCGTCTGTACTGGGTGACGAGCTCAACGTAAAAGTATCAGAGACTTTGAGTCGTCTAGATATTCCGTTTGAGTTTGTCCATGTTGATGCTGAACACCCATTGATGCGTAGCGCCTATAATGACGAGCAGCTCGGCTGCGATCGTTGGCTACAAATGCTGGGCGCAGTTGATAAGAAAAAGCGTCAATGTGTGATTGGCTGCGGTACAGCGGTGACGATTGATTTGATTGATCACGCGGAGCATTTAGGCGGTTATATTTTCCCAAGCATCTATCTGCAACGTGAATCTCTATTCTCTGGCACCAAGCAAATCACCATCTCTAACGGTACTTTTGATAGCGTCAGTCAGGGCACCACCACGCAAGATGCGGTACATCGCGGGATATTATTATCTATCGTTGGTGCCATCAATGAAATCAGTAACCGGCATCCAAACTTTGAGCTCATCATGACTGGTGGTGATGCTCATATCATTGCGCAACATATTAATCGTTCAGTGCGCCTGCGCGATGATTTATTATTAAATGGTTTGGCACGTTATTTTGATCATAGTAAACAGGCATGATGACTGAAAAATCTTTATAAGCTAGAAATTAAAAAAGCAGTACGTTTTAAGCGTACTGCTTTTTTAATTTCTAGCTTATTTGATTCAAAACCGATATAGAGTGCTAATGGGTTGAGTTTTTCGCAGCCTCTGTCACGCCTGCGAACAGCAAGCAAGAAAAATTTAGCCCATTAGCACGAGGATATTAATGTATCAATTTTATTCTGAAATTAATATCTAACGAACATTCAATAATTTTTACTTAGTCTCGTTAAACAGCTCACGACCAACTAGCATACGGCGAATCTCACTGGTACCCGCGCCGATTTCATAGAGCTTAGCATCACGCCAGAAACGACCTAGCGGATACTCATTGGTATAGCCATTACCACCAAATATTTGAATGCCTTCACCTGCCATCCAAGTGGCTTTTTCGGCACACCATAAAATCACACTGGCGCAATCTTTGCGTACTTCTCTACTATGACCAGCACCGCGTTGATCGAGCATATCCAAATTCTTGCCGACGGTATATAAGAAACTGCGCCCCGCTTGCAGGATGGTATACATATCTGCAACTTTACCTTGGATGAGTTGGAACTCACCAATCGCTTGACCAAACTGCTTGCGATCATGAATGTACGGAACAACATTGTCCATTACCGCTTGCATGATACCGATAGGACCAGCGGCTAATACTGCGCGCTCATAATCAAGACCGCTCATCAGTACCTTAACGCCTTCGTTGAGGCCGCCTAAGATATTCTCTTTAGGGACTTCAACGTTATTAAAGGTCATCTCGCCCGTATGGCTACCGCGCATGCCGAGTTTGTCTAGCTTTTGTGCCGTACCAAAACCTTCCATGCCTTTTTCAACGATAAAAGCGGTCATGCCTTTAGCACCTAGCTCTGGATTGGTTTTAGCATAAACCACCATTACATCAGCATCAGGACCATTGGTAATCCACATTTTGCTACCGTTTAGAATGTAGCTACCGTCTTTTTCTTCGGCTTTTAGCTTCATACTAACCACATCTGAGCCAGCGCCGGTTTCACTCATCGCCAGCGCACCGATGAATTCACCGCTAATGAGTTTTGGCAGATACTTTTGCTTTTGTTCCTCTGAGCCATTACGTTTTATTTGGTTGATACATAGGTTTGAGTGCGCACCATAGCTCAGCGCTACGGAAGCAGAAGCACGGCTAATCTCTTCCATTGCGACCATATGAGCGACATAGCCCATGTTAGAGCCGCCGTACTCTTCAGGAACAGTAATGCCATGCAAACCTAAATCACCCATCTTTTGCCACAAATCCATTGGGAACTCATCGCTACTGTCAATCTCAGCCGCACGCGGGGCAATTTCTTTCGCTGCAAACTGCTGCACCACATCACGTAATGCGTCGATATCTTCGCCAAGCTGAAAATTCAATCCAGGTAAACTCATAACTATTCCTTGTATTTTGATGTTTTAAATATTAAATGTTAATTTATTTTTAAAGCCATTATATTTTCAGCGCATTTAATTAGGACTGACGCTTATTAATCAACGCACGCGCCACGCTTGACCCATTACGACGACCCAAGAATTCACTAATACGCTCGCCAGCGACGACCAGTTTATCCAAGTCAATACCAGTGCTAATACCCATACCGTGCAGCATATAGACTACGTCTTCAGTTGCGACATTACCCGTTGCGCCTTTGGCATACGGGCAACCGCCAAGCCCAGCCACTGAAGTATCAAATTCACTGACGCCCATCTGCAAGGCGGCCAAGGTATTACTGACTGCTTGACCATAGGTATCATGAAAATGTCCTGATAGCATGCTGATATCAGCGTATTCCAGTGCGGCTTGTAGCGCGCGCTGCACTTTCAGCGGCGTACCAACACCAATCGTATCAGCAATACCAATTTGCTCTGAACCAATCTCAACCAAACGCTTAGTGACATAAGCCACTTGGCTGGGATCAATCTCGCCTTCATAAGGACAGCCGACCGTGCAAGAGATAACGCCGCGTACCTTTATGCCCTGCTCTTTTGCAGCAGCGGCAACGGGTGCAAAACGCTCAATACTTTCATCGATACTGCAATTGATGTTTTTTTGACTAAAGGTTTCACTGGCTGAGCCAAAAATTACGATTTCATCAGGACGGTGTACGATGGCATTTTCAAAACCGCGCATATTTGGCACGAGTACCGAATAACAAACATCGGCATGGCGTGTGGGCTCTAAAGCTTCGAGCAGTGCGCTATTGTCGCCCATTTGTGGCACCCACTTTGGCGAGACAAAGCTGGTCGCCTCAAGCTTTTTGACGCCTGCTGCGATTAAATCGTTGATCAGCCTTTGTTTAACCGCAGTCGGTACCGTCATTGCTTCATTTTGCAAGCCATCACGTGGACTGACATCAACGATGGTGACGTGCTCTGGATACGAATGGCTCATGGTTATTATCCTTTCATTGTTCTTATGCTTCAGTTCTTATACTTCAGTTCTTATACTTCAGTCCTTATGCTTCGCTAGCTACTGTGTCAATACGCAGTAACTCATCACCATCAGCAACCGAGTCGCCCGCCGCAAATAATAACTCTGCTACCACACCATCAGTCGGCGCGGTAATGGTATGTTCAATTTTCATCGCTTCGATAACGGCAAGTGGCTCGCCTTTCTTCACGCTATCGCCGACAGCCACTTTAAAGGCGACGACCTGTCCTGGCATTGGTGACTTCAAACTACCGACCGCTGCAGACTCTTCTCCCACATGCGCCATGATATCAATCAGCGTAATCTCGTCCCGACCGCTATCTGTGAACACATAAACGGTCTCATTATGTACCCAGCTCTGGGCGTTAGTACGTGCGCCATCTAACCATAAAGTATGATTGTGTGCGTCACTGCTAGCGTAGCTGACTTCACCTTCATAAACAGTTTCCAACTCAGCAGCTACATTGATATTGCTATTATCCTGAGTGGTAGCGATTTCTTTTTCAATGACCAACGTAAAGCTGCTGGTATTTCCAGCACCCTTTTTACTATCAGAATAATGGGCATTATGCCAATTGCTAATACGGGCGCTATAAGCTTGCTCATCATAAACCAAGCTAAACGATCTTACATAAGCGTTATAAGCACGGAAACCAGTAGGCTTACTAAACGGATCTGCATCTGTATCTTGTGCAATCCCTTCACTGGCAAGCTGCTGCGCGATAGCAGTAACAGCAAGCGTCGATAACTGCAGCGGATGCTGATTAAACAGCTCGTCCGCCTCACGCTCTATCAATGCGGTATCGAGATTGGCTTGACTAAATGACTCGGTATTAAGAATGTAGCGCAAAAACGCTATGTTAGTCGGCAAGCCAACGATACGCGTTTGTCCCAATGCGCGATCAAGTTTCGCCAATGCTTGCTCGCGAGTGGGCGCATGAACGATAAGCTTAGCAATCATAGAATCGTAGAACGGACTAATCACATCGCCCTCGCGTACCCCATCATCGATACGTACATCGGTACCGCTTTTATTAATAACAAAGGTGCTATGCTCAGGCTTTTGATAAGTAAATAAAGTACCTGTCGCTGGCAAAAAGCCATTGTCAGGGTTTTCTGCACAGATACGCGCTTCAATCGCATGACCATTGATCGTCAGCTCATATTGCTTCTTAGGTAATGGCTGACCCGCGGCGACCAAGAGTTGCCACTCGACCAAATCGACACCCGTAATGGCTTCACTAACCGGATGCTCAACTTGCAGACGGGTATTCATCTCCATGAAATAAAAATCCATAGAGCCTTCGCGCTGCTCAACGATAAATTCAACCGTGCCTGCACCGAAATAATTGACCGCACGCGCCGCTTCAATAGCTGCTGTCCCCATCGCCTCACGCATGGTGGCATCAACACCGGGAGCCGGCGCTTCCTCTAATACTTTTTGATGGCGACGTTGTACCGAGCAATCACGCTCAAACAGATGCACATAGTTGCCATGCGTATCACCAAATACTTGAATTTCGATATGGCGTGGTTTTAGCGCGTACTTTTCAATCAATACTTGGTCATTGCCAAAACTGGTAATGGCTTCGCGGCGACAGGAGTCTAGTAGGTCAATAAAATCGCTGCTCTGCTCAACGATACGCATGCCTTTACCGCCGCCACCCGCACTGGCTTTAATCAGCACAGGATAGCCAATGCTATCTGCTTGCTGCTTTAAAAACTCGGCATCTTGATTGTCACCATGATAACCCGGTATCAGTGGCACGCCAGCGGCTTCCATCAAACGCTTGGATTCAGACTTGCCGCCCATCGCGCGAATAGCGTCTGCTGATGGACCAATAAAAACCAGGCCAGCATCCTGACAGGCTTGCGCAAAATCCGCGTTTTCACTTAAAAAACCATAACCTGGGTGAATCGCTTCTGCACCAGTCTCTTTAGCAATCGCAATGATAGCATCGCCTTTAAGATAGCTGTCTTTGGGCGCGGAACCACCCAAATAAACCGCTTCATCACAGACAGCCACATGCTTAGCTTCACGGTCAGCATCAGAATAAACAGCGACGGTATTTACACCCAGACGCTTGGCAGTGGCTGCAACACGGCAGGCAATTTCACCACGGTTGGCGATTAGAATTTTAGAAAACATAACTATCCCTGTGTCTTGTCGTTTTTATCGTTTTTAGCATTCGTTTGTGACATTAATAAATGATGATAAATAATAAAATCTAGGCTGATGTTGACGTGTGACTGTTTAAAAAAAAATGGCATCTGCTGTTCATTTATCATCAATTGACTGAAAATCTTTTCTATTATTAATCTGTTGTCAGCCAATCAGGCTTGCGCTTCTGTAAAAAAGCTTGCACCCCTTCCTTACCTTGCTCTGATGAACGAATATCAGCGATGCCTTTTACCGTATCGGCAATCAAATCATCAATAATGGGCGCGCCCGCTATTTCATGTAATAATCGTTTACAGGTCTTAACCGCATCAGGGCTGTTTTTGACCACTTTATCGCAAAACGCAGCAACGGCATCGTCAAGCGATTCTTCGCTGACGCGTTCATGGATAAAGCCCAACTGACGCGCCTTTTTAGCATCGAATACTTCCGCACTTAAAAAATAGCGCTGCGAAGCTCGTGCGCCCAATGCCTTTATCACATAAGGACTAATCGTTGCAGGAGCTAACCCTAAACGGACTTCACTCAAGCAAAAATTGGCAATCTTAACGGCGATAGCCACATCACAAACAGCGACCAAACCCATGCCACCTGCATAGACATCGCCTTGAATAGCAGCAACCGTTGGCTTAGGACACTCATAAATGGTCTTAAGCATTTGCGCGAGCTTATCCGCATCGGCTAGGTTTTCTTCATAGCTATAATCTGCCATCGCGCGCATCCAGTTAAGATCCGCGCCAGCACAGAACGCTTTACCAGCAGCCGCTAGCACGATAACGCGTACTTGCTCATCATTACCAAGCGTGGTGAAAACTTCCGTCAGCTCAGCAATCATTTCGTCATTAAAAGCATTACGTATCTCAGGGCGATTTAACGTCACTGTAGCCTTGTGCTGATCGATATCGACCAATAGGCTTTTATAATTATCAGACTTTTTATCACTGTCTTTTTTCATAACTTTCTCTATATTTTTCATGTAGGTATCTTTCTATAGGTATTTAATCAAACTTTCAGTCAATCCATAATAATATTAATACAAGGAAACCGAATGCAGATGTACAAATCGTACTTCAAATGAGGATGACGCAGTAGTAAATTATTATGGGCAGACCTTAAAACCCTTACATTCTAAATACACCAAAACTTGTTTCTTCAATCGGTGCGTTGTGAGCCGCACTAAGCGCTAATGCCAGTACATTACGGGTATCGGCAGGGTCAATCACCCCGTCATCCCAGAGACGCGCCGTTGCATAATATGGATGACCTTGCTCTTCGTACATATCAAGAATCGGCGCTTTAAATGCGGCCTCATCTTCCGCACTCCATTCCTCGCCTTTACGGTCGAAGTTGTCACGCTTGACGGTTGCGAGTACGGAAGCTGCTTGCTCACCGCCCATCACCGAGATGCGCGCATTTGGCCACATCCATAAGAAACGTGGACTATAAGCACGGCCACACATGCCGTAGTTACCAGCACCGAATGAGCCACCGACAATGACTGTAAACTTCGGTACTTTCGCGTTGGCCACTGCCATCACCATCTTGGCGCCATGACGGGCAATCCCTTCGTTTTCATATTTACGCCCGACCATAAAGCCAGTGATGTTTTGCAGGAATATTAATGGGATTTTACGCTTACAACACAGCTCAATGAAATGCGTGCCTTTTTGCGCCGACTCACTAAAAAGAATCCCGTTGTTGGCGATGATGCCAACTGGCATACCTTCGATATGAGCAAAACCACAAACCAGTGTCGTACCAAAACGTGCTTTGAATTCATCAAAGGCACTGTCATCGACGATACGAGCGATGATTTCTTTGATATCAAAGGGTTTGCGCTTATCGGTTGGAATGACGCCGTATAGCTCTTTGGCATCATAGCGTGGTGGAAGCGGCTTGATTTGATTCGGAATTTGCTTGGCAGGACGATTGAGATGACTGACGATATTACGCGCAATCGATAACGCGTGAGTATCGTTTTGCGCCAAATGATCGACCACCCCTGACAGACGCGTATGCACATCGCCACCGCCCAAATCTTCAGCGGTGACCTCTTCGCCGGTTGCTGCCTTTACGAGTGGCGGGCCACCTAAAAAGATGGTTCCTTGGTCTTTGACGATAATCGACTCATCACTCATCGCTGGCACATAAGCACCGCCCGCCGTACAGCTGCCCATAACTACGGCAATCTGTGGAATACCTGCAGCACTCATATTGGCTTGATTAAAAAAGATGCGCCCGAAGTGCTCTTTATCTGGGAACACGTCATCTTGGTTGGGTAAGTTAGCGCCGCCTGAATCCACCAAATATACACAAGGCAAGTTGTTTTCTTGCGCAATTTCTTGTGCACGTAGGTGTTTTCTGACCGTCATTGGGTAGTAAGTGCCGCCTTTTACCGTGGCATCATTACAGACAATCATACACTCAGTGCCGTTAATACGGCCGATACCCGCAATCACGCCAGCCGCGGGAATCTCTTCGCCATACATATCGTGCGCCGCCATCGGAGCCACTTCTAAAAATGGCGTGCCGACATCAAGCAAACGCTCGACACGCTCACGAGGCAGTAGCTTACCACGTGCTAGATGCTTAGCTCGCGCACGCTCTGATCCGCCTTGAACGACTTTACGCAAGTGCACATATAGGTCATCGACTACCGCTTGCATGGCGGCACTGTTTTGCTGAAATTCAGCAGCGTTTGGACTCAGTTTACTGGTTATGATAGCGCTCATGATATCCCTTTTCTTTTATACGTAAATGCGAGTAGCTTTTTATGTTATGCGAGTTATTTTAACTGTTGTTTATTTTAAGCGTTACTCACATGATTAATCCGTGATTTTCAGGTCTGGTTATTTCATAGCTGACAAGTAAGCTTACTATAAGCCTAGCTCTTCTTTCATCTGTTCGATAATTTTATATTTTTGAATTTTGCCAGTGATGGTCATCGGGTATTCGGTCACGAAGCGATAGTAGGTCGGCACTTTATAATGAGCGATATGCTCGCTACAAAACTGGCGCACTTCTTCTTCAGTCAGGCAACCTGGCTCTTTAGGAATAATCCATGCCGCAAGCACCTCACCATAACGCTTATCTGGGATACCAACGATTTGCACATCACGAATTTTTGGATGGCGATATAGATAGTTTTCAATCTCAACTGGATAAATATTTTCACCGCCACGAATCACCATGTCTTTACTACGACCAACGATTTTGACATAACCATCTTCATCCATGGTGGCCAAATCACCGGTATGCATCCAGCCATCTTGAATGGCTTCGCGGGTTTTAAAGCGGCTGCCCCAATAGCCTTTCATCACTGAATAACCACGGGTCAGTAGCTCGCCAGTTTCACCTAAGGGTACAATCTCGCCCGTTTCGGTATCGACGACCTTGACTTCAAGCGCAGGCTGCACCAAACCAACGGTCGATACTTGCTTCTCAAGCGGCGTATGCTCATTGGTCTGGCAAGAAACGGGACTGGTCTCGGTCATACCATAAGCAATGGTGACCTCACTCATATGCATCTTATCAATGACACGGCGCATCACTTCAATCGGACAGCTAGAGCCGGCCATAATGCCAGTACGCAAGGTCGATAAATCAAAGTTTTCGAATTCAGGGTGGTCAAGCTCGGCGATAAACATCGTTGGCACGCCATGCAGACCAGTACATTTTTCTTCTTCGACGGCTTGCAGGACTGACAATGGCTCAAAACCATCGTTCGGATAGACGATACAACCGCCATGCGTCAGAATCGCTAAGTTGCCGAGCACCATACCGAAGCAATGGTATAGCGGTACTGGAATACACAGTCTGTCTTCCTCAGTGAGATTCATGGCCTCACCGATAAAGTAGCCGTTATTGAGGATATTGCGATGGCTTAAGGTTGCGCCTTTTGGCGTCCCTGTCGTGCCACTGGTAAATTGGACGTTAATCGCATCGGTGTTTTTAAGCTGGGCTTGACGCTCAGTAACACGTGGATCATTGGCATCGCCTTCCGCCATCCAAGCAGAGAACTTCTGCATAAAACCAAACTCTTCATCAGAGTCTGGCTCATCAATCCAAATGATGCGTTCAATGGTTGGAATCTCGACCAAATCAAGCTGGGTATAATCTTTATGATAAATCTCAGGACACAGCTCACGAATTAAGCTGGCATAATCACTGCTTTTGAAATGGCGCATCAATACCAATGCCGAGCAGCCAAGTTTATTTAAAGCATATTGCAGCTCAAAGGTACGATAGGCAGGATTGATATTGACGAGGATAACGCCGACTTTCGCCGTCGCTAGTTGCATCAAAAGCCATTCAGCATTGTTGTGCGACCAGATACCGATGCGATCACCAATCTCGAGTCCCATCTCAATCATGCTACTAGCCAGCTGATTGACATGCTGTTGTAGCTCACGATACGTCCAGCGGATATTTTGATGGCGTACAACCAGTGCTTCGCGCTCAGGATATTTGGATACAATCGCATCAAAGAAATCACCAATGGTTGCCTCAATCAGCGGCACATCAGGACCTTTATCATAGCTTTGGGTAAGTGGCGCATTTGCTGAGCGCGCGCCCATATTGATACTGGGGATATTATTTAGAATGGTATCGAAGTCAGAAACTTGAGTCATAACGAGTCCTTTCGTTTTACTTTTTATGGTGCTAATGAGTCGCCTGTCACCCATTCATTGTTCCTTGAACAGGTCTTGACGAGCGTTAGCTACTATACCGCCTTAAATCGAAGGCTGTCAATAATAGTAATACAATATGTATCATTTAATTAGTTACGAAAAATAATTACTCAGTAAAAGATAGCATAAAAGCATGACAAATATTTGACCCAAAAAAGCCAGTTATGCATTTGCTGCATAACTGGTTTTTTGATGAGAGTTAATTTTTAAATCTATTATTAGAATTAGACTACAAATTCTAGATTTAGATAATATTTAGCCCGCTAACGATTAGGCTTTAACAATTGGCGGCGCTTTAATCGTCACCGTCGCGCTGACTGCATTATTCTCATCAAGCAATTCCATAATAAGCTCGTCATCAGTTTCAGTGATTACTTGCCAGTTACCAGCAGCTTGCGGTACGCCCGTTGCCATCACCGATATCGCTTTATTTTTTAAGCGAATCATCGGCGGCTTATGCTCATAGCCGCCGTGCTCGTGACCCAAGATATCATCAGCAATCGTTGCTGCCTGCGCGCGCAGTGGCGCGACATAACGGCAGGCGACGCCATTGATAGACATGCAGTCACCAATCGCATAGATATTATCAGTATTGGTACGCAGCGTTGGCGCATCGACTACGATACCGGTGCGGCGATTGAACTCAACCCCAGCAGCTGCTGGCAATTTATCATCAACGGTCAAGCCCGTACTGGCAATCACATGGTCAACGATTAGTGGTTCAAGAGTCTGAGCCGTATCACTGTCGGTAGCTGCTGCGACCGGCTCATAGCTGACTTGCAGCTTACCGTCATTATCACGTGTGACATTAGATACTTGATAACCGCCTAAAAAGTTAATGCCCTGCGACTGCACTGCTTTGGCAATACGAGCTGTCGCTTGTGGCGGCAGCATTTGCGATAGCGGCGCGTCATTTAAATCAATCAAAGTAACGTTATGACCGGCTTTTAATAAATCTTCGGCAATTTCCGTTCCAACCATACCAGCACCAACGATGGCAACATGCTGACTGCCAGCTGCGAGCTTCTTTTGTAATTGTCCAAAGCGCTCGATATGGTTGACATGCCAAACCAAATCCTCTGGTAAGCTCGATGGAAAGATAGGATGCGCACCCATCGCCAGTACCAATTTCTCATAGCTGATAGTGGCGTAATTGGTATAAACAGGGTCTGAGCGCAGCGCCGAAATAAGCTGTATGGTTTGAGCAGTAGCGTCGATATCCGTCACTTGCGTATTGGCAAGTAAGGTAATATTCGCCGCCTCTGCGGCATCGCTACCCGTTGCCCGCACCAAATCGGCTGCGCTTTTCTGTTGGCTAATTGCCATCGTTAGCATAGGTTTATGATAACGATCGCCATTATCAGAGGTGATTAAGGTAATCGGAATGTCTTTATCCTTTGCACGAATAGCATCAATCACGTGCCATCCTGCCAAGCCTGCACCAATAATCACAATACCTTTAGAGGCGTTGCTTGCCGCTACTGTTGGATTTTCTGCACTCATATTAGCTCCAATATTATTTATGAATTATTTTAATTTTTAACATATTGACCGTTATTGTATCAGTAAACAGCCATTCACTCACCTATTCCAGTATGTAGCTAGGTAGCCGCTAATGTAGTCATTTGCATCAACATCATCATCGAATATATCAATATAAGATATGTTACAGGCATAAAAAAGCGCCTATAAATAGACGCTTTGGATGATATAAATCTGAATGATATTTTTAATAATATCTTTAATGATTGAGAATTTTAGATAAAAACATCTGCGCGCGGTCACTTTTTGCGCCTTCAAAAAACTCATCTTTACTGCAGTTTTCGACGATATGACCTTCATCCATAAAGATAATCCGATTGGCAACCTGACTGGCAAAGCCCATTTCATGGGTCACGCACATCATGGTCATGCCATCACGGGTCAGCTCAACCATCACGTCAAGCACTTCTTGAATCATCTCTGGGTCAAGCGCGGAGGTTGGCTCGTCAAACAGCATCGCTATTGGATCCATCGCCAAAGCACGCGCAATAGCCACACGCTGCTGCTGACCACCGGACAATTCAGCGGGATATTTTGCCGCTTGTACCGTCAGCCCAACGCGGTCGAGATACGCCATGGCTTTTTTCTTAGCTTCGTCTTCTTTGCGGCCCAATACTTTGATTTGTGCCACCATCAGATTATCAATAATGGTCAAATGCGGAAATAACTCAAAATGCTGGAATACCATCCCGACACTGCTGCGCAATTTGGGTAAATTGGTCTTTGATGCGCCAACCGAGATACCATTGACCATGATATTGCCTTTTTGAAACGGCTCGAGCCCATTGACGGTTTTTATCAAAGTAGATTTACCACTACCCGACGGGCCACAAACCACCACCACATCACCTTTATGCACATGAGCGCTACAGTCAGTAAGCACCTGAAAGTCACCATACCATTTACTGACATTAGACATCTCAATGACTATCTCATCGCTCGCATGCCCATTATCAGTGACCAGTCCGCCAAATTTATTCAAATACGTGTCAGCATTATTTACCACTGGCTCATTCATCACTGGCTCATTCATCACTGGCTCCTAACCACATTACTTTCGATAATATTTATTAAATTAAAGTCTTAATCTTAAAATACTGCGTTAAATTCACCTTAAAACCTGAGGCGTTTTTGCAGTTGTTGCACGCCGATAGAGGCACTTAAGCTGATGATAAAATAAATAGCCCCTGCACCCAAAATATAAGGTGTTAATAGCCCCATCAGCTCACCACGGACGTAAGCGGCACGGAAGAAATCGGTCAAGCCAATGGCAAATACCAACGTCGTATCTTGGAATAAAATAATACATTGCTGCAAAATCAGCGGTAGCATTTTACGAAAGGCTTGCGGCAAGATAACCAAACGCATCGTTTGCCCATAAGTCATGCCAAGCGCTTTCGCCGCATTAACCTGCCCGCTACCAATCGATTGAATACCAGCCCGCACCACCTCTGAGAAGTACGCGGCCTCAAACATCATAAAGGCGACGACACACGAGGTAAACGCGGTATCGAATTGCAGATACTTACCCGCTATCCAAAAATAAATCATCGGTACGGCAAAATAAAACCATAGCAGCACCAATAGTAACGGTACTGAGCGGAAGTAGTTAACGTATAGTTTGGCAGGAATTTCTAGCGCTTTGATACCCGATAGACGCATCAAGGCCAGTACCGTTCCTAAGCTGATGCCACCTAAAATAGCGAGAAACAATACCTTTAAAGTGGTCAGCATGCCGCCCATCAAACCGGGATACGCCGTTGCAAGTTCGGTCATCATGTTCATTTTTGACCTCCTGCAATCAGCCCGGGCACACGTAATTTACGTTCTATCAAACCCATAATAGCAATCAAGGACAGATTGAAGACCAGATAAATAATGGTCGCATAAGTATAAATCTCGAGGCTGTTTTGGGTATATTCACTGATGGTTTTGGTTTGGCTAATCAGCTCCATTACCCCAACGAGGGATGCTACTGAAGCATTTTTAAAGCAGTTGGTCAGCTCCGAGCTCAGCGGTGGTAGGATAATTCGAAACGCTTGCGGTAATAGCACTTCTTTATAAGCCTGCGGAATCGTAAAACCAAGCGCATAAGCCGCATTGACCTGTCCTTCTGGTAATGATTCAATACCAGTACGCACTTGCTCGACGATACGAGCCGCGGTAAATAAACCTAGACCTATACTTGCTGACAGCATGGCTGAGGTATTGGGAGATAAGTCTTTATACCACCAGTCCTGTATCGCGGGCGTCAGCCAACCGGGGGCAATATAAAACCAAAAGAATAATTGTACGAGAAGTGGAATATTACGAAAAAACGTCACATAGGCGGTACCGATGCTACGGGCAGCCTTATTCGGCAAGGTGCGCATGATACCAAAAATAGTACCAACGACCATGGCAATAGCCCAAGCAATACTGCCAATCAATAACAGCCAGCCAAGACCCGTAATCATCCAATGGATATAAAGCTCGTTACCGATACCGGTCTGCTCAAAGAGCACACCCCAGTTCCAGCTATAATTCATGATTGTCTCTCCAAGCAGCGATTGAAAAGCTAACGCGCCCGATTGACATTGCTGTCAATCTGAGCGCGTAAGCAAGCTATGTTGAGGGACAATAATTACTGTGCTGTCGCGACTTTTGGCTGAGCGCTATCATGTGGATTGGCAATCAAGGCTTTTAGATTGTCTGACATCTCAAAGTTTAGATTGACATTTTTTGGTGGGATTGGGTTTAAGAACCATTTGTCATAAATGCTATTAATCTCGCCTGAGCTAAAGACATTGGCGAGCGCTTCATCGACCACCGCTTTAAATTCAGGGTCGTCTTTACGCATCATACAACCATAAATCTCAAATGATTGCGGTGTACCAACGATAACCCAGTCATCAGGATTTTTTGCTTTGGCTTTTTCGCCCGCAAGCAAGACATCATCCATCATAAAGGCATCAGCGCGACCATTCTCTAGCATCAAGAAGCCTTCGCCATGGTCTTTTGCTGAGATGATATTGGTATTCATTTTCTTATCATCATTGTACTGACGGATGTAACGCTCTGAGGTCGTACCGGCGGTAGTGACCAAGGTTTTACCTTTTAGGTCTTCAAAGTCTTGGATGCCTGAGTCTTTTTTGGTCAATAAACGCGTGCCAATTTCAAAGAAGCCGTTTGAGAAGGCCACTTGTTTTTGACGCTCTTCGTTATTGGTCGTTGAACCACATTCAAAGTCGACCGTGCCGTTTTGTACCAAAGGAATACGAGTTTGCGAGGTGATCAGGTTATAACGAATTTTTAGATCAGGCATATTCAGTTTTTCTTTTACCGCTTCAACCACTTTCATCTCTAAATCATGGGCGTAGCCAATCGGCTGATTTGGGTCATCAGCGATGTAAGAGAACGGAATAGAAGAATCACGGTGACCGACCACGATAGTGCCTGAATCTTTGATTTTTTGTAGCGTGCCGTTGGCATTTGCTGCCGCTTCTGTCGTAGTCGCCCCATCTGCTGGCGTCGCTTCAGTGTTGGTTTGATTGCTATTATTACAACCCGCCAAACCAAGTGCCATAAAGGCAGCCAAAGTTAAGGGTTTAGAGATTAAGTAGGTCATGAGATACATCCTTTTATCACATTATCACAAAATTAAGAGGGGACTTTGGCGTTGTGTAAGCCATTGCTCGACTTTATGTTGGTCATTAAATAACTTTTCCGCCATGCATCCATGCTGTTGCTGTTATTTATCACTGTGCAACTTAATGTTACTGTACAACAATTTGAGCGGTGGGGGTAAACTTTTTTTAATAAGGGCGACTTGCAAAATACTTAAGCTTATCTATCTTAATAGATAGCCAATAAAACCACCATAAGCGTAGAAAATACTACAGGCTATTTAAGCGCTGAATACGAGCCTTTATTTTTAATAAATAACTTAAAATCAGCAAGCAATCTAAGCGCTGTGATTGATAAATCATGATCAATCCCCATAAAGCTAACAACTTCTTAATACTACCTATGACCTATGACACAAGATACTCAAGCCCCAAATACTGAGAGCCAAGCGGTTGTTCAGCATCATGATAACGACGTACGCCAACGCTTTTTTATCGAAGATTCACCGGTGCGCGGCGATGTGGTGCGCCTATCACGCAGTTATGCGACGACGATTGCGCAAAAGCCTTACCCTGAAGCGATTAAGCGCTTATTGGGTGAGATGCTAACGGCAGCAAGTTTGCTAATCAGTACCGTTAAAATCAATGGTCGCTTATCGATTCAGTTGCAGTCATCAGACAGCGACAGCTTGCTGAATTGGGCGATGGCAGAATGTGACCAAGACGGTATCATCCGTGCCCTTGCCAGTTGGAAAGGCGACACTGACGAGCAAGTGCAAGCATGGGAAAATATGCGGCACGCCAAAGAAGCGTTTGCGGAATTGGGTGCTGCTGGTCAAGGCGTATTGTTTATCAATATTCAACCTGATGGCGGCGAGCCGTATCAAGGTATCGTTGAGCGTAGCCATGATAATTTGGCGGACTGCTTGGCGCATTACCAAAAGCAATCGGCGCAGATTCCAACGCTGATTAACTTAGCCTCTGATGGTTTGCAAGCGGGCGGTATCTTGGTACAAATGCTGCCTCGTACGGCTAAAGAAACTTATGAAGTCGAGCAAAACCAAGACGCCGGTATCGATGATGATTTATGGACGCGCTTAAGTGTGCTCACGCGCACGGTGAAAGCAGAAGAGCTGACCACGCTTGATACCAACGAGATTCTTTATCGCTTATATAATGAAGAAAAAGTCGTTGCCCCTGACCCTGTGTCTTTATCATTTGGCTGCACCTGCTCACGCGAGAAGTGCGAAATGGCCATCGAGCAAATCGGCGAAACTGAAGTTTTAGATATCGTTGCAGAGCAAGGCGGTACTTTTGAGATGGATTGCGGATTTTGCGGTGAAGTCTATAAATTTAATAAAGATGATGTGGCGGCGATTTTCGCTGAGTAGTCTTTAGTTCTATTTATTTGATTGTGCGTATTTGATTTTGCTTAATTAAAAAAACCCTCAAGTGTCATGCTTGAGGGTTTTTGTTTTTTACTATTCCACATTTACGGCTCTAGGCTTATTAAAGGTGATATTAAAAATTTAAAAAATGCTTAATCCGCAACTTCATCTATTTCTGGATAAGAGTAAATACGGTCCTCAAGCGCATATTTCGCTTCATGCGCATCGCCTTGGCGGTTAGCTAATAACCAAGCAATGATTTGCTGATGTACCCTATCGTTATAGATTAAGTTCATATGGTTGACACCATAAAAAATCGCCTTATGACCCTCGGGCACATTCAACGTATGCTCTTCGGTATACTCGCCAAGCGCCGATTCTACCGAAACCAGCCCATCACCGAGTAAGCTTGTGGTCTTAGATTTATAATGCACCTCAACCATAGCCGCCGCGACCAGATAGGTATTCACATGCAAAGGCAAGCGCGTCGGATGGCGAAATTCTGCCGGCAGCACACTGCGCCCTTCAGCTGATTTCCAGTCCGCATCGCGAATACTGCCGTAACGTAAATCAATAATACCTGCACTGCGTAAGTCGCCTAACTTGGCTAATGAGCCTGCGAAAGGCAATTTAGCGATTTTATCTTGAACAAAATGACCAATCTGCTCCAAGCTTGCGCCATGATGCGGCGAGCCTAAAGTAATAAGATTGCCCACGCGTTCGACCCAGCTAAAACCTTGTTCTTTACCATAAAATAGCGCGCTACGACTCAGCAAACCGCCCATGCTATGGCCGATTAAATCAAGCTGGGTGATATCTGAATTATTCTCCACCAAATCTTGCAAAACTTTTGCAAAGCTACGCCCGTTACTGGAGATACGTCGACCGGTATTGTAATTCAAATACAATACCGTCGTGTTTGGCAGCTTACTACTCAACGTTTCAGCCAGATTGCCCTCGTCAGCTACTTGCCAGCTCAAGTGACTCATACAGAGCCCGTGACATAAAACAATCACCCGCCCTGACAGTGCATCGCTTTGCACGCGATTGTATTTATCATATAGCACCATCGACACGGCCAATGGATTATGATGGGTGACAAGGTGATCGCCCATGACGCCGTTTAAAATATTAACCACGCGGCGTAAGTTTTTCGGCAACGGCTGTATTTTTTTGGGCTTTAAAACCGTGTTATAAAGCCGCATCCCTGTGGCGATATTATTGCCGACCATTTGCATCGCCTGACGTACCGTGCCATAAATGCGACCGGTGATACCGCGCTGCCAGTGCTCGAGATTGCCTTTATTAAAGCGCCCTAAAGGACGCAATAATATCTCACGGTGGATAGCTTCTACAATATCCGTGACTTCAACCACGCCCATCGTAGCTAGCTGCGCCAAGCCTTCAAAGAAATCTACCAAGGATATGGGCTGATGCGGTTTGCTATAGCTGTTATCGACCGTTTCTGCGCTTAGCTCATCGACATAAATATATTCAAGTTTCGCCAACTCTTCATAGACATCGCCTTGAAAACCTTCGTCAGTATCCAATTCATCAGGGGGACGCCGAGTGGTAGCAAATAAATCATGAATGCTTTCTAAAGGTCTTGGTTTGAGCATAGTTTTGATACATCAAGCAATTAAGGAGATTTGCCATACTAGCCTGTAAATGCCATAAACAGAAGATAATGATTGAACTATCCCGTATCTTTATTGTCATAGCGGTTACAAGCGTATGAGTATAGATGGTATTTATTGTATTTTATTTATCATTTTTTAGGTTATTACTAAGCAAAAATATATCATCATTATGCTCAATTTTTAACATAAAAAAGCCCCAAATAGTATTTGGGGTTTTGATAGTGAATAGTGATTAGCAGTTTTGGCATTAAGAGCTTTGTCATTTAGAGATTTGTCATTGAAAGCATGGTCATTAATAAATTTATCATTAACCGCTAACTGATAGCTTATTTAACTTCTGCCTGCCATTCATGAGCGCCCAGTTTTAAGCTCAATTGGTCGCCTGCTTGTAAGGCGCCAACACCACTTGGCGTGCCAGTCATAATCACATCACCTGCTTGCAAGCTAAAAGCGTGACTGATATTTACCAATAACTCATAAACAGGAAATAACATTAAGGCACTATCACCGTCTTGCGTGAGCGCATCATTAATATTCAGCTGATAATGAATATCTGTGAAATCGCCAAATACTTGCGGGTCAAGCCAATCGCCAAGCACGCACGCGCCATCAAAGCACTTGGCGCGCTCCCATGGATGACCTTTTTCCTTCAGCTCAGCTTGTAGCTCACGCAAGGTTAAATCTAAGCCCAAGGTTACGCCACCAATCGCTTGCTTGGCTTCTTCAATCGTTGCTGCTGATAAGTCTGCGGCTAATTGCACGCACAGCTCCGCTTCGTAATGCGTTTCACCATATAGCGCTGGATTTGGACGTACAACGCCTTGACGGATGGACACCACCGAAGATGCTGGCTTCATAAATAATATCGGTGCTTTAGGTACTTCATTGCCTAATTCTTCAGCATGCGCCGCATAGTTGCGACCGACGCAGACCACTTTACCGATAGACGCACGTAAACGCTCATTGGCATCGTTAACACTATTATCATCATTAACGCCCGCAGCAATCGCATCGGCTAAAGACATATGTGGTGATTGGCTCATATTAGATTCTCACGGCAATTTATAAACATTTAGGAGTAGATTTTTATCTTATATTTACTATTACTAAGGAATCGTATTGGTAACCACATCGGGTGGTATGTAGCTGGCGTGACGATTCATACGTTTTTCGAACAATCTAAAGCTAAATAAGATAACCCACGACAGCAACAGGTAAACCACACCGGCGGCAAAGAACAATTCCATCAAGGTATAAGTCCGCGCACTAATCGTACGAGCAACGCCCGTGATATCCATTAAAGCGATGGTTGATGCCAATGCACTACCTTTTAGCATAAAGATAACTTCATTACTGTAGGCTGGAATCACAATACCAAAGGCACGCGGTAAAGTAATGCGCGTCAGCTTCTGCCATTTTGACATGCCAATCGCATCGGCGGCTTCAAGCTCGCCCACAGGAATATTTTGGATAGCACCGCGAATAATTTCTGCCAAATAGGCACTGGTATTTAGGGTAAAAGCAATAATCGCACACCAGTAAGCTTGACTAAGTACTGGCTCCCATAAAAACGAGTTACGTACCGCTTCAAACTGCCCAAGACCGTAATAAATTAGGAATATCTGTACCAGTAGCGGCGTGCCACGGAAAAAGAAGATATATAAAAACGGTAAGACTTGCACTAGCCAGTTTTTGGATAGCCGTAATAACGCCAAAATCAAACCAAAGAATAGCCCGATAATACCCGAGAAAACGACTAGCTGTACGGTCAATACCGCGCCATTAAGTAAATCAGGGATATGATCAAAAATAACCTGCCAATTCCAATCCATAGTATCTCTCCTCTACCCTATGGTCGATTGACTTTGAGTGGTTTGATGGGGGCTAGTTTGACGGCTAAGCTTTTTAGCATAACGCGCCGCTGGATTGGCGCGCCATTCAAGCCACATCATAAAGCCGGTAATCAACATGGTCAGACCCAAATAAATAATCGCTGCTGCCATATAAAAGGTAAACGGCTGCTGTGTCGACTGCGCCGCACGCGAGGACTGATACATGATGTCTTTAAGACCGACAACCGAGACCAAGGCCGTATCTTTAAGCAATACCAAAAACAAATTGCCCAAACCCGGCAGCGCAATTTGCCATACTTGCGGCAAGGTAATACGATAAAAGGTCTGAAAAGGACGCATCCCAATCGCTTGCGCTGCTTCGCGTTGCCCTATTGGAATCTCTTGAATCGACATGCGAAAAATTTCAGTCGCATAAGCACCAAAAGCAATAGACAATGCCATGACGCCGCCCCAAAAAGCGCTAATCTCGACATAGTCGTTATAGCCGAACTTTTTGAGGATGCTCATCAGTACGATAGAGCCACCATAATAGATAAACAGCACCAATAGCAGCTCAGGAATCCCGCGCATCGTGGCGGTATAGACCGTCGCAAGCTTACGCAGCAGCCAGATATTAGATAGCTTTGCTGTGGCACCGAGCAAGCCTAAGAACATGCCGATGATCAGACTGGTCATGGCAAGTTTTATGGTGACGGTAGCGCCGCTTAGTAATAGCGCGCCAAATCCTTGTAAATCAAACACAATTATCCACTCAGTCTCTTTATATTAGCAATTTGCAAAATATGAGTTAAAAGAATCAGCATCAATAGCTGAGCGCTGCTGATAATCGTCTGCCAGATCAAATAGACCTTGGCCTTTTGCGTCATAGAGTGACGTCAGATAAATACGATTATTGCGGCGTTAATTGACACAGTAGAAATGAGCGCTGATTTTATCATATTCGCTGCCAGCTATGTTAATACTGACGCGTAAAAGCACGGTCTAAATAGGTGCTTATCAGCATAAATATCAAATAAATCAGTAGGATTTGATAAAACCCGACCGTCAATCATACTTAAAACGCAATGATTTGCTATAAAAAGCAAAAAAGACATCGCCATCATGGCAATGTCTTTCGCTTAAATGTCTTTATGCTTATTAATACAGCATTCATTCACGATACTAATAGTATCGAACCATATAGTATCAAACCGCTATTGTGCGGCGCTATCTACCGTTGTTGATGCTGCTGTTGGCGTTGCTGCTGTTGATACGGGTGTTGGCGTTGCACTCACTGGTACAGCAAAATACTTTTGATTGATTTTATCATAAGTACCATTAGACTTTAAATTGGCCAATGATTGATTGATTTTTGCTTGCAGGGCCTCATCATTAGGACGCACGGCAATCGCAAAATTATCATTAATATCAATCTCATCGCCTTTTAGCACATAATCACTACCTGACGCTGAGCCAAGCCACTCTAACGCTGGCAGTTTATCAGATATCATGGCATCGACACGACCGGAACCCAGATCTAAAAAGGCATTACTCAAGGTATCATAAAGCTTCATATTGGCTTTTGGATAAGTATTTTCTAACCACTGCGAAGAGATGGTCGAGCGCTGCGCGGCAATAGAGTGCGCATTGATATCGCTGCTATTAGCTGGATCAAAGCTGCTGTCTTTTTTGGCTAAAAACACCAGCGCATTGCTAAAGTACGGATCGGTAAAAGCAACTTGCTTTGCACGCTCAGGCGTTACCGACATTGCCGCGACGATGGCATCGTATTTACCCGCTTTAAGGCCAGGAATAATACCATCCCAATCTTGCGCCATAATCTCACAGGTCATCTGCATATCGTCGCAGATAGCATTGGCAATCTCAACATCGAAGCCGCCAAGCGTCCCATCAGCATTGGTATAGTTAAAGGGTGCATAAGCGCCTTCGGTACCGATACGCAGCACATTATCATCTGCCGCAGCGGCGTTATTTCCCGTCGCTTCCGTCGTTTTAGTTGCCTCTGAGCTAGCGTTTTCGTTAGTCTCATTTTGACCATTACTGCAACCCGCCAACGCCAATAATGCCGTTAGGGCTAGCATCGGCTTTGCCTTTAAGAAAGGTTTACTGGCGGATGAAGAAGTAGCAGACGTACTAAATATGCTGGCTGAGAGAAGATGGTTGCTCATAATCATCCTTGATGTTGTTACTGGGTATTATTAATTAGACTTAGCATTATCACTTGGCAAAATATTATAAATGGCATAAAGCACGCTTTAATTAAAACGTGCTTTATTAAAACCAGCGCTTATCTCATAGGCCTTTATGAAAAGTCCTATTAGTTAGTCGCCGTTTCTGCTTGTTCTTCTTTAGCAATCACAGCATTGGCATCGACATTACCATCATCAACCACTTCTTTGACGCCCTCAGTCGCTACTGCTTTTTGCGCCGCAGCTGTTGAGCTGGTACCAAAATAGCTACCGGTGATTTGGTCATAAGTGCCGTTGTCTTTAAGCTCAGCCAATGCTTTATTAAATTTAGCGACTAATGGATCGCCTTTACGGAAGGCAATACCCATCGCATCATCACTGGTGCTGATTTCTTGACCTTTGACTTCGTAATCTTTACCGGCTTCGGTTTTTAGCCAATCAATACCGGTAACTTTATCAGACATCATGGCACGGACACGACCTGAGGTTAGGTCTAAATAAGCATTGTCTTGAGTATCATAAAGTTTGATATCAGAGTCGGCATGTTTTTCTTGCAGATACTGTGACGCAACTGTTGAGCGCTGTGAGGCAATCGGCTGGCCTTTTAGACCATCGACGCTAATATCATCGCCTTTTTTACCGATTAGGATAATGCCAGTATGAAAGTATGGGTCGCTGAACTCTACGACTTCTTTACGCTCAGGCGTGATTGACATACCAGCGATGGCCGCATCAAATTTCTGCGCATTGAGCCCCGGAATTAAGCCATCCCAATCTTGCGAGATAACTTCACATTCAGCTTTCATTTGCGCACATAGAGCGTCGACCAGCTCAATCTCATAGCCGATTAATTTGCCATCAGCGTCGGTATAGCTAAAAGGCTTATAGCTGGATTCTGTAGCGATTTTGATGTTTAAAGGCGCATCAGTAGCGGCATCTGTCTCAGTGCTTTCAGTCGGTGCTGAGCTGTTATTACAAGCCGTAAGCATAAGCATCGCCGCACTAAGTGGGGCAAGCCACAAGGCTTTTTTGCTTATTGATGATGTCATTGAAGTAATCATAGGGTTTATTCCTTAATATATTGACCAGCCGTTTGTTAATCCGCAATGGGTCAGTCATTCGTTAATCAACGCTTCTCAAAACAATCTATTGATTGAAGACTTTTCTCAAAGCGTAGCAAGGCAAATCATTGACCGAAGTTTTCCTGTTCAAGACGAGCAAGCTCACCGTTACTACGGATTTCGCTCAGCGCTTTATTAAAGTCGTCTTTGATTGAATCCCCTTTACGAACAGCAATGGCAATATTATCGTCGTTATCAATCTCATCACCCACGATACCGAAACCTTCTGGGTTGTCCGCTAACCATGATTTGGCAGAGACTTTTTCAGCAAGGACCGCATCACTACGACCGGACTTTAGGTCTAAATAGGCATTGTCATAATTATCATAAAGCTTAACGGTATTACCGTCTTTGCCTTCATAATTGTCTTGTAAGTACGCGCCCGGTGTCGTTGAGCGTTGGCCACCAAGGGTTAGGCTCTTAATTGCTTTAGGGTCAAAACCACCTTTGGTATCGGTGAGCCAAACCATGGTATTGGCAAAGTACGGCTCACTGAAATCGACCTTTTCTTGACGCTCAGCGGTGATAGACATCCCAGCGATGACGGCGTCATATTTCTGCGCCAATAAACCTGGAATAATACCGTCCCAATCTTGGGCAACGATTTCACATTTGGCTTGCATTTGCGCACATAACGCATTGGCAACATCGATATCGAAACCCGCCAAGCTGCCATCGGCATTGGTATAGTTAAAAGGAGGGTAAGCGCCCTCGGTAGCGATACGAATGGTCTTGCCAGCCGTTTCTGCGGCAGGGGCATCAGCATTGGTATCAGCAGCTTCGTTAGCAGGCTGACTACAAGCACCAAGCATGAGCGCGGCGGTAACGGTCATCGATGACCACAATAGGCGAGAATTCGACATCATACATTCCTTAAATTCTGATGGATTTTTTAATATAGGGTTCTGATATTTTGTTCTCTGACGTCCCTGCCAGAAAAGCAATTCAATGCACAGAAGACACAGGCAGGCATCATGAGCAACTGCCTGTAAACCTTTTGATAATACCTGACTCAAATATCAAAAACAAACGTTTTGCATACCGACTGTGATTATTGAGTAATAAACACCCTAAGAAAATTACCAATGAGTAATTTTGGCGTTTTAATCGCTTTAAACATTTAAAAACTTAAAGCAGCGTCTAAATCAAAACCGTTAAAACTAAAGCCGTTAAAGTTAAAGTAGATAAAATTGAAACGACTAAAATTAAAACAAATGAAAACGCCCTGTTAGTTTTTGCGATGCGAGGCCATAAAGTCTTTAACACGCTCAGATTTCGGGTTATCAAAGACTTGCTCAGGCGTACCAATCTCTTCAATCACACCTTGATGAAGGAACACCACCTTGCTTGATACTTCACGAGCAAAGCGCATCTCATGGGTGACAATGAGCATTGTACGCCCTTCTTCGGCCAGCTCGCGCATGACGGCGAGCACTTCATTGACCAGTTCAGGGTCGAGTGCCGAGGTTGGTTCATCAAATAATAACACCTGCGGCTGCATCGCAAGCGCACGTGCAATCGCCACACGCTGACGTTGACCGCCCGATAAGTTTGCGGGATACGCATCTTTTTTATCAAGCAAACCGACTTTATCGAGCAGCTTTTCAGCATCGCTAATCGCTTGGTCTTTTTTGATTTTTAGGACTTGCGTTGGCCCTTCGATGATATTTTGCAAAATGGTCTTGTGCGGCCACAAGTTAAAGTTCTGGAAGACAAATCCCACGCGCGCACGTAAGCTTTCTAGCTGCTTGATATCTGCCGCTTGCAATTCGCCCGACTTAGTAGGCTTGAGTATCAGCTCATCGTTACCGATGATGATACGACCTTGATTGGGCTTTTCGAGCAGATTAATACAGCGCAGCAAGGTCGACTTACCGGAGCCAGACGAGCCTAAAATAGAGATGACGTCGCCATCATAGGCGGTGAGGGACACTCCTTTTAGCACGTCTAATGAGCCATAGCTTTTATGGACGTCTTGTAAATCTAAGGCGATAGGCCGAGTCGGATTCTTTGCAGTATCAAGCATGGTTTAGCAGACTTCCAATAAATATGAGTGAAAACATGAATAAAAAATGCGTTATCAAACAGCTCTATAATAAATAACTCTATTAATAGCTGCTTTATCAGTATGAGTAATACAAAGCTAAAGCGAGCAGTATTTTAGTAGCGCTGTTTTAGTCGCATTATTTTGATAACGTTATGATGGGTTCAATAAAGGCGCGATATTGTCGCTCATAATGCAATAAAAAGGCAAACCTTGTCGCTTTTACCTATGAGCTTTTGAAAAAGCAATACCCTTTATAAAATGAGGCCCATAACGCACAGTCAGTTATGGGCCTCATTTTATCATCTTAACGCCGTTAGCGCTGTTTTATCTGCGGCATTAGTAAGTCGAAACATGCTCTTCGCTTTCAGTACCGTCGAGTACCTCTGCCTCATCGGCCGTTGCGACTGCCACATCATCATTTTCGCCGACTACCATACTTTCGTTAGTGTTGACAGCAGCACTGTCGTTTGCGCTAGCTACCGCAACATCATCATTAGTGCCCGCCGTAGCAACGCCAGTCGCTTCATCTTCTACCGCTGTCTGAGCATCGGCTGTTGGTTCGACGTCCATCGGTGCTTCATCTTTTTTACCACAAGCACTGACACTTAATGCCGCTGCCACCAAACCAACCGTTAACCAGTTTTTATAGGTTTTATTTTCAATCGCCATTTTATTCTCCATCATAAGTGTTTTTCATATTAGCGCCCACTATACTCACGATTTATAAGTACTACCTTAGCAGTTACAGCGCAGTTCTGTTAAAAACACGTAACAGCGCCCTGACTTTTAACTGCTTATCTTTTTATTTCTAAATGCTATTTATTATGGATAAAATTTAAATACGAGTAAAAACATCCGTTCAAACATTTAGTAAATAACCCTAAAAACAAGGTTAAAGAAAACTCTGCAGTGCTTGATAAATGGTCTTTGTTCACAAAATCGACTTTACTATCGTCCTCATCTCCTCTATGTTAAATAGCAGAGTGCCCTTAGTTTCTAAAAAGCCATCAGTTTCTAAAAAGCCATCAGTTTCTAGAAAGCCATTAGTTTCTAAAAAACAGACAGGCGCTAAAAAATAAACAAGTGCTAAAAACATATTTTTGTAGATTAGTGATGATAATTAGCAGATTTACTGCTTTTAGGCGGCTTTAGCTGCGTTTCTTTATGCCTGAACCTATATATGAGCGTTTTATAAAATCTAGGATTCATTATTTAGGATTCATCATTACTAATCTGCAAACCCTCTATTGATAACTATAAGGAAGTTAATTTATGAGTCAATCGAATACCACAGATGTTACCGCTTATATGCAAAGCGTTGGTCAGCAAGCACGTGCCGCGTCACGAGCACTTGCGGCGGCCAATACTGGCGATAAAAATTCCGCCTTGATGGCAATCTATGACGAATTAAAAAGTGCCAAGGCTGATATTTTAGCGGCCAATAAAGTCGATATGGATAAGGGTGCAAAAAACAACTTAGACGCCGCTCTACTAGATCGCTTAGAGCTAAACGACGCGCGCTTTGATGGTATGTTGCAAGGTTTAAAAGACGTCTCCGCGCTGCCCGATCCTATCGGCGCAGTCACGGATATGACCTATCAGCCATCAGGTATTCATTTGGGTAAAATGCGCGTGCCACTTGGTGTGGTCGGTATGATTTATGAGTCGCGTCCCAACGTTACCTTGGAGGCGGCTTCGCTTGCGCTAAAATCCGGTAACGCCATTATCTTACGTGGTGGCTCTGAAGCCTTTGAATCCAATCAAGCGATTGCGAAATGTATTTTAAAAGGCTTAAACAAGGTTGGTCTATCTGAGCATAGCGTGCAAGTGTTAGAAACCACTGACCGCGCTGCTGTTGGCGAGCTGATTACCATGACAGAATATGTCGATGTTATCGTGCCACGCGGCGGTAAAGGTTTGATTGAGCGTATCAGCCGTGATGCCCGCGTTCCTGTGATTAAGCATTTAGATGGTAACTGTCATACCTTTATTGATAGCGACGCCGATGCCGATATTGCCATCAAGGTCAGCGTCAATGCCAAAACCCATCGCTATGGTACTTGTAATACTATGGAGACGCTGTTGGTCGATGAATCAGTTGCCAATGAGCTATTACCAAAAATTGCTGAAGCCATCGTAAAAGCTGATGATGCCATGCAACTGCGCCTTGATGACAAAGCACAGGCTATTTTAAATGACAATGCTACCCTTCAAGGTCATCTGTCAGCGGCGACTAGCGCAGACTGGGATACAGAGTATCTTGCACCTATATTAGCGGTGAAAGTGGTATCGGGTATCGATGAAGCAATTGAGCATATCAATACCCATGGCAGTCAGCATACCGACGTTATCATTACCGACAATTACACCAAGTCGCAACGCTTTATCCGTGAAGTCGATTCGGCAAGCGTCATGATTAACGCCTCTAGCCGTTTTGCCGATGGATTTGAATACGGGCTTGGGGCGGAAATCGGTATCTCAACCGATAAAATCCATGCGCGTGGACCGGTTGGACTTGAAGGCTTAACCTCGCAAAAATGGATTGTTTACGGTCACGGCGAAACACGCGCCTAGCGCATTACTTCTTCACTACAATTTATCATCTTACCTCAAGTATAATCCATAAAAAACGTCAGCTTAATTGCTGGCGTTTTTTTATTATTGATAAATATGTTATATATGGCACATAAAAATTATTTTGCTAAATAAAAACCGTCGATAGGATAGCGCGCCCATGCAAAGTGGCAAGATTAAACACTGGAATGCTGATAAAGGCTACGGCTTTATTGAGGTAGACAATCAAAGTGAAGATGTCTTCTTTCATATCAGCACCGTACGCTTGTCGCAACCTATAAACGAAGGTCAGCGCGTCTATTTTAACAGTCAGCGTAATGAAAAAAACCAATTGCGCGCAACTGAAGTCACCTCTAATGAATTAAGTATTTTAGAAACATCAGTATCAAATTCAGCATCGAATTCAACATCAAATTCAGCGCATCGCAACCTCGATAATGCGCAGCAGAAAAACAATCGAAACGCTCAGCAGAAAAACAGGCGGCATAAAAATACTCGTGGCAGCCAAAACAAGAAAAGTGGCTTCTCTACCCTATTCAGTGTCATCGCCCTTATTGCCGTTGCGGTTTACTTTTTTGGGGATTTAAAATCCAGTTTATTTACAGATAGCACGCCAGCAACTTCTATATCGCAGACGGTCTCTAAAACCAGCAGTTCAGGTTCCGCAGCTATCACAGGTGATGCGCAAATCGATCAAACGCTGGCACTTATTAAGCAAGGCGGTCCTTTTCCTTACCCTAATAAAGATGGCACAACCTTTTATAATCGCGAAGGCAAGCTACCTGCCCAGTCGCAAGGCTATTACCGCGAATATACCGTGCCTACGCCGGGGGTTTCCCATCGCGGTGCACGGCGCATTGTCACCGGCGGTCATCCACCGACCATTTATTATTTGACCGTCGACCATTATGATAGCTTCCGACAATTGCAGGTGAACTGATATGAGCCAAGCTATTTACTATGTTAATAAAAACAACATTAATCAAAACAACATTAATCAAAACCGCATCAATCAAAACTGTATTAATCAAAACTGTATTAATCAAAACGGCGTTGACCAAAACAGTATCAAGCAAAATAACATCAAGCAAAGCGATTCTGCCCTCATTGACAATATTCCTGAGCAAGCGCTTAACATTCCCATTGGCGATGTTTTGGATAAAGAAACACTACTAAATAGCTTAGCGAAAGTAGCCAATTTTCCCGACTATTTTGCCCATAATTGGGACAGCGCTTGGGACTGTTTGACCGATAGTGATATTACTCACCTCACGCTTTACTTAAATGGGGTAGAGAAAATTAACACTGAGGACTTTAATGTCTTTAAGCGTCTCATTGAGGACGCCTATAAAGATTTTGGTAAACCGCAATTGTGGATTGTTGCGGCGTCAGATGATGCATGTGAATAGCGAGATGACCAGAACCTAAATTCGAGATAAAACCAGCTTTATCCCGAATTTAGGTTAATTTATATTTATAGAAAGGATTAACCTATGGAAATCACCCTCAACGGCTACTACACCTTGATATTGGCCACCTTAGTGCTCTTGCTTGGACGCTTTTTAGTCAAACGGATTAAATTTCTAGAAGACTTTAATATTCCAGAGCCAGTGGCCGGTGGTTTGGTTGCAGCGATTATCGTTTACATTCTTAATATCTTTTGGGGTTATAGCTTTAACTTCCATCAAGGGCTGCAAACCGCAACCATGCTGATGTTTTTTGCCTCTATCGGACTCAGCGCTGATTTTAGTAGGCTAAAGGCAGGCGGCTCGCCACTATTGATTTTCACCATCGTGGTATCGGTGTTTATCATCTTACAAGATGTCGTGGGCGTGGCGATGGCAAGTGTGCTTGGACTTGACCCACTCCTCGGCTTGGTAACAGGTTCAATTGCCCTAACAGGTGGACACGGTACAGCAGGCGCTTGGGGCATTACTCTAGAAGAGCAGTATGGTGTGGTTGGTGCCACGACACTTGGAATCGCGGTCGCCACTTATGGTTTGGTTGCAGGTGGCGTCATCGGTGGTCCGGTTGCCCGTCATTTGATTAAAAAACTTGGTTTAAAACCAGCGGCGGCTAATCCAAATCCGAGTGAGGTTGAACGACTTGCCGGCGAGCAATCACTCTATAGCACCAAGCATAACGAAGAGGAAGTGCATGCTAATAAGGAGATGTTTGAGAAGCCTGATAACATTCGTCTTATCACCGCCTCCTCTACCATTGAATCCTTGGCATTATTTGCCGCGGCATTGGCTTTCGCTGACATCATGACTTTGTTGGCGCAAGATACGTGGTTTGAGCTACCTACCTTCGTATGGGCGCTGGCTGGCGGTGTGATTCTACGTAATACCTTAACCATGGTATTCAATTTTGATATGTTTGACCGTGCTATCGACGTCATTGGTAACGCCTCTTTAAGCTTGTTCTTAGCAATGGCGCTATTGTCATTGAAACTTTGGCAGTTGACTGACCTCGCAGGACCGGTATTAATTATCTTACTGGTGCAGACGCTACTGATGATTGGTTATGCTTACTTTATTACCTTCAAGGTTATGGGTAAAGATTATGATGCTGCCGTATTATCAGCGGGACATTGTGGTTTTGGTATGGGCGCAACGCCGACGGCGATTGCCAATATGCAGGCGGTCACCGATCGCTACTTGCCCTCACATAAGGCGTTTTTGATTGTGCCGATGGTTGGTGCGTTCTTTGTCGATATCGTTAACGCCACCATCTTGCAGATATTTACCAAATTGCCATTTATGTGATTTGATAAAGTTAAACCCTGATTTAAATAGCTGTAAAACAAAAAAACCGCCTAGCAAAAGCTAAGCGGTTTTTTTATCTCTAACTTCTAATAAGCTTTAATTAAAACTTACTGATTTTTAGCATAAACAGGAAGCTCTTTACAGATAGCTTCAACTTTACCGCGTACTTCAGCAGCGACTTTTTCATCGCCACGGCTATCTAATACGTCACAAATCCAACCTGCCAAATCACTTGCTTGCGCTTCGTTAAAGCCCCGAGTAGTAATCGCTGGCGTACCGATACGGATACCAGAAGTCACAAATGGAGATTTTGGATCGTTTGGTACGGCATTTTTATTGACAGTGATATGCGCATCACCCAACCATTTATCTGCTTCTTTACCGGTCATGTCTTGCTTGACTAGGCTGATCAGCATGAGATGGTTTTCAGTACCGCCAGAGATGATTTCATAACCGCGATCTTGGATGACTTTTGCCATCGCTTGGGCGTTTTTAACCACTTGCTGCTGATAGGTTTTGAAGTTATCTTCTAAGGCTTCTTTAAAGCAAACCGCTTTTGCCGCGATGACGTGCATCAACGGACCGCCTTGGTTACCTGGGAATACCGCAGAGTTTAACTTTTTCGCAAGCTTCTCATCACGAGCCAAAATCATACCTGAGCGTGGGCCACGTAGGGTTTTGTGCGTTGTAGTCGTGACCACATCAGCAAATGGTACTGGGCTTGGGTAAACACCGCCAGCAACCAAACCAGCAACGTGTGCCATATCAACAAGCAAGTACGCGCCAACTTCATCAGCGATGTCACGGAAACGCTGCCAATCAACGACTTGTGAATATGCTGAGAAACCAGCAATAATCATCTTTGGCTTATGCTCACGAGCAAGAGCATCAACTTGGTCATAATCGATAAGGCCAGTTTCTTCAACCAAACCATACTGTACGGCGTTATAGTTTAGACCTGAGAAGTTAATATGCGCGCCATGCGTCAAGTGACCACCTGCGTCTAGGCTCATGCCTAGTACGGTGTCATTGGCGTCTAATAATGCTAAGAAAACAGCAGAGTTCGCTTGGCTACCTGAGTGTGGCTGGACGTTGACGTACTCAGCACCAAACAACTCTTTTGCACGATCAATGGCCAATTGCTCAACCACATCGACGTGCTCACAACCACCATAATAACGCTTACCAGGATAGCCTTCAGCGTATTTATTGGTGAGGTCAGTGCCTTGTGCTTCCATCACTGCTTGTGAGCAGTAGTTTTCTGAAGCGATAAGCTCGATGTGGTTTTCTTGACGAACGCTTTCAGCAGCCATGGCTTCAGCAAGTACTGGATCAAACTCTTTGATAGAAATATCTTTAAACATAGTGATGTCCTAGGTAGTGGCTATCGTTAATGGTGGTGCTCATTGAAAAGAGGCGAGTAATAAAAGGAGGTGAAAATGGGCAAGCAAAGGCAATTAACCTGTTATTAACTTGTCCAGATTGGCAATAAAATCGAACGATAAAGGCATCGATATCATCGCTAAAGATTAAGTGTAACATGAAAAATTGTACTGTGAGCGCAAAAAAACCTCACGGAAAGCTGAAGGATTTAAATGACGCCGTAATGATGTTATCAAGCAAATAAATGCGCAATAAAATCATTGTTTTATATTTCTGATTTCTAGGTCTTGCTTGATTCGTTAGTCAAATAATTATTTGTCGCCCATAAAAAAACAGCCATTCTTAAGAGTGACTGTTTTATTTAATAAATCGCCGCTGTCTTCTAACAGCGCTATCTAATCAGCTGTTTTATTATTGTATGCTAACCAATGGTTTTGATACCCAGCCTTCACCTTTATCAGTTTGTACATGATAGTAGCCGTTTTTTTCTGTACCCATATAAATCATAATATCTTGCTGAGAGAGTATCGCAACGGGATTTGAATCTTTATTTGATTGCGAATGCAGCTTAGTATTTTGCAGTTTGCCAGATAGTACCGAACCAGAAACCAATTTACCTTGAGTGTTTTGGTACGACTGTTCGGTAAAGCCAACTTCTTCACCTAAGTTAGATACAGCTTGTTTGCTGCCTCTAATGGTGTCTGCCGTACGCCCAATTGAGCTAATCGTATTTTGAACCTCATACATGCTATCCAAGAACCCTGCATTGGCATTGAATGAAAAACCCATAACCAGTGTAGCAGCTGTCAAAACCATGACAGACTTCGATAAAAAAGCAGTGGCTAATGACGTCATTGGAAGTTCCTGATGTTAAGATAAGTATAATTATGTTTCTAAATTGTATTTATAGCATAATTATAAATTAATAAACAACTGTTATTTCCTCATCAAAGTCTAAGCTGTCATTTTGAGCGAATTTTTAATTTCTTAAGTATCATAGAAGTTAAGAATTATTAGACAAAAGCGCTGCTAAAAAAGTCTCACTAATCAGTATTTTGCGCCCATACCAATCATACAGCGTCTGCCGTTGCCAGCCCTCTGCCGTTTTTTCGATAGAACGTTGATTGGGCAAGGTGCGACTGCGCTTAAATAATACATAGCCAATCGGTGTGCTTTTTAACTGCTGCAAACGGCGAGCGCGCCCTTTTAAACTTGGTAAAGGGAAAATACTTTGTGCTTGCACCCATGGCTGCTCATTATTGCCATATAACTGTGCCTCGCGTAACCACGCTAGTAATGGACGGCTCAGCGCCGCCCCTTTTACACCCAATTGTTTTTTTTGCGCCAAGGATAATAACCGATAACCCTCAAAGCTACGCTTGACACGTAATGGCTGCCCTGCTTTTACCTCGAGCATGGCAGTGAGCGAACCTTCAGTATTGAGAAAATCTAATAGCTCACTGGGAGGCGATAACGGATCAGAACAACAAAGATTAGGGGTCATAGTTTACGGCTGATAGGATAGTATTAGATAGAAAGTTATTAAGTAGAGATTATCAAAGAACATTTATTGTGCATTAATTAGTGTTATCAAAAATCACTGTCATTAAACGTCGGCATATTATCAATATTAAAGGGCAAGGCTGCAAAGGCTTGCTCTCGATATTGCGCCATATGCATGCGGTCTTTGGCACAAAAATCGCTAATCGCTGGGACAAAACGCGCATCGTAAATGCGATGCAAAGAATGAGTCTTGGTCGGAATAAAACCACGAATTAATTTATGCTCACCTTGGGTGCCTGGGTCAAAATAGGTCAAACCTTGCTCGATAGCGAACTCGATACCTTGATAATAACACAGCTCAAAGTGCAGGCTATCATACTCACCAAGCGCACCCCAATAACGACCATACAGCGTTGCATTTTTACTATCAGGCTTATCGTACAAAAATAAACTGCTGGCGATAATATCAGCATTGGCATCAAGCGCTTGCGCGAGCATCAAATGCTCAGGCATGGTTGCCGCCAGTTTTTTAAAAAAGTCTAGTGTGAGATAAGGCTGCTGCCCGCGTACGGCATAGGTCATTACATAACAATGATAAAACGTCTGCCAATCTGCCTCAGTGATAGCATCACCGCATTTACGCTCGCATATAATACCTTGCTCGGCGACTTTGCGCCTTTCCGCACGAATGGTTTTACGTTTTTTGGCTTTTAATGTGGCCAAAAACCCCTCAAAGTCGGCAAATGGCTGACTGTCCTTGCTTAATTGACCATCTTCACTTAGCTGACTGTCCCTATTTAACTTACTGTCTTGGCTTAAATGCTTATTTTGCCATAAAAACTGGCAGCCTTGGCGCTCCAATATCGGTAACTCAATCGGTTTTGCCGCTACCCCATTTGCTTGACTGTTAAGCGCCATTTCTATATCAATATCAGTCGGCAGCGCTGCGTGAGCGATAGCCGCCATCTCAGGCGTGACAAACAAGCCATGCCAGCCAGACGCTTCCACTTGCTGAGCGATATCGTCAACCCCTGCGATAGCTGCCTTTAAAATGTCAGCATCTAGCACCTCACCCTCTGCTAGCCATAAACGTTGTCCAGTAATGGGTGTATAAGGTGCGCTGGTCACCAAACGCGGATAATAATCTAAACCATACTGCGCATAGGCTTGTGCCCACGCATGGTCAAAGACAAACTCGCCTTGATGGTGACCTTTAATAAAAACGGGCATGACCGCAATCGGTTGGCCTATTTGTTCTGAAGATAGCTTTGATGCAGATAGCTTTGCCGAAGATAGCGCTTCCTGAGTTGCATCACTATCCCTATCGTTTGGGCGATGAATTAAGATATAAATCGGCAACCAGCCGGCTTTTTCGCCGATAGCGCCAGTATCACTCAGCGCCTGCCAAAACTCAAACGACATAAAAGGCGTATCTGGTGTCTGCCAGTTAGTCAATTGCTGCCAGCTGCTATCGCTGAGTAACGCATATTGCAAATTCATCATCCCCACACTCTCATCCTGCTATTTCTTAGACCATTTTTCTTTAGCGTTTATCCTATCAAACTACCATGCTTTTGCTGTCACAATTTGCAAAAACTCATGAATTTATCCAATCCTCACTATCTAATCCTCAAAAAAAGAGAACTTGTTTATATTTAAAACGTCCTCTTAAAACACCCTTGTCGAAACACCTTTATCGAAAAGTTTTAAAAAAAACAGCACAAAAAAAGCCATCGTCAGCAAAGCAGCTGACCAAATGGCTTATTTGTTAATGACTGTTTTATTTTTATGGCTGAAAACTAATCTTAAGTACAGATTTGGTTTGGACTGCAATAAACGCTAAAAAAATGGCTATTTGAAAGAACCGCTTTATTGGAGAATAACCACTATAACAAGTCCATTGTTGCAGAAATAAGCTCATGTGTGCAGAAAATAGTATTAAAAGCGTGCAAATTGTCTGCAAAAGATGATATCGACGCTGATGACTGGTAGAATAAGGCTATTACTAGCTTAATATAATTCAGATACATAGGATATGAGCGAAAATAGTATACTTAGTTCAATGTACAAGATTGACATCATATCGAATTTATAGTGGATCGACTATAATGTGGCGTCAGTCATACATTCTCAGACCATTTTAGTCTGAGAGCTTTGAAGTAAATGGTCAAGATGACCTTTAATAAAATAAGTGCTTGCTACAGCGACTTTTTAACAAAGGCCAACCTAAGAAAGGTCAGTCACTGCTTATGAAAGATTTTTCTAGCAGTCTTGACACTCTAGAATGGCAATAAACGACGACACTTGATGTATTTGAACCAACCCGTAGCCCATTATTGTATGCAGGCTGTATAGAGCTGTTAAATAATACCTCAGCTTTATTGGCCTCATTAATGACAACAAGGAATACTCTACTAACATGTCAAAAATTATTTATACAAAAACTGACGAAGCCCCAGCGCTTGCAACCTTATCATTCTTGCCTATTGTAAAAGCATTTACCCAAACAGCAGGCATCGAAGTCGAAACCAGTGATATCTCTGTTGCAGCGCGTGTGTTGGCTGAATTTCCAGAATACTTAACGGAAGAGCAGCGCGTTCCTAATAACCTAGCTGCGCTTGGTCAATTAACCCAAGATCCAAACGCCAATATCATCAAATTACCAAATATTAGTGCCTCTGTGGGGCAATTAAAAGCGGCAATTAAAGAGATACAAAGCAAAGGCTACGCGATTCCTAACTTTCCAGATGAGCCGCAAACGGAAGAAGAAGAAGAAATCCGTCGTCGCTACGGCAAAAGCCTAGGCAGCTCTGTAAACCCTGTCATACGTGAGGGTAACTCAGACCGCCGTGCGCCAAAAGCAGTGAAAAACTACGCCCGCAAGCACCCGCATTCTATGGGTGAGTGGAAGCAATGGTCACAAACGCACGTTTCACACATGCACAGTGGCGACTTCTATGACGGCGAGCAATCGATTACCTTAGATAAAGCCCGTACCGTACGTATGGAGCGCGTGGCTGAAGATGGCACGGTTAATGTTTTCAAATCAGGCATTGCTTTGCTCGATAAAGAAGTCATCGACTTGATGTTTATGAGCAAAAAAGCGCTGCTTGAATTTTATGAGCGTGAAATGGAAGATTGCCGTGAAGCCGGTATCTTATTTTCACTACACGTAAAAGCCACCATGATGAAAGTCTCGCATCCTATCGTCTTTGGACACGCGGTTAAAACCTATTATAAAGATGCCTTTAATAAGCATGGCGCGTTATTTGACGAGTTAGGTATTAACGTCAATAACGGCATGGCAAGTTTGTACGAAAAAATTGCCGAATTACCAGCCAGCTTACGTGAAGAGATTGAGCGCGATTTACATGCTTGCCAAGTACATCGTCCACGTCTAGCGATGGTTGATTCATCAAAAGGTATCACCAACTTCCATTCACCAAGTGATGTGATTGTCGATGCTTCTATGCCTGCTATGATCCGTTCAGGCGGTAAAATGTGGGGCGCTGATGGCAAAATGTATGACTGTAAAGCAGTCATGCCTGAGTCTACTTTTGCACGTATTTACCAAGAAATGATTAATTTCTGTAAATGGCATGGCAACTTTGACCCAACCACGATGGGTACCGTACCTAACGTTGGTTTGATGGCGCAAAAAGCAGAAGAATATGGTTCGCACGATAAAACCTTCGAAGCAAGTGATTCGGGCATAGCTCGTATCGTTGACGAAGAAACCAATGAAGTATTGCTTGAGCAGCGTGTTGAGAAAGGTGACATCTGGCGCATGTGTCAGGTTAAAGACGAGCCGATCCAAGATTGGGTGAAGCTTGCCGTACGCCGTGCCCGTGAATCAGATACGCCAGTTATCTTTTGGTTAGACCCTTACCGTCCACATGAGAACGAGCTGATCAAAAAAGTACAAACCTACTTAAAAGATCATGACACTGACGGTCTACATATCGAAATCATGTCTCAAGTTCGTGCGATGCGTTATACCTTAGAGCGCGTTGCTCGCGGTCTAGATACCATTTCTGCTACCGGTAATATTTTACGTGATTACTTAACTGACTTGTTCCCAATTTTAGAATTAGGCACCAGTGCTAAAATGCTATCAGTTGTCCCACTAATGAAGGGCGGCGGTTTGTTTGAAACAGGCGCAGGTGGTTCAGCACCGAAGCACGTGCAACAATTGCTTGAAGAAAACCATCTACGTTGGGATTCTCTCGGTGAGTTCTTAGCCTTGACTGAGTCTTTAGAGCATTTAGCTAAAAACGACGGCAATGCCAAAGCTAAAGTATTGGCCGATACCCTTGATAGAGCCACTGAAACGCTGCTGTTAAATGACAAGTCGCCTTCACGTAAAACGGGCGAATTGGATAACCGTGGTAGCCATTTCTATCTGGCTATGTACTGGGCTCAAGAGCTGGCAGCACAAGATGAAAATAGCGAGCTAAAAGCACAATTTGCGCCATTGGCACAAAACCTTGAAAGCAATGAAGCTGCTATCATTGAACAGATGAATGCGGTTCAAGGCAAGCCTATGGATCTAAAAGGCTACTACTTGGCAGATGAAGCTTTAGCTGAAAAAGCCATGCGTCCAAGTGCCTTATTCAACGAGACTATTGCTTCGTTGTAATTGGCTCTAAACTGAATAGTTGGCTCTAAACTGACATAGTAAACGTTGCTAAGTCAGCATGAATCAAACACCCCAAAGGTCTGAGACTTTTGGGGTGTTTTTTTATGGCTAAATAAATAGATAACCATAAAAAAAGCCACCTGCATTGTTGTAGATGGCTTTTTAAAATATAACTGGGTAAAACTCAGCTAACCAAAGTTTCTTAACTTATTGGCCAATTAAGCATCCATATGTTTAATAATGGCTTGACCAAACTCAGAGCTGCTGAGCAAAACAGCATCTGGCATCAAACGCTCAAAGTCATAAGTGACGGTTTTATTCTTAATCGCCCCTTTGATACCATCAATCACAAGGTCGGCAGCTTCTGTCCAACCCATATCGCGTAGCATCATTTCAGCAGATAAAATCAATGAACCTGGATTGACCTTATCTTGACCAGCATATTTAGGCGCTGTCCCGTGAGTTGCTTCATAGACAGAGATTGACCCACCTTTATTGGCACCCGGTGCGATACCGATACCACCCACTTCTGCGGCCAGCGCATCAGAAATATAATCACCGTTTAAGTTTAACGTTGCGATAACCGAATAATCAGCAGGGCGCATGAGAATTTGCTGTAAAAAAGCATCGGCAATGACGTCTTTAATGACAATCTCATTACCCGTTTTTGGATTTTTTATCGTCATCCAAGGACCGCCATCGAGCAATTCAGCACCGAAACGCTCAGCGGCAAGCTCATAGCCCCATTCTTTAAACGCGCCTTCTGTAAATTTCATAATATTACCTTTGTGCACGAGGGTGACACTTGGTAAGTCATTATCGATAGCATGTTGGATGGCTTTACGCACCAAACGCTGCGAGCCTTCTTTTGAGACAGGTTTAATACCGATACCGCAGTCATCGGAAAAACGGATTTTGGTCACGCCCATCTCTTCTTTCAAAAACTTGATGACTTTTTTGGCATCATCACTGCCCGCTTTCCACTCGATACCCGCATAGATATCTTCTGAGTTTTCACGGAAAATCACCATGTCTGTTAATTCTGGGCTATGCACAGGGCTTGGCACGCCTTCAAACCAACGTACTGGACGCTGACAGACGTATAGGTCAAGCTCTTGACGTAGCGCGACGTTTAGCGAACGCATACCGCCGCCAACTGGCGTGGTCAATGGACCTTTGATACTCACCACATATTCGCGAAGAACCTCAAGCGTTTCGGTCGGTAGATATTCACCATCATAAATTTTCGAGGCTTTTTCGCCGCAATATACTTCCATCCAAACGATGGACTTTTTGCCTTGATAGGCTTTTGATACCGCGGCATCGACGACTTTAATCATCACCGGTGTGATATCCACACCGATACCATCGCCTTCGATAAAGGGAATAATTGGATGATTGGGTACGTTTAGGGTTAAATCAGCATTAACGGTTACTTTTTCGCCGTCTCTTGGGACGATTACCTTTTCATATGGCATGGGTCAAACTCCTTAATTGTATTTTTATAGTAGATAGCGCAAGCATCATGGCATCATTGGCATTCTGTTATCTTCGCTAGCTATTTATGTTTTGCTTTTGACTTTAGCTAAGCAGCATAGCGAGTTAAACGCTAATTATTTGAGCAGAACATATTGAGCAGAGCGTACTGAGCAGAATATAGCTAAGCCGACATGCTTGGCTAGGTGATGTATAATAGTTTTAAGAGTAATACTTAAAGATATTGTTGATGATATGATTAATACTTATTTTAATAATTATGTAAAAACTAAAGCTACTGCAAAAATTGCTTGGTCATTTATCGAAAAAATCAGATGTTATTACAATAAGTAAAATGACAAAAAAAATGCATGAAATTTTTCAGATTTTGCGAATTAAGTCATACAAAAAACCGCAAGCTGTCTTAGCCATTGTACTAAGATAAAGCGTGCTTGATAATTTTTGTTTTGCATGAGCCATTTTTAGTTATCATTATGATAAATACCACAATCATAACATGGTTATAGATAATTATAAGAATAGCCTTACATTATGCTCATGTTGTATCAGAAGCTTACTCTTTTAATATTAATTCTATTTACCCTACATTCAGTTTTTATCTTTGGGAAACGCTATTTTATGTCGACCTCCAGCCTGATTCTATTCAACAAGCCTTACGGAGTACAAAGTCAATTTCGTGATGATAGCAATAATGATCACAGTACCCTATCGGAGTATTTCACCGATAAATCTCTTCGCGTCGCCGGTCGACTGGATGCCACCTCAGAAGGCTTGTTGATTTTGACCAGTGACGGACGGGTTAATAAAGCCATTACCCAGCCGCCTGCTGCCAAGAATTTTGCGCAAAATAAGCAAAAACAAGGTAAGACTTATTTGGTACAAGTAGAAGGTCTGGTAAGTGCTGACCAACTAAAGCAATTGGCTGCTGGAGTCCAGTTAAAAGATGGCAAAACCTTACCGGCAACGGCGCTACTGGTTGATGAAGCGGATTTACCGATTGCGCTATGGCAACGCGATCCACCTATTCGTGAGCGCAAAAGTGTGCCGACTTCATGGCTTATGCTGACCATCTATGAAGGTAAAAATCGCCAAGTTAGGCGTATGACCGCGCATGTAGGCTTACCTTGCTTGCGTCTTATTCGTTGGTCAGTGGCTGGATTCGAGCTTGGGTCGCTTGGCGTTGGCGAATTTGTGCGTATTCATTTAAGTCGTGAGCGTTGTCAGCAATTAGGCGTTATAGATTAGACGTTATTAATTAGATGTTTAACCTTATAGCTTGTTAATGCCTACTCACTTCAAGTACCTATTAATCAATTTTGCTATTGAGCTTGTTAAAGATATTACGACTTGTTAAACATAGCGTCTCGAATGAGCAAGGTTTATCTGCTAAGCTACAAAACCATATTATCTTTGGGCGATATCTGTATTTAATATGGCGGATATCGCCTGCAGCTTGCTTATTGTTTGTCTGGTTTGTTATTTTTTATTGATAGTAAGGATATATCATGATTGCTTCTCGTCGTTTTACCTTGTTTGCCACTAGTATCTCTGCGGCGTTGCTGCTGAGTGCTTGCCAGCCCGTAACAGAGGATACCGAGGTAATGCCGGCAGAAGAAGCAATAACAACCACGACTGAGCCGTCTGAAGCGGCTGACGATATGGACGCCCATGCTGGCCATGATATGTCTGCGAGTGGCGATGTAGTAGACGAAGCACAAATGACGGATATGCTAAAAGACTATACAAAGTCGATGACCAGTATGCATAATGAGATGATGGTTGGTATGGGTTATAACGATCCCGATACCGCCTTTGCCAAAGGGATGCTCGGTCATCATCGCGGCGCGGTCGATATGGCAAAGATTGAGCTGAAGTATGGGACCGATGAGACCATGCGCAAACTTGCCCAAGACATTATCGACTCACAGCAAATTGAAATCGATATCATGAATAAATGGCTGGCTAGCCACCCTGATGCGCCCAAACCCAAACCCAATACCGAGGCCATGCAAGCGGCTTACGCTAAAGGGATGAATACCATGCATAGTGATATGATGCTTGGTATTGCCGAACCTGAGGCTGATATGGCCTTTGCGCGCGGTATGCTGCCGCATCATATTGGCGCAGTAGATATGGCTAAAGTACAGCTTCAGTACGGTACGGATGAAGAGATGCGTAAGCTAGCCGAAGACATCATCGATGCCCAGCAGCCTGAGATTGCGCTGATGCAAAATTGGATTACGGCTCATAAAGCCAATAAAGCGACGGTTAATGATAATGCTGAAGCCGTTATTGGAGATGAAAAAGAGATTAAAGAGAACGCTAAGTCTTAAGAGTAAATATTTAGGGTAGTAGCATTTCTGCCTAATTTTTGCTGATAACGCTTTAAGCCTTAAAAATATAAAACCCTTGCTAAGCTGCGTCACTTAGCAAGGGTTTTTTAATATCTAAATGTCTAATCGCTTTTAACCTGCCTAGCTACTCTAGCTATTAATTTTTATAGCGCGCTATCGCATTAAGCCAAGCGTTTTCAGTATTTGCATAGTCTGCATATTCACCATCACCTTCGCAATCGGTACTAGCCCTTGCTAGACGTAAGCTGACGCTATGTGGAAATGCTTTTTCATTATCGTCATGCGCGTCTTTATCAGCGAAATCAGATTTAGATAATACTTTCACCGTCATCAGCTCATCACGGCGGAATAAATGGCATTCCACAGCGCGTGTGGCCTTACTAAGCGTTGCTAATTGCTTAGTATCCGCTTTGATACCATCGATTGCGACGACGACATCATGGGCTGAAATGCCAGCCTTAGCAGCGATACTATCACGTGTTACGCGATTAACCTTAAGACCCAGTGGCGTCTCACTACAGCGCATGCCCCATGGCACATGTTTATCCGCCGTCTCTTTGGTATTAGGGTAAATTTTAATACCATTTGCTGTGAGCAGCGCTTCTAGGGGCAGCTCCTCAACGCCATTAACATAACGGCGCTCAAACTCTTCCCAATCCGCTAATGGCATAAACTGCCCGATAACTGCCCCCATATCGGCACTACTGATACCGATACGCTTATTATCCTTTTGCTTTGCTTGACTATAAAAGGCTTTGACGACATCAAACAAACGATAACGACCTGCGCTTTTTGCAAGTAAGGTTAAATCTAAGCATAACGCCACCAATGCGCCTTTATTATAGTAACTGATACCTGCATTGCCAGTGTTTTCATCGTTGCGATAGAGCTTAATCCAAGCGTCAAAGCTCGATTCAGCAACGCTTTGATGCGCGCGCCCAGGGGTTTGGTAATAGCGATTGATTTGTTCGGCGAGTAATTTAAGATAGCTTGCCTTATCGATGACGCCTGAAGCTTGCAACATAAAATCATCGATGTAAGAGGTAAAACCTTCAAACACCCATAGCAATGGCGTAAAGGCTTCGCGGCGTAAATCCACATCCAACATCACATTTGGACGGACAGTTTTTACCCACCACGCATGGAAGTATTCATGGCTGCATAAGCCCAAAAAGCGTTGATAATCGGCACTTGGCACTTTTGGCTCATCAGCATTGGGCAAATCGCGCCGCGGGGTAATCAAACTGGTCGAGTTGATATGCTCCAGACCACCGTAATCCTGACCACTAGCAAAGGTCATAAAGGTGTAATCATTAAATGGCGCATCGCCGAGCCAATCTAGATAAGTTTGACAGATTTGCGTGACGTCTTGCTGCAAGCGTCCCATATTGGCGCTATGCTTACCGGCAAGATAAAAATGATGGCCAATCGTCTGGTGCTTATCATCTTGAATAATAAAATCAAAGCTATCTTGTTCAGCAATCTCAAACGGATAATCGATAAGCTCGTGATAGCTGTCTGCTTGTAGATTATATATTCGCAGCTTATCACCTTGTGATTGTACTGCCTCAAGTCCACAGGCCAAGCGCACATGACTGGCATCTTTGTCGACTAAAAATACCGCTGGCACGATTAAATCAACCTCTACCGCTTTTTGCTCTTGTCCTTCAATCGCTAAAGCAAGCGAGGTAAAATTGCCATATAAACGCTGCTGGTCGACATACGCAGTACGTACCGATAAATCATAACAATACACTTCATAATGGACATGTATGCTCTGCCCTGCTCGCACTTGTGGCAGCTGCCAAGTATTTTTATCTGTTTTCTGCGCGCGATACGTGTTTGTTTTTTGATTATTGTCCGTGAGTTGACCATCTAATGTTTGATTGTTTAGAGTTTGGCTATCTAAAATTTCATAGTGCACCGCGGTGATATTACGGGCAAATTCGCGCATTAAATAGCTACCCGGTATCCATGCTGGCAACCACAAACTTGGCGCGTCAGTATCAGCGGTAAAGGTCAGCGCTACATCGACCAAATGCTCAAAAAAGCGTGCAAAGTCGAATTGGTAAGAGATAGGAGCGGTTTGCTGATTTAAAGTGCTGTTCAAAGTACTAGCAGGTAAAGCTTGAGAAGATGCAGTCATAATTGTTTCTTATCCTTATAATCGTCACTATTATTAGTCATTACTATTATTAGTCATTACTATTTATTCGTTACTATTATTATTGTTATGATCGTCTCTATGGTAGGAGTCATTATGCAAAAACGCAACTGGCAAACCTTACGCTACTTATATTAAAGAGAGAAGAAATCGCTAAAGAGCGTAAAAATCATATTTATTTACATTAATTCGCCGATTAATTGGCATTTTTTATGCTTTTAACCTTGAAACCGATAGGAGGCATCGCAATTAAAGATGCTAACTGCTAAAGTTACCCTAATAAACTGATGATAATTGACTAATGACGTGGCTATTTGGCTGGCTGATTGGCTTTTTTAGGTTTATTCCAACCGTATTTAAATTTTAATATCGACATATTTAGGATAATTTATGACTACTATCGCAAAAGACACTGCCGTCAAGTTCAACTACACTCTAAAAGACGACGAAGGTAACATCCTTGACCAGTCTCCAGAAGGTCAACCGCTTGCTTATTTGCATGGCCATAGCAACATCATCCCAGGTCTTGAGCAACAACTAGAAGGCAAATCTGCTGGCGAAAGAGTCAATGCCGTTGTAGAGCCTGCTGATGGTTACGGTGAATACCAAGAACAAGCGGTACAGCATGTACCACGTGAAAACTTCCAAGGCGTTGAAGATATCCAGCCTGGTATGCAATTTCAGTCAGAAGCTGGCGGTCAAGTTATGCTAGTGACCGTTACTGATGTAAATGACAAAGAAGTGACTGTTGATGCAAACCATCCATTGGCTGGTAAGCGTTTAACGTTTGACGTTGAAATCCAAGAAGTACGTGCAGCAACTGAAGACGAATTAAACCATGGCCATATCCATGGCGCTGGTGGCGTTGAGCACTAATCTCTTTTTGAGTTTAGCGTACCATCGTTAGTATGCTTAATATAGTTAGGCGAATACTTAGTTATGAACGATAGTGTTGTCGTCTAACTAAAAAAGCTCAGTAGAGCAATCTACTGACCTTTTTTGTAAGCTGATTTTAACAAATTTTTGTCATACAAGTTTTCTGAAAAGACTATTCTCACAAGCATTATCGAGATTGCAGACGTAACAAAGCCGCATAACAACAAGCATTATGCGGCTTTTATCACTAACCATCCATGTTAATGTTATTAGATACTTAATCCCGGAGCATCTTATAACATTCAGGCTTCCAGCCTTATCATCCCTAATCAGCAAACCACCTATCCCTGATGCGACCTTTAAGATACCAATCCCTAGTACCTATGAACCTTTTCGTTCAATCGTGCCGTACAGTTATAATCGCAGATTGACCCAAGGTTAGTAAGAGGTCTAAACGTCAATGCGTGTAAGCATATGCTTACACGTATTTTTAGTGACAACAGAGATAGCCTAAAAGATACTATTTGCTATAGCTTTTCTTCTGGGCTAGCGAGTACTTTTGCATCAGCGCTGAGCATGATATAAGCGGCTTCATTAATAAAGGCTTCGTCTTCAGGTAGCTCAGGACGTTCACTTTCTTTCATCTGACTACGCTCTTCAAATTTTGCATCCATCGCTGCTTGATAAGTATTCCAATTGGCATAAGGACGCTCACCTGTTGCAATAAGACGCTTATTTTCAGCTTCCAATGAACGCTTCTCTATCAGCTGCATCTTGGCACGGCGGCTATTGATATCAAGCGGAATTGGTTTTTTCTCATCTTCCATATTACGAATATCGTTTAGCGTTGATAGATAAACAAACTGCGGGTTTTTCTGCTGACGGATTTTTGATTGCTGGTTTAGCGTCGCTAACGTATTGGCAGAAAATTTACCTTCAGGCTTATAAGGCGCGGTTTTAATGGTATCCCACGGCAAGGCTTTTTTCTGTGCGCGCTCGCCAAAGGTTGCATCATCATAGATATTAACCAATTCAACATCAGGTACCACGCCTTTATTCTGCGTACTACCGCCGGTGATACGATAGAATTTACGCTGCGTTAAAGTTGCTGAGCCCAATGCTAAGCTATCAAGCTGAATCTGCGCCGAGCCTTTACCCGTCGTTGTACTGCCGACGACTAAGCCACGACCATAATCCTGAATCGCTGCAGCAAAGATCTCACTGGCAGATGCCGATGCTAAGTTAGTAATAACGACCATCTTGCCATCATATAACTGCTCGCCGCCATCGTCATCACGATAGACTTGGATATTGCCGCGATTGTCGCGAATTTGCACTAGCGGACCGCTCTTGATAAAGAAGCCAAGCATCTTGGCAACTTCATCGAGCGAGCCGCCTGGATTGTTACGTAAATCAACCACTAGACCGTCGATATTTTTTTTATTCAACTCTTTAAGAGCTTTTTCAGTATCAACACTGACGCTACGGTACTCTTCGCCGTTACGACGGGCGCGATAGTTGAGATAAAAACTTGGTATCTCAAGGACGCCGATACGTTTGGGCGTTTTATCGATATTAGGGCGCTGAACTTCAACGACGCGCTGGGTGACGCCAGATTCTTCTTGTTGAATAATATCGCGAACTACGGTTACGTTACGGGCGCTAGCGTCTGGGGTATTTGGTTGACGTACTTTAATAGTCACCGAAGTGCCGCGCTTACCACGAATCAAGCCGACAATTTCACGCGTTGACCAGCCGACCACATCGGTCATGGTTTCGCCGTCTTTAGCGATACCGATAATCAAATCATTAGGTTTAATCTGACCAGACTTTGCCGCTGGACCACCGTCAACCAAGGTCACAATGCGAGTATAGTCTGGGTTTTTACGGTCAGGGCGAATAGAAACCCCTATACCTTCTAATTGTAAACTGGACTGAATTTGCAGCTCATTGGCTTGAATCGGCGCATAATAATTACTGTGCGGATCATAAGTCAGCATCGCCGTGTTCAAGATGGTTTCCATGATTTCGTCGTTTTTTAGACGGGTAAACTGCTCTTGCTGGCGTGATAAACGATTGAGCAAAATCTCACTTGGCGTGCGCTCATCATTACGCACCAAATCTTGTCCGCGCGTGATATCAGGATTGTCTAAAAAGACTTTTTCTTTCGCCTTCTCATCTTCTTGACCCAAAGTAATACTCATCAGCTGAAACTTTAACTGACGCGTCCAATAATCACGCTGCTCTTTTTTGGTTTTAAAATGACTGAGCTTTTCGCGGTCAAGTACAATGCTATCTTTACTGGTTAAATCAAGATTTGTGTTTAGCAGCTTCTTTGCCATCGCGAAGTATTCATTAGAGCGTTTACGATAGCGCTCAAAAACTTCTACGCCAGCAGATAAGTCGCCGCGTTTTAAGCGGGCACCAAATTCATCGGCATATTTTTTCTTAAATTCATCGACATCAGATTGCAAAAACAAGGTATGGTTTGGATCAAGGCTATCGATATACATGGATAGAATCTCGCTACCCGTTGCGCTATCGAGCGGCTGATTGAGATAATGGCTACGATCCAGCAATGCCGCTACCTGACGGGTGGTGACCTGTTGCTCAGGGGTGGCCTTAAAGCCTTCAGTATTGCTATCAGCCACTGCGGTGCCATAGCTTTGGGTGAGAATAAGACCAGCGATACCCACTGACGCTGCACTGAGTAACCACTGTGCTGGTTGTTTTTTCATCATATATACCTAATTATTTTAAGTGAAAAGTATGCAAAATATGCTTAGTTGTTATTCATATTAAAAGTTATCTAATAAACGGCTATCCACAAATCTGACTGTTTTTAACTGTATTATATTTACCATTAAACCATGCGATACGCTAGCATTAAAAGCGTGCAAACACATGATAGTTATTTTAGTTTTATCGTTAAAAAATCAATCAATACTAGCATGGCTATAAATACGCTGCTGTCTCAAACTGTATAAATAATCTTACCCGCCATGACGCTGTGTCTTATGAGCCAACGAACGAACTTTCTATCACACCTATTTATTGCTCTAACTAAATAAATACCAGATAGCTCATCAACATAGCTGTTTTAAATCAATTAAGCCGCGACATTATGCTCATCTTATAATAACTGTCATAATATAACCAACATGGCACTAAACAGCGATAGCGAATAATGACGATAAATAATGCAGCTCATGGCTTAGCGCTTTTTTGAGCTTAAATGTTTTTTTGACCATAAACGATAATATAACAAGGTATAGCCTAATAAGGATCACGCAATGTACGGCGTCTTAATGATTGATATCGATAGTACCGCACTGACTGCTGAAGATGTCAGTTTAATCAAACAAGCACAAGTGGGCGGGGTAATATTATTTGCCCGTAATGTGGCAGACGCGGCGCAAGTGCGCGCCTTATGTGACGATATACGCTATCACAATGCCGATATATTGATTGGCGTTGACCAAGAAGGTGGGCGCGTTGCTAGATTACGTCACGGTTTTACGCCATTGCCCGCGATGGGCAGACTTGGTGAGTTATTTAATGAAAACCCTAGCCGCGCCCTTAGCCTTGCTTACGACTGCGGTTATTTGATGGCGGCCGAAGTATTGGCAGTCGGCATTGATTTAAGTTTTGCGCCGGTGCTCGATAGAGACGGTATCAGCCAAGTCATCGGCGACCGTAGCTTTCATCATGAGCCGCAAGCGATTATTGCACTGGCCAGCCAGTTTATGCGCGGCATGAAAGACGCCGGTATGGCGACCACCGGTAAGCACTTTCCCGGTCATGGTGCCATCGCCCCTGATTCACATGTGGCAGAAGCAATAGATACGCGTAGCTTAGATGAGATTATGAATAGTGATATGCAGCCTTTTGCGCAGACGTTGCCTTGGCTTGATGCCTTAATGCCAGCGCATGTGATTTTTTCCCAAGTCGATAATAAACCCGCAGGATTTTCAAAAATTTGGCTCAAAGACATCATTCGTGATCAGCTTAATTTTGATGGGGTGTTATTTTCTGATGATTTATCGATGGCAGGCGCACAAGCAGCAGGCGATGTTAGCGCCCGTGTCAAAGCGGCGATTGAAGCAGGCTGCGATATTGCCTTGGTCTGTAATGACCGCGTTGCTGCTCACGAAGCTGCGGCAGCAGCACAAGAGCTGCCCTATCCTGACCAAAAACGCATCAAGACCATGTGTGGACAGATACCTGTTTGGCAAGGTGACCTTGAGTCAACATGCCAGCAGTTTGATTATTGGCAACAAGCAAAAGATAACGTTTTACAGACTTTCTTTCCGGTTCAAACAGAAGCGCAAGCGGTTTTAAAAGACCCTACTGCTTATAAATAATGCAGCTAACAAAACAAAGCTGATTTAACAACATAAAAAACCGCACCTTATCAAGATGCGGTTTTTTTGCTATTCAAATTCCACTTAAAGCTTACTGGTTGTCCATAAGCGCGTCTAAAATGATACTAATTACTGGTACTTGCTTGTGGGTCTAATGCCGTACCACGACTGGCATCATCAGCATCAGGCATTAGATCATCATTATCACTGTCTAATGGATTTAAGTCTGGGTCAAGGGCACTGTTACTAATCGCCATGCCATCGTTTGCATTTGCTGTCTCATCATAGACCACAAACTCAATACGGCGGTTACGGAAACGACCTTGCTCAGTGGCGTTTTCAGCAATAGGATCGGTCTCACCCATACCTTTAGTCATCAGCTTAGTTGGATCAACGCCTTGCGCGACCAAATAATCTTTCATAGATTCGGCACGCTCTTCTGACAGCTTCATATTGTAAGCAGCATCAGCAGTTTTATCAGTATGACCAATAATCATCAGCTTCATATCTGGCACTTGTTCCATCAGTTTTACAGCGCGATCTAATAGCGCTTTATTGGCATCAGGAATAACGGCTTTATCTACTTCAAAGTTCACCACTTGTAGGCTGAGCGCACGAGCCACATCCTGAGGGTCAGGATTTTGGCCAAGGTTATCCATCGCTGCTTGAGAAGCTGTTAGGCTATTATCAATCTCAGCTTGGGCATCTAATGGCGCTTCTGGCTTGACGGTCATCGCTGGCGCAGCCGCTTGTAAATCTGCAACCAATTTATCTAATGCCGCAGCGTCAGGCGCATTAACGGTAATCGTATCGCCTTTGATTAACATACTCGCATTCGGTACGTTTTTGACGATAGGTAATATAGATGCAAGCTGAGCGGCAGCAGGCATATCAATTGAGAAGTTATCATCGACATCCGCACGGCAATTATTGGCTTCATCGCCAAATGTGGCGGTCAGAGCGTCCATAACATTGCCCTGTAGCGTCTCATTACCAACGTTCATACGGCAAGCGTATAGCTCACTGTTTTCACCAGTCGCAATACGCAATGACGCAGGTTCGATATCCGCAGCAACCACTGATTGCCCATCATCGTTAACGGCTTGCTGCTCGGTAGCAACAGGCTTGCCGACTGGCTCAGGATTGTCTTGGCAACCTCTTAGTAGCGCCCACGCTAACGCACCCAAGATAATTAGTCCAATAATCGGTAGCAGCGCTTTCATAAAGCTGCCTTTTTCTTCCTCTTCGCGGCGGATAGGGTCAGTGCTGACCGTATCAGAAACGCGAGCACCAGCGGGTGCAGCCGCAATCATACCAGCAGGCAGAACAGTACTTGCCCATACTGGGATATGATGCTGATAACTGGCAAGATTGTCATTTAAAAACTGCGGTACAGGCGTCGTTCCTGCCAAGCTTTTGATTTCGTGATAGGCCAGTGGCGCGGCCATCGCAATTAAACCGCGCGCAGCAGTAGCGTCAACATTATGTTTAACAGCAAGCTCACGAGCGATTTGGTCACGGTGCGCGCCATCTGTCCATACCCGATCATAAAATCCTTGATCATCACGGGCGATATTTTCATTAGCAAAACGATTATAGGTATCGTTATCGGCTAGGCGCGCGGCAAAAATAGCATAAAACTGCTCAAGTAAATTTTTCTTAGCAGGAGTGCGGTCATCTCCTAGCACTGCTGGACTAACCGTCCGCGTTAAGTGACTGATAATATCCATAATGTCATTCCTCAATGAATTGTTATTTTAAATGGCTTGTTTTATATAGCATGCATTCTCAAAAAGTAGAGCGTTGATATTGATATTTTATGGCGGCTATTTAATATAAGCTCATGCGATTAATACTAAGTTAATAGTATTAGATAGCAGCCATAACTAGATTCAACTTTTGTTATTATAAAAGTATTAAGTATGTGTTCACAATCGACAGGCTGTTGTGCAATTGCTACGATAAGTAATGTTTCGGTTGTTACTCGTAACTGCAATGCTTAGAAAGTATAAATTACTAACATATGAACAGCTAATCGCTTAATTTTCAATGTGGTTGGTAAGTTAAATAGAAATTTGCATTAACTGTTTCAGGTATAGTCAGTTCAAAATAAAAACGATGCGTTAATAGTTATGGGCGACTGGTATAAATTTTCCTTGCTTGCTGCTATCACAGAGGCTACGAAAAATTCATCCCAGTCGCACTGTATCTGTTTTTCCAGATCTGTTTTTAAAGTTAATTCACTATAATATTTTTTTATTCTTATGCTCTTTATTTAGCGGCAAATAAAAAAGGAGTGCCGTCAATCATTGATACTACACTCCTTTTAGCTTTTTATTTTCTACGCGTTTGTTATAAATATTCTATCTATTTCTAACTTGGGCAGGCTCAGCCACGATAACACTGTTTGCCATATCATCGACTTCCGATACTGAAAAAGGTCCCGGTGGTTGCTTTGATGCTGGGCGGTCGTTATTCATAGCAGCGTTATTGCTAGGTTGGTCATACATCGGCGGATTATTAAAGTCATTATTACGGCTAGGCGCTGGCATCACGCTATCCCCCGTATCGTCGTCCGCGGCTTGGTAATCATTATTACCGTTAACATTATCATTAATATTGTTATTCGCATCGTACTGATTATTGGCACCATTCATGGCCGCCATATCAGCTGCTCCCATACTGCCATCATTATTAGGTAATGGTAGCGGCGCGGTGCTATCAACCATCATCGCCGGTACCAAAGTACGGATATCGGTGGCCAATTTTTGCAGCTGCATACTATCTGGTGCCTCCAAAGTCATGCGGTCATTTTGCAGCTGTAAACGAGCAAATGGAGTCGCTCTTAATAAGGTCAAAATATTGGGTAGCGCCTCGATAGGCATATTGGCAATATTATTGGCCACGCCTTCTTGCACCGTAAATTGACACTTAGCCGCCTGCTCACCAAAGCTACTATTAAGCGCTTGTTGCAGCGTACTTTGGAGCGCGGCGTCACCGACAGAGGCGCTACAAGTATATAGATTGCCGCCATTATCGACGCCAACGATGAGCGCAACGGGCGTTGATACTTGCGCTGGCGGCTCAGCCACAGGCGGTATGACTGTGGGCGCTGTCACCACTGGTTCTACAGGCGGTGCGTTATTAGGCCTAATTAACAATGCCCATACCAGCCCAATCGCTGCCACTGCCGCCAATAATAAAAACACCCGAATCAATAAATCATTGCGTTGGTTGCGGGTACGTACTTTTTCTCGTTTTAGGCTGCTGTTTTCTTCTAGATGATGGGCCGCTGGATTGGCATGGATAGCACCCGTATCGATAGCCGCTGTACTTAGACTGTTATCAAAACTTTCATTAGCAAGTTCTGCTGCCGTATTTGGTTCTGTTATCAAGTTCGCAGAAGGATTTATCCTACTTGCTTCAGTGGCATCATGCTTATTTAATAAAACAGGCGTAGCAGCTATCTCAGCTAGCGTGCTTTGAGCATTAAACAATTCATCCTCAGCATGTTGCGCCGCGGTAATCACTGGTGCCGCCCATATCGGCAGATAATGGCGAAATGTGGGTTGCTGGCTTTGCAAAAATGCCGGCAAGAACTGCCCATTTGCCATTATTTTGAGCTCACGATAAACCAGCGGTGCAGCATTCATAATAAGCTGTGTGGTGGTGAGCTCATCAATATGATGGGTAGCCGCAAGCTCTTGAATAATAACTTGGCGCGCGTTCGGTGCTTGCCATAACTGCTCAAATAACGGCGTCTCTATCATATTATCATTAGCAATCGGCTGATCATCACGCAGTAACTGCGAGTAAACTTGTGGTAACGCCAAACGCGCCGCTAAAATGGCATAAAACTGCTCTAATAAGCTGACTTGGGACACATTACCATTATCAGCCTGATTAGTATGGTCGTCATTACTATAGCCACCCAACACCGCTGAGGTCACCGTTTGTTCTAATTGGTCGATAATATTCATAAGTTATTGCCTCTGTCGGCGTTGATTTAGGGGATATAACGGAGATGTATTTTTTAATTTAACTTTATATTCTAAAAATTGTAGGAAGCTGAACGCGTAACAAGCAATATTGGTATATAAATTGCCTATCATTTATAACTTTCATTACTTTTTAAATGACTATAAATTAAATAACAATGAGTTTGACAACGCTTAATGCCATAAACCTAAACGACTGCCAGACCTTTATTATTAATTTTCAGGTCTATTATTAACTATTATGTTTGGTCTTTATGCTGTCGTGAATCGTTACGGTCAGTATACGAAGCATTACTCATTCCGCCTGCTACGCTGTTATATTATTTAATATAAACGATTATTAAAGCATAATTTTGTCGTGTATTGGTTTTTTGCCTGAGCATCGCTGTTATTATTGCTAATATCATGCCTGAATGCTTTATCATTACTCATATTTAGTTGTTTATAGTAGCTATTTACCGTTTTAGCGTTATTATCATTAATAGTAGTTGTTATTGAGCCAAGACACTTGGGCTTTAAGCGTTACGATTTATATCATTGCCATCTATCAGGCTCGGCCTAAGGATTCCCCTTTGTTTAACCATACGACGCTTATTATTATTATCACCGTTATTGTCAGTTTATTGGCATGGCAAAACAAAGCCGTGTTTAATCGATTTATTTTCTATCCGCCAGCGGTGAAAAATGGTCAATGGGATCGCTTTGTGACGCATGGTTTTATTCATGCTGATGGGATGCATTTGCTGTTTAATATGTTTACCCTATACTTTTTTGGTCGTGCTATCGAACGCTTATATCAGTCGTTTTTATTCGGTTATGGTTTCGTGGTTTTTTATGTATTGGCTATCGTTGTCGCGATGGTTCCAAGCTATATTAAACATAAAGATAGTGCCAGCTACCTAAGCCTCGGGGCGTCAGGCGGTGTATCGGGGGTCTTATTTGCTTTTATTCTGCTGGCACCATGGGAAAAGATTTATCTATTTGCTGTTGTCCCTATCCCAGCGATATTATTTGCGGTCGCTTACGTCGCTTATAGTATTTATGCGGACAAACGCGGTGGCTCTAATATCAATCATATGGCACATATGTGGGGCGGCGCGTTTGGGGTAATTGCGACAATTATTTTAGAACCTCAGGTACTACCGCACTTTTTAAATGCGCTCTTATCTCCTGGGTTTTAGAGGTGCTATCAAAACCCAGTCATAAAGCTCAGTATTCAATTTTAGTAAAAAAACTGAAATCGAAGCTTAGTTCATTAACGCAGTTTAAATAGCCAAGTAATGCTTCATTTATATCGCTATTTAGATCGCTTGGTATTGCTTAGTATCTTGCGCAAACTTATATTTAATAAAACATTTAAGAATTTGATAATTATTATGATTATAGATGTTATTGGTGATATTCACGGTTATGCTGACAAGTTGGTCGGACTCCTAAAGCAGTTAGGCTATGTTCATAATGGCACCTATTTTGTACCGCCAGCTGGTCATCGGGCGCTATTTATTGGTGATTTCATTGACCGTGGGCCACAGCAAGTAGCCTCGCTAGAGATAGTCTTTGCTATGCTAGATGCAGGCGTTGCCGACGCAGTGATGGGCAATCATGAATACAATGCGCTCACCTTTGCCATGCTTGACCCAAAGCAACCTGAGCGCTATTTACGCTCGCATAGTGATGTTCATGTGCGCCAGCATGAAACCTTTTTAGCCGAAGTACCGTTTGGCTCAGAAGCGCATCAATATTGGTTGCAGCGCTTTTATGAGATTCCATTGTGGCTTGAAACTGACTATGCTTGCTTTGTACACGCTTGCTGGGATGTCGATAGCATGGCGGTATTAAAGCCGCTATTGACTGCCGATAATTGCTTGACGCCTGACGCCGTTGTCGCCACGGCGCAAAAGCATAGCCCTGCTTATGAAGCGCTTGAGCGCGTGCTAAAAGGCGTAGAAACGGCGTTACCTGATGGTTTAGTCATGGTCGACAAAGATGGGGCAGCGCGCTCGCAAGTACGCGTGCGTTGGTGGCTTGATGAGCTTAATAAACGCACTATTCATGAAATTGCCCGTGCGCCAAGCTCAGGACTGGCACAAATTCCAAGCGATGCCTTAGCGGAAAATATCGAATTTGCCCTTAAAACTCATAAACCGGTATTCGTCGGTCATTATTGGCTAACAGGCGCGCCGCAACCCCTTAGCCCGCAGGTTGCTTGTACCGATTATTCGGCAGCGATTGATAGCGGTTATTTAACCTGTTATCAGCTTGATACCGAGCAGCCATTACCGCTTAAAGCCCATAACTTCGTACAATATCGCCATGATGAAGACCCAAAGGTAAAGGCATAAAAAAGATAAATGCATAAAATCAGCGTTATTTAGCCAGCTTTGCCATTAAACAGCAAACTTGGCTTTACGAAGGCAGCAAAACTTTTGTATGATGGTCCTTTTGAGGATATCAAAGCATGAGCACCCCATCGGCTACCGTTACCCCTGTTGAGCAAAGCAGCCCAATTACCTCTCCTGCTGGTCAGCCAAAAGTAGGTATTATCATGGGCTCGCAGTCTGATTGGGCAACCATGAGTGCAGCGGCGCAACTACTTGCCGACTTTGATATCGCCTTTGAATGTGAAGTGGTGTCAGCGCATCGTACCCCTGATAGATTGTTTGATTATGCCAAAATCGCCAAAGGCAACGGCTTGCAGGTGATTATCGCTGGGGCTGGTGGTGCCGCGCATCTGCCCGGTATGTGTGCCAGTCAAACGCCGCTACCTGTCTTTGGTGTCCCTGTTAAATCATCAATGCTCAGTGGTTGGGATAGCCTGCTTTCTATCGTACAAATGCCAAAAGGCGTAGCTGTTGGAACCTTAGCGATTGGTGCAGCTGGCGCCTATAACGCTGCCCTTCTTTCTATTCAGGTGTTAGCATTGCATGATGAAACAATTGCGACGAAGCTTGATAGTATGCGCCAAGCGCAAACCGATACCATTCTTGCCAGCCCAACACCCGGTATTATCAATCAGTAAAGTAAGTAAACTCAGCCAGATGGCGTTAAGTTTTGACAAAAAGTACCATTAGCAGAAATGCAATATTAACCAAGAAATATTAAGCGCAATCATCTGGTTTTTAACTCTCAATATCAAACCTGAATACCAAATTAACGAGCAATGTTCTAAACTTGATATTTTTACTCAGATGCGTTTTACTAAATACAAGGTGCATAAAGTGCACCTTTTCCTATTTTAATCGCATAAGTTTTATCCCGTAAGTTTTAGATATTAGTATTCAAAATCCCTTATTCATTTTTAATGTAAAGAGCCTGCCATGACTACAGCGAACGCTTATCCTGTAACCCAAACCATTCGTACCATCGGTATTTTAGGCGGTGGTCAGCTTGGTATGATGCTCGCCGAAGCCGCCATGCCGCTCGGTTATCAGTGCGTATTTTTAGAAGACAATGCCGACTGTCCGGCCAGCCTATACGGAAAAGTTTTTCATAGCGAGCAATTAGAAGCATTTATTGCCGCAGCTGACGTCTTTACCTTAGAGTTTGAAAATACGCCTACTGATACCGTTGAGCAATTGGCCAGCCTGTCAAAATCTGGCAGCAAGCAAGGCATGTTTCCGCCACCGATTGCCCTTGATATCGCCCAAGATCGCTTAAAAGAAAAAGGCATGTTCAATGAGCTTGATATCGCCACCGTACCATTTATGGTGGTTAATTCTGAAGCAGAATTAAAGCAAGCTTGCGACGAGCTAGGATTGCCTATCGTCCTAAAGACCAGCCGCGGTGGTTATGATGGCAAAGGTCAGTTTGTCATCAAAGAAGAAAGTGATATTACCGTTGCTTGGCATGAGCTTAAGGATGCGGTTAGTGGTAAAGGCGCACTAACGCCAACGCCTGCTCCCCTCATTGCAGAAGGCTTTATTAACTTTAGCCGTGAAGTATCTATCATTGCTGCACGCGCCCAAAACGGTCAAGTACGCTGCTATGATTTGGTCGAAAACCATCATCATAACGGCATATTGGCCAAAACGCGCGCGCCTGCCGTTGGTACCAGCCATTTGTTCCAACAAGCAACCGATGCGATTACCACGGTGATGAATCATTTAGGTTATGTCGGTGTGATGGCGCTTGAGCTGTTTGTGAGCAAAGATACTCGTGGTAACGACTATCTGCTGGCCAACGAGATTGCCCCACGCGTCCATAACTCTGGACATTGGAGTATCGAAGGCGCGATTACCAGTCAGTTTGAGAACCATATTCGCGCGGTGGTCAATCTGCCCTTAGGCGATACTGACAACGTCCACCCAGCGATTATGTTGAATGTTTTGGGTCAATATCCTGATATCAGCGCGGTGCTCAATATCGATGGTGCCCATTATCATAGCTACCATAAGGCTGAGCGCGAGGATCGTAAAATTGCGCATATTACCTTGATGCCAAATGACGTTGCTGACTTAGATATTGCCCTCGCTAAGCTGGTTGCTGTGTTGCCTAATAAAGTTGGTCTTGATAAAAAGTTAGCGCCTACGGTTACCGAGAACCAAGCAAAAACACCAGAGCAAACAGCCAGCACGGAAACTGACCAAGCTGTAGAAGATGCTGCTATCAATGTTAAAGAGAGCCAACCAGAGGGTTTAGGAGATATAGACCAGCTATCAAACGACCAGCTTTCAAATACAGATAAGGCTCAGAAATAATGCAGATTTGGGTAGATGCTGATTCGGTGCCTCTGATTGCCAAAGATTTGATTATCAAAACGGCTGAACGTACCCAAACCATGGCGATATTTGTCGCCAATCAGCCAATCAAACTGCGCAAATCACCGCTGCTCGTGATGACAGTGGTGCCATCAGGGTTTGATAAAGCCGATGATTATATCGTTGAGCAAATACAGCCAGGCGATTTAGCCATCACTAGCGACATTCCCTTGGCCAATGATATTTTAGATAAAGGCGGTATGGTTTTAACCACCCGCGGTATGGTGTATGATAAAAATAACATCAAGCAAAAGCTTAATATGCGCGATTTTATGGATACCATGCGCGGCACGGGCGTGCTCGAGCTGCAAGAAATGAGTGGCCAGAAACCTTATGGCGACCGCGATAAAAAAGCCTTTGCCGATGGTCTTAATCGCTTAGTACGTTAATTGGTGCGTTAATTTTCTTATGCATTATTTGGCAACTACCCTTTCTAACCTTTGTTCTAACTTTCTTATTCTTATGAATAGCAGCTTTTATAAATAACAGGCTTGCAAACCGTATACACTCCATAACTAAACACTATGCAAACGGCACGCTTCATAACGAAGTGTGCTCATCATTCTTGTTACGCTATATGCAGCTTTCAAAACAATCGGTTTTTAAACAAATGGTTTTTAAACGATAAATTTTAAAATAACGATAACGTATATAAAACGTATATAAAAATAGGAATGAATATGAAAATTTTAGTGATTGGCGCCAGTGGTCGAGTGGGTACAGATTTGGTTAAGCAGTTATTAGCAGATAACCATCAAGTGATTGGCACCACCCGTCAGGAAGAAAAACTCTTTAATGACGACAATTACAGCCAATTAGATTTGGATATCACCGCAGAAAAAGATGCTATTCAACAGCAAATCGAGCAAGATATCGATGCCGTTTATTTTGTCGCCGGTTCAGGTGGTAAAGATGTCTTAGAAGTTGATTTACATGGCGCGGTTAAAACCATGCAGGCAACAGAAGATAAAGGTATCAAACGCTATATCATGCTTAGTACAGTATTTTCATTAGATACCAGCAAATGGAATCAGCCTGGTATTGCCGATTTAAAAGAATACTATATCTGTAAGCATTACGCCGATCAGTGGTTGGTTAATAATAGCAGCCTTGATTACACTATCGTGCAAGCAGGTGCGTTAAAAGAGCGTGCAGCAACGGGTAAAATCACTATTAATGATGACAATGCGGGTGAAAACTCAATTGCAGATGTGGCTACGACGTTGGCAGCTGTACTCAATGCTGATAATACCAATAAGAAAGTCTTTAGCATGCATAATGGTGAAACTGCAATTGATGCAGCGCTTGCTAAACTGTAAGAAACAATATGCAGCTTTGCAGCATTATAAAAAACAGTACAAGAATAGAAAAGCACGTAAGCCTTCCGGTTTACGCGCTTTTCTATTATGGTTTTTTTTAATCATTGGCGGCTATGTCAAAATCTACTAGCAAGCAATTAAGCCAAGCCACTGGGAAAAGGAATCACGTCCTCTAATCTGCTAGCGCCTGTAATAACCATCAGCAATCTATCAATACCGACTGCGATACCGCTGCAAGGTATTAAATCATCAGACGCTGCTAATAAATGCTCATCAATTGGCATTTGTGGCAAGTTATGACGCTGACGCAATTGATTGTCGCGCTCAAAGCGCGCTCTTAACGCCTGCCCATCTGCCAGCTCATCGTAAGCATTGGCAATCTCAATACCATTAATATAAAGCTCAAAGCGCTTAGCAACTGTATTACCGTCTTTATCCTTAGCCGTTTTTGCCAATGCCGCAGTTGCAGGGGGATATTCTATAATCAGCGTCGGCAAATCATGACCCAAATTTGGCTCGACGGCATGACTAAATAGTAAATCTAACCAGCTTTGACGAATATCTTCTTCACTATTGGTAGCGCCATTTTCTGCACTATTAAAATCAAACCCTGTTAAACCCTTATCTTCGGCCACTGCTTGTAGCGCCGCAATACTGGCCGTTAACGGATGGATACCAACGAAATCCATAAAGGCATCGACGTAACGGTAATGACTCAGCACAATCGGATAACCATAAAGCGCTTCTAATAGCTCGCCCAATTCAGCAGCCATATCATCTAAGCTGTAGTTCGGCTGATACCACTCGAGCATGGTGAATTCAATATTATGACGGACGCCTATCTCATTATCACGAAATACCGGACAAATCTGATAAATGGGCATCTGCCAGCTGGCAAGTAGCCGCTTCATGGCGAACTCAGGCGACGTATGCAGATAATAGGTACAAGGCTTATCTTGATAAGTGACCTGCGCCGCTACTGATTGCAAAAAGGTATCGGTATTGCCTGCTTGCGATAACAAGGGCGTCTGCACTTCGAGCACGTGACGCGTGGCAAAAAACTGCCGAATAGCACTCATGAATTGCGCACGCTTTTGTGCCATTGATACGGTCATGGTCGGCGCATAGCTAGATTTAGAAAAGGAATTACTTGCTTGAGTCATTATTATTTACTGCAATTTAAGGATAGAAAATAGATTTTAAAATGATGTTTTAAGTTTTAAGGCTGCCTGACTTTTAAAACCAGCTAACTTTTAAAAACACCTGAATTTTACGCCTGCCATTCACGGCGTAAATGATAATCTCGGCGCAATTGATCAAAGTCGGCACCCTTTACTTGACCATCAGCTAACTTACTTCGTAATGCAGCATCATCTTGCATGATATTATAAAACTTAATCAGTCTCTCCGGATGCGCCTTGAGCTCAGACCATAAAAACATATTGAGCGGCAATAGCGTGTGCATAGATTGTGCTGGTGTGACCGCCAATTTTTCACAGAGCGCATCATAAATAATTTGCGTACCTCGTAGCTTACCTTCGACCGTGTAGCCTGCGATATGCGCTGTGGCAATCGCAAGTTTAGACAATAAACTCTCAGCAATTTCTGGCTCATGCTCAAAAACATCGAGCACCACTTGGCGACCCGTACGTTCAATATCAGCTACTAAGTCATGCGCATTAATAACCGGTCCGCGCGCGCTATTGATTAACAAAGTATCTGCTGGCATCACATCTAAGGCATTTTTATCGATTAAATGCCGGGTTGGATAGTCGCTGCCATTAGGATTAGCATTATCTTTTTTATCGGTTAACGGCACATGCAAGCTGATAACATCACTTTGGCTAATTACCTGCCCAAAGCTGGCATTATTAATATTCGATGCAGGCAGCAGCGGATCGTAACCCAATACCTGCCAACCTAAATCATGAGCATATTGCGCAAGGGTGCTGCCAATATTGCCCAGTCCGATAATACCTAAGGTTACGGGCGGCATCGATGGCTGCCAATACTGCGGGCGTAAGGTTAAGACAGCGGTTAATACATACTGCGCAACCGAATGCTTACTACAGCCAGCGGCGTTGGCAAATGTTATATTACGCGCTGCCAAATAATCTTGATCGACATGATCGGTACCGATGGTCGCCGAACCAACAAACTTCACACTGTTATTATCTGCCAATAGCGACGCGCCTACTGGCGTCACCGAACGTATCAATAGTACATCAGGTTGACACTCGGCTAGCAACTGGGCATTGATATCACGTCCAGCGACGGCAAAAATCTTCACCATACGCTTCGTCTCTTGCCCAAGCGTTGATGCATTAAAAAACTCATTAAGGCTAGCGATATTGCTATCAGAAACAATGGTCAGAGGACGCATATTATCGTTATTCGTAGTGCTGGCATTAGGCATCTTTAAATATCCCTATTTATAAAGGTTTCTTATCAACCATCGCATCATTAGGACAGTGTGTTTTTTATTATCAAACTCTATGCGCTTCTCTTTTTAACCTTATGTTTGGTCAGTAGAAACGGTATTTTCGTCTTTATTTTGCTCAGTAGCTTTTTGCTCAGTCATTTTAGGTTGCAGTGGACCGTCAACCAACATCCCTTCTTGCTGGGCAAATAATTCATTCTTATGCTGCGATATCCATTCACGCCATACGGCAAGGCCGATTGCCAATACCACAGGGCCAATAAACAAGCCAACAAAACCAAACGCAGTTAAACCGCCCAATACCCCGATAAAAATAATGATAAAAGGAATTTTGGTCGCGCCGCTAATGACGATAGGACGGATAAGGTTATCAACCCAACTGATAACCAGTATACCCCAAAGCGCTAAGCCAATCCCTTCTACGGTATGTCCTTGGCTCAATAACCAAATCGATACCGCGCCCCAAACAAATGGCGTACCAAAGGGAATTAAGGCAATGATAAAAGTCACAATGGTGAGTAAGATAGGACTTGGGGCGCCAGCGAAATAGTAACCAATACCCGCGAGTAATGCCTGCGCCAATGCGGTCAAGCCGATACCATAGACGACCGCGCGCGTGGTCGTACCGACCGAATCAATATAACCATCGATACGATTGCCAATGATATTACGCAGCGCTTGACGGATTTGACGTACCAAACTGGTGCCATCGCGATAAAAGAAAAACAACGTCATCAACGCCATACCAAGTTTGGCCAAACCACTGAAGACGACATCGAAAGCAACTTTGCCATAATAAAGATGCGACTGAACCCAAAGACGAAAAGCCTCTAGCGTCCCCTCAGGGTTTTTATTGATTCTCCATAGCACATCTTTAACTTGCTGACCGATGATGGGCAAATCCTTGACAGAATCAGGCACATCCAAATAGCCCACTTTGATGCGATAGACTAAATTACTAATAAGGCTTAACGCTTCTTGCTGCAAAATAAAGATACCAACGACGAGCGGCACACCAATCATAAGCGTGATGCTCACCGTCATAATAGCGGCGCTAAAGTTTGAGCTGAATCGAACTCTTTGGTGAAAAAAATTATAAATAGGAAAAGTCACGTAGGCTAAAATCGCTGCCCATAGCGCTGGTACAATAAAGAACTGTACGACCTGGAAACATAATACGAACAGCACCACCAATAAGGTAATGGCCAATAAGCGCTGAATAAGAAATTCTTTTGTCCAGTTTTCAATCATAGCGTATAAACCAAGAGCAGGCAGCAAAAAGCCAATCCGGCTTTGCTGTAACGTTTATAAATAGGTGGATAAAAATTACAGAGCATGTGCGTTACAGACCATGTCCATTATTGGTATCCCTTAGCGAGTATGTTAAGTGGTCAGTGTTAGGTAATAATGAATATTGGGTAATAAGTTTCATCATAACTGCGGTGTAGAAAAATTGCTGACAATACAGCGCGCAATACAGCTACCGTACCATACAGCACCTTTATAAACATCATATTTGACTGTCAAAACAGCATTAATTTATAAAAATATTTTTGGCTGATTAAAATAGCGTCAATTTGATATTTACCTGCGCTTAAATGAGGTAACCCGCCGACAGTAACGGTTTATTATGCAATAAAATAAACCCAATAAATAAGACTATGTTGTAATCTTTACTTACATTTATCCGTACGCATTATCAGTGAATATCGGTGCTTGCACGCAAAAATTCCCAAGCAGATTTATCCTTGTAGAATAACGGCTATCTATCGCCTTTTTAGTGACTTCTGCTGTGATATCTTGCCAGCTAAATCACTGCTCAGTTCTATTAGTACGGACAATTGATGTTATACTAAAGGGATTAATCTGAACGCTCGAATGCTGTTAAGTTAGTATGACCTTATAGGTTTTTAGCATTATCAGCCTTGGCGTTTTGAAAATTACTTCTTGCAATCCTCATCTGCCACCCTACTCTAGACTGTCTTAATCACTGGTATTTAGAGCGGCGCTGCATATTTTGGTATTGTCGATAAGCATTATATTGATGCCTATCCAAGCTTGGCGCTCATTATTTCGACTCACTATTTAAGCGTCGTGTTTTGAGTGCCTGATTAAACACTTATATTTTGCGTTACTTTTATAAATTACTTTGATTTGGTTTTATTTGAAACCAAGACGGATTCAACACATTTACACAACCTATTGATAGGAACAATAACAATGTCAAAAGACACTGCAAAAGATACTGACAACCCCAATTCTACTGCCTCAAATGACGCCAATACGGCATCTAAACCGCAAGACAGCGTGACTTTTGCGCTAGCCCAATCGCATTTTTTGGTTGGTGATATCACTGCTAACGCTGAAAAAATGCGCACGCTTGCACTACAAGCCCGTGAGCAAGGCGCTGATGTTATTATCTTCCCAGAGTTAGCATTATTGGGCTACCCACCACAAGATTTATTGCTACGTCCTAGTCTTTCAGGTCGTATCAAAAGCGCGCTGTCGTCTTTAAGTGATATCGATGATATCGTGATGATTGTGGGCTATCCGCATGTCGACCATCATGGCACCTTTAACTCGGCTGCGATTTTGCATAATGGTCATCAAAAAGGCTTTTATCATAAACAAATCTTGCCAAATTATGGCGTATTTGATGAGCGCCGTTATTTTGATAAAGGTCGCAACCAAGTCTTGTTTGACTATAAAGGCATTACCATCGGTCTGCTTATCTGTGAAGATTTATGGGAAAAAGGTCCAATTGCCGAGCTTAAAAAACAAGGCGCTGACCTGATTGTGAGCCTAAACGCCTCACCGTTTGAGATTGAAAAACAAGACAACCGTAAAACTATGCTGGCCAAACGTAGTCGCGAAAACAATTTGCCTATCGTTTATCTAAACGCGGTTGGTGGTCAAGATGACTTGGTCTTTGACGGCGGCTCTATGGCCATCCAAGCCGATGGCAGCGTAGCTCACGAAGCCTCACGCTTTATGAATCAGCTTATGCTAGCGACATTTAATGTGAAGACGGCAAAATTTGATACGCAAGCAAAAGCGCCTTTATCATTGAGCCGTGAGTCAGAGATGTACCAAGCGCTGGTCGTTGGTCTACGTGATTATGTCAATCTTTCAGGCTTTACTGGCATCATCGTTGGCTTATCAGGCGGTATCGATTCAGCCTTGACCTTGTGTATTGCCGTCGACGCTCTGGGCGCTGATAAAGTCTATGCGGTGATGATGCCGTACGAATACACTTCACAAATCAGCTTAGAAGATGCGCAAGCACAAGCACGTCGCTTAAATGTTTCTTATACCGTTTGCCCAATTTTTGATGCGGTTGAAGGTATCCGCCATACCTTAGCGCCACTATTTAATAAGTCTCCTGCTGATACTACCGAAGAGAATATCCAAGCGCGCGCACGCGGTGTGGTGTTAATGGCATTGTCTAATAAATTTGGTCATTTGGTCATCACTACGGGTAATAAATCAGAGTTAGCGGTTGGTTATTCAACGTTATACGGTGACATGGCTGGCGGCTTTGATGTGCTCAAAGACGTTTATAAATCACAAGTTTATAAACTTGCAAGCTACCGTAACCGCTTAGAAGATACGCCGGTTATCCCTGAGCGTGTGATTACGCGCCCGCCATCGGCTGAGCTGCGTCCTGATCAAAAAGACCAAGACAGCCTGCCTGACTATGATGTTTTAGATGGTATCTTAATGTCGTATATCGATGAAGATATGGGCTATCAAGATATTGTCGATAAAGGCTTTGATGCTGATTTGGTCGCCAAGGTTATTAAAATGGTTGATAACAGCGAGTATAAACGCTCGCAAGCACCGATTGGCACTAAGATTAGCCATAAAGCCTTTGGTCGCGAGCGTCGTTTCCCACTGGTGAATAAATGGTCAATAAAAGGCTAAGCTTTAACTACTGATTTATCATTACAAGCTTTTAGATATGCTGTTATTTTTTAGATTAACCTCTATTTAAATTACAAACTAAAAGGTTGGATAGATTTAAGTTTTTATATAACTTTATTCAAGTGTTTTATAATTAGCTGGGTGCTTACCCAGCTTTTTTAGTTTTTATTGATAAATAATTTTCATTATCTGCTACTTGCCCCAAGTTTTTATACATAATCTCTTACTTCACCCTATTCCAACTACTGTTTTTAATTTAACTACCCTACCTATTTTTATCCGAGTCCGTCATGAGTTTGATCACCGCTACTATCTTCCTTCTTTTATTACTTACCTTGAGTGCCTTTGTCTCTGCCGCCGAGATTGCCATCGCTGCTGGTCGCAAGATTAAGCTCCAAATCATGGCAAAAGAAGGCGAAGTCCGCGCCCTTGATGTCCTGCATATGCAAGAAAATCCTGGTGGATTTATTACTGTGGTGCAAGTTGTGCTGAACGCCGTCGCCATTTCAGCCGGTGCGGTTGGTGAGTCCGCCATTAGCCCTTATTTGCAGCTGCTCATCAAGCATGAAGCGGCGGCATCTATCATCTCATTTGTCCTTATTACCAGTTTATTTTCCCTACTTGCTGATTTGATGCCTAGGCGCTTGGCGATGTCTAATGCAGAAATCTTTGCTGTGCGACTGGTACGCCCTATGATGGCACTGACTTTTATCTTTAAGCCGGTTATTTGGGTCTTTGATGGCGCCGCAAACCTTATCTTTGAGCTTTTTGATATATCAACCATTCGCCAAGACGACATTACTCCAGAAGATATCTATGCGGTAATGGACGCTGGCGCTGAAGCTGGTGTGCTCAAAAAACAAGAGCATCATTTGATCGAAAACATCTTTGAGATGCAAGAGCGTACCGTGACCTCAGTGATGAATCCGCGTGAGCATATCGTCTATTTTGATAGCAAGACCAGTACAGAGGAAGTGGTCGAGGTGATGATTGCGCAGCCGCATAATAAGTTTTTGGTCTGTGAGGAAGATGATTTAGAACAAATCATCGGTTATGTAGAGTCGCGCAGTTTTTTAGCCTTGGTACTTAACCAGCAAGAGGTTAGCCTAACTGACAAAGCGCTATTAAAACCGGCATTATTTGTACCCGATACCTTGTCTTTGTTTGAAGTCTTAGAGATGTTTAAATCGACTGGTGCTGACTTTGCGGTTATCGTCAATGAATATGGCTTGGTGGTTGGCGTCATTACCTTACGCGATGTGATGAGTATTGTGATGGGTGAGCTGGTGACCGTTGAAGAGCAACCTATCGTGCAGCGTACGGATAATTCTTGGCTTATTGATGGTATGACGCCGATTGAAGACGTCATTCGGGCGCTAGATATTGTCAATTTACCGCGCAGTCAGAACTATGAAACCATCAGCGGCTTTATGATGTATATGCTGCGCAAAATTCCTAAAAAAACCGATACCATCGAATATGCCAATTATCGTTTTGAGATTATCGCTACCGACAATCTTAAAATTACCCAGCTACTCGTCACCAAACTTGAAGAAGCGGTTAAGTAACAAGCGCGGCTCATATTTAGTATTCTATAATTTGATTTAGCATGAGCTTAATGGTTTAACCGTTAATTAATGACAAGCTCAAAATCAGACACGCGCCCCAAATATTGCCGTGCCGACGCGCACCATGGTCGAGCCATTGGCAATAGCTTCACCCATGTCACCACTCATGCCCATGCTCAGCGTATCCCACTGCGGTAACTCTGGATGCTCACGCTTGATATCTTCAAATAGCTGCTTAGTTCGAGCAAAGGCATCGGTGTTGGCTTTTGCCGGAATAATCATCAAACCACGCAGTTGCAAGCGCTCGTAATGTTTAATGGCAGATATCAATGCGGGCAATTCGGCTGGCAAACATCCTGACTTGCTGTCTTCATTATCGATATTGACTTGTATCAGAACATTAAGCGGCGGCAGCTCGGCTGGGCGTTGCTCATTAAGACGCTTAGCAATAATCTCGCGCTCCAGCGTTTGCACCCAATCAAAATGCTCGGCAATATCACGCGTCTTATTACGCTGAATACTACCAATATAATGCCAAATGATAGGTTCACATTCTGGCTGTTCTCGCAAAACTTTTATTTTTTCAAGCGCTTCTTGCAGATAATTTTCACCAAAATCACGCTGCCCTTGCCGCGCTAATGTCGCAACCATCTCAGCAGGCTTGGTTTTAGATACCGCCAGTAAAGTGACTTCATTATTCTGCCTTGGCGCTTGGGCACAGGCCTGCGCCACCTGCTTATTAACCTGCTGCCAACTTTCAATTAGATTTATATTCTCGATGTTATCTTCCTCAGTTTGCGTATCAAATGCAGTCACAACAGTAGGAATATTATTTTTATGGGTTTGCTTAGAGATATCGTTCATAAAAGGCTCACAGGGATAAAGGATACTATTGTCTTAGATCATTATTTTTATAGGTCATTTTAACTTTTGATAAATACTCTTTTTATAGAGAAATAATAAATCAATATTCATAAAACCAAGAATTACTGAACTATTTTTGCATTTTATTTATATAGTAGATGGTTAAATAGCCATAGTCTTGTTATGATATTGTTACATGGTCTAACATTTACTACTAAAGACAGTAGTAATGGTAACAAATACAGCGAAGATCAACATATTTTTAAGATGATTGGCTTAGATGGCGTTATAGAATAAGTATCCGTTATACATTCTATACGCTTTTTGGCTCACCCTTATTTATTGATAGGAATATCCGATTATGGCTGAAAAGAATAATTTAAGCATCGAAGACTTGCTGCGCTTTACGGTCAAGCATAAAGCCTCAGATTTACATATTTCAGCCGGTATGCCAGCGATGATTCGTGTCGATGGTGAGATGACCCGTATCAATATGCCAGAGATGAGCCATCAGGTCGTGCATCAGCTGATTTATGACATCATGAATGATAAGCAGCGCGCCGACTTTGAGGAGTTTTTTGAGACCGATTTCTCTTTTGAGATTCCAAATTTAGCGCGCTTTCGGGTTAACGCTTTTAACCAAAATCGCGGCGCAGGCGCGGTCTTTCGTACCATTCCCTCTAAAGTCCTTACCATGGAAGACTTGGGTATGGGCGAGGTTTTCAAACGTGTGTCTGACTTTAAACGCGGCGTAGTATTGGTTACAGGTCCGACGGGTTCAGGGAAGTCTACCACGCTGGCGGCCATGATTGACTATATCAATGAAACGCGTAAAGAGCATATTTTAACCATTGAAGACCCGATTGAATTTGTCCACGAGTCTAAAAAGAGCTTGATTAACCAACGTGAAGTCCACCGCGATACCTTAGGTTTCGAGCCTGCGTTGCGCTCTGCCCTACGTGAAGATCCAGACGTTATCCTTGTTGGTGAGCTACGTGACCTTGAGACTATTCGCTTAGCCTTGACAGCCGCAGAAACGGGACACTTGGTCTTTGGTACTTTGCACACCAGCTCAGCGGCAAAAACCATTGACCGTGTGATTGACGTCTTCCCTGCTGCTGAAAAAGACATGATTCGAGCGATGCTTTCAGAATCGTTGCAAGCGGTCATCTCACAGACTCTTTTGCGTCGTCAAACCGGCGGACGAATTGCCGCGCATGAGATTATGCTAGGCACGCCTGCTATTCGTAACTTGATACGTGAAAATAAAATCGCCCAAATGTACTCCTCTATTCAGACGGGTGCTGGTGATGGCATGATTACCCTTGACCAAACACTTAAGAACCTTGTCTCAAAAGGTACTATTAGCAAAGATGTTGCACGGCCTTATGCTAAGCAGCCTGAGGCGTTTATTTAGTACTGTTTTTCAAAGTATTAAACCTTTATAGCACTAAGTTTTAATAACATTACAAATTGACAATCATAGATTTTTAATCGGCTTTATTCATTTTTAATGGTCGTTATTGGCAGTCTTTAAAAGTTTATTGAAGCACCTTTTAATCTATATATTCCAAGTGTAGGTACGTTATGGACATTGATAAACTTTTACAGTTAATGATCAATAAAAACGGCTCTGACCTTTTTATTACCGCTGACGTTGCGCCATCCATGAAAATTAATGGCAAAATTCTGCCCGTGGGTAAAACGCCGTTAACGGCTGAGCAAACCATGAGATTGGTTAAAGGCGTGATGACGCCAAGCCAACAAAAAGAATTCGACGAAACCAATGAGTGTCAGTTTGCGATTACAGACCAAGCTCAGCAAGCGCGTTTTCGGGTTAGTGCCTTTATACAGCGCGACATGGCGGGAATGATTTTACGGAAAATTGAGAATAAAATCCCAACAGTCGAAGAGCTGCGCCTGCCACCAGCGTTAAAAGAGCTGGCGATGAAAAAGCGCGGTATTATCTTGTTGGTTGGTGCAACAGGGACGGGTAAATCGACCACCCTTGCGGCAATGATTGGGCACCGTAACCAGAACTCACATGGCCATATTATTACCATCGAAGATCCTATCGAGTTTGTCCATAAGCATCGCGGTTGTATCATTACTCAGCGTGAAGTCGGTATCGATACCCACTCTTTTGAAGCGGGCCTGAAAAACACCTTACGCCAAGCGCCTGATGTAATTTTGATTGGCGAGATTCGTAACCGTGAGGTCATGAGCTACGCGATTCAATATGCTGAGACCGGGCATTTGGTCTTTGCTACCTTACACGCCAATAACGCCAACCAAGCCATTGACCGTATTATTCACTTCTTTGAAACCAGTCGCCATAATCAGTTGTTTATGGATTTATCGCTGAACTTACAAGCCATTATCGCCCAGCAACTGATTCCAACGCCTGATGGCAAAGGACGCCGCGCTGCTATTGAGATTTTATTAAACTCACAGCTAATTAGTGACTATATCCGTAAAGGCGAGGTTCATGAAATCAAAGATGTGATGACGCGCTCACGCGAGAGTGGTATGCAGACCTTTGACCAAGCGCTGTTTGACTTATATGAACAGGGCGAAATCACCTATAAAGAAGCCATTCTGCACGCCGACTCTCCTAATGATTTGCGCTTAAAAATCAAATTGAGCAATAAAAATGGCACCGCCAATTTAGATGAAGGCGCTGATAGTTTATCGCTAGATATTACTTAGTTTTATATTACTTAGCTTGATCCTACTTATTAACTTATTCAGTATTTTCCATAAAAAAGCCCTCATCGAATGTGAGGGCTTTTTTATGGCTTTAAAATTAGCAGTATCAGCTATTCTTTTGAAACGCTTATTTTGCGTTGTCTTTACAAGCCTGATTGTCACAAATACCGTAGAGCACTAAAGAATGACCCGATAGCTTAAAGCCATGCTCTGCCGCCACTTTGGTCTGCTCTTCTTCGATGATTTCATTATGGAATTCGATAATCTTACCGCAGACATCACAAACCAGATGGTCGTGATGCTCTTCTTGGGTAATCTCAAATACCGATAGATTGTTTTCAAAGTTATGACGCTCAACGATACCCGCTTGCTCAAACTGCGTCAGCACGCGATAAACGGTGGCGAGACCCACATCCTCACCTTGCTCAATCAGTGCCTTGTACACCTCTTCTGCACTCATATGATGCAGCTCTGCGCTTTCAAGCAGCTCTAAAATTTTGATACGCGGTAACGTTACTTTCAAACCCGCTTTACGTAAGTCTTGATTGGTAAAAGAAGCCATAATATCCCTTCTGACTATGAAAGTCTTAGCAAATAAATTCAAAAAAACACGAGTTAAAAATCATTAATCATGAGTAATAATAGCGGATAAAAAAATATCAGCCATAAAAACCTAGCCACTCTTAGGCGAATTTCTAGAGCAATTTTTTATAAAAATTTGACGCCAAGTCTATGAATTTAAAATATAAATAATAAATACCGCCAGATAGCGTTTGGTAAATAATGTCGTAAGTGGTAGGCAATTGCAAGTAAATGACGTATCATTTGTCCAAGATTGCCTGCAAGACCAGCCTTATCGGTTCTTAGCTGCGCCTAACCCATTCTTTATGAGTCATCTTACCATGATAAAGACATTTAATTTTCGTTCGTTAAGCTCTGCAAGCGCAGTACGCAAGATTGCCATTACCAGTATGCTTAGTGCCGCTGTCGCTATGTCTGGCTGCTCATTACTAAGTGTGTATAAGATTGATTTGCCACAAGGTACCGCCATTACCCAAACCCAAGCACAAAAACTACAAGTGGGTATGAATCAAAATCAGGTACTTTATATTCTTGGCAGTCCGGCAATTAAAGATACATTAGAGCCTAAGCGCTGGGATTATATCTACGATTATAAAGCAGGGACAGAAGGTCGCCGCAAAGGTATCGCCGATGTTAAAAATGCCAGCCAGCACTTAATTGTCTATTTTGATGATAATGGTATAGTAACTCGTATCGAAGGTATCGACACCTTACCGGCATCGTAAATCTGCTCGCAAACCATAACGACTAGCTAGCAAATCATAGCGACTGACGGTTAACCCCGAGATTTATTTTTGCGCTGAGACATAGGATCAGCGCTTAAGCTGCGATATACCTCTACCCGATCAAAAGGCTGCAATATATAATTTAGTGGCTGTTTTTGCGCATATACCCCGACACGCCAACGCTTAGCCGTTGGCGTCGTCATATCAGCCACTTGTTCGCACCATTTTGCCAGCTCTTCGAACTGTGTCAGCCAACCCACTTGCGCCAAAGCCTCATACAGACTAATACCTTGACTGACTTTAACGGTTAGGTAATGCTGACGCTCTGCTTCTTCGGCATACGCCAGATATACCGTCATCAAATTGCGCTGTTCAGCTTGAGACATATTAATGTTAGCTTCACTGTTGCTAGCTTCACCGTTATCAGCTGCATGATTATTAGCTGCATGGCTATTAGCAGCGTTCATTAGCTTAACCACTGCAGTACCCAACCGATTAACGCTAACAGTAACGCTAGAGGCACAATCAAGCGTATCGCTACCCGCCATAAATTATAAAAAGCTTCATTGCCAAAGTTTAAAGACTTACGCAAATGGCTGATTTTCATCTGCCAACCGGCAAAAACTGACAGTAATAACACGGCGATACTACTGATAATCACCAAAATGCCAACCAGCCAATTGGTCGGTATCGCAACTACTAGCAGCAGGGCTAGCACAAAAGTTAATAGCACACTGACCAGCAAGCCAAATTTATGCGCCAATTGCTGCGTACTATAGTGTATTAAGTAGCTGGCCACAAACAATACGCCGACCCAATATAGCAGCTGCCCAATCGGTGGCAATGCCATACCGCTGATAAATAATGCGACAACACCAACCACCAGCTGTAATATCCAAATCGGTAGGACAAGCTTGGTTGCCCGATATTCTTGCGTAGCATGATGACGAGAAGGTTTTTGGGCGTTATGATTATCCACCCCTACCGCAGTAACGGCTTGCTTGCTGACTAAATGCTGACCAAACCAATATAAGCCAGTACCTGCACCCACACTGACCAATGCCAAGGCAACAGCACGTGCCCACTCGCTTAAGCTGACATCGGTCATCGCAAAAGCAACATTTGGTAAACCGTTTGCCACTCCTAGCAGTAAGCCTATCAGCATTAAACCCAAACCAATCGGTAAAGGTGCGACGCCCAGTAAGCTTAATAAGACAGCAATAACCATTAAGCCTGCGGCAATAGCAAAGCTTGGCACATCAGGTGCGCTATTTAATTCGGTTAGAGCGGCTAAAATACCAGTACTTGCACCAGATATGACCAACGCTGCAATAATAATGGACACCAATGCGGCGAGCCAACCAAAACCGCGCCATAAAGAGCTGGCATCTGCCTCGCGAGTAAGCTTTTGCATACCCGCTAAAGGCGCCTCGGCACTACGATAGGCCAAGGCAATCTCAGCATACACGACCGGTAATGAGACCAGCACCATGGCTAACAGCCAAAGCAACCAAAAATCGATCTCACCTATAGATGCGGGTGCAAACCAACGAAACAGTAATAGCGGCAGCAGCGCGGCGATAAAGTAAGAAGCATAGCGAATCATCATAATTTAAATCCAAGCGATTCAAAGTGAATAACATTTAATGATATAAAGCCCTGATAAGCGCCGATATTGTTTCTATTAGCTTTATATATAGCTGTGTATACAGACGACTTACCTTGTACAAGCTTTATAAAAGATTATGCAAATTATATAAGGACTAACAGTTATAAAAAAACCCCGAAATCGGGGTTTAATAGCTAAAGCATAACGGCTGCATGAAAGTACATAAGTTAGTATTTCATTTAAACATGCAACGAATTAGTGGATAGCACTCACATAATCTGACAAGATGCGAATATCGCGATCAGATAGTTTTGAAGCAACGGTTTGCATCATGCCCATCTCACCTTCTTTTGCCGCATCGTTGACACGTTTTTGCTCATCGCTGTCGATATCATCTACACGACCAGCCGCACGGAAAAGCTTTAATTGAGTAGCGATATATTCAGCATGCTGTCCACCTAAACGTGGAAATGCAGCCCAAGCGTTACCCGCTGCATCTGGACCATGACAACCTGCACAACCAATGACACCGCGTGTCTTATCACCGCCTAAAAACAGTTTAGTCGCTTCTTGTGTGGTTGCAGGATTACCGAATGCTACACCCCAAGGTTTTTGGCTCGCATAATATCCTGCCACGTTGGCCAAATCTTGCTGAGATAAATTGGCAACTTGTGATTGCATGATACCGTTTTTGCGATAGCCCGATTTAAAATCAACCAATTGTTTGTATAAGTACTTCACGTTTTGACCGCCAAGATTTGGCTGGGCTGGTATAGGACTCACACCATTAACACCGTGACAAGCAGCACAGACCGTTTCGGCGACTTGTTTACCAGCGTTAAGATCATATTCAGGAACAGTGATAGCAGCTTGTACGCTGAAACTTGCAACACATAAGCTGGCGGCAGCGATTAACTTTTTCATTGATACAAATCCTACTAACTCGGCGTAAGCATTATCTAGCATGATTGTATTATTTAAAGACGAAAGATATACAGAGCCATCATTTAGCCAGCTAAGCCATATATTCTGCGGTCTTTATCACAAGCAGCCCGAAAGCACTTACTAATATCAGGGTTTATTTTGGATTATTATAGCAAGACTTTTTACTATTTGCCTACTTAATCGTAGCATTGGGGATTTTTTCTATTCATATCCTAATCACCCGCTTCATAAAAACAAAAAAGCGCAACAGGTTTAGCAACCTTGCGCCTTATATATTTTTATAAACAATGATGGATAGCTTTATAACTTAGGCATGACCTAGGCACGAGTTGAGCGCTATTTACTCATATATTCGATAAGTTTACGGTAATCATCATCGCTGCAATCTGTACACAATCCACCGGCGGGCATTTGAATCATGCCACTTTTCACCGATTTAATCAGCGCTGGCATGCCCTTTTGTTTGATAAGCTGTTGCCATTTGGCACTGTCGCCTTTTTTGATGGCATTGAGCGCGCCACTATCGTGACAAGCGGCACATGAGTTATTATAGGACGTTGCAATATCAGCCGCACTGGCAGTACTTAGCATCGCGGTACCAATTATGAGCGCGGTTGCCGTACTGGCTAATAAGCGATAGCTTTTGGCAACTGTTGTGGTGATTGAGAACATGGGACACCTCACATCGTTTCTTCATTCGCTTAATCAATAATTTTATTAAACGTCTTTCATTTAATCTGTCTTACTAAAGATTGTAACAATATATGTCGTTTTAATATATATAAATATAGTTTAGCTTTGTTAACGGCTGCTGATGAAGCAGAAGACTGCCCTAAGAGCCAATTTACTTGAAAGCTATTTTAAGACTATGCTGCCAATAGGTTGTAATTAATATAAGGGTAATGGCCGTTATTTCAATAACTAAGCGCCGTAATAGTATAGAATAGGCAGTATCCTAAAACCCTTATATGATTGAAGTCTTATTTTTCCAGCGCACCTATTCCATACGCTGCTGTAAGCACTGCTTAATTCAAAAACTTTTATTACCGTATCCAATTTTTCAAGATTAATGAGTCACTTATGAGTACCCCGTTCAAAGATGTCGCCGCTGAACACGCGGCTTTTAATACCAAAGCCCGTCAACGCATTCAGCAAACTGAATTTCTAATGTCTGCGCCAACTTTTCGCCTTTGTCCACCTGATGTTGGGCTAGAGATTGCCTTTGCTGGACGTTCAAACGCTGGTAAATCGTCCGCTATTAATGCACTGACCAATCAGCGCCAATTGGCACGCTCGTCTAAGACGCCTGGCCGTACGCAGATGATTAACTTTTTTAGTATTGGCGATAGTGATAGACGTTTGGTTGATTTACCAGGTTACGGTTATGCGGCCGTACCGCTTGAGATGAAAAAAGAATGGCAGGTTGAGTTAGAGGAATATCTCGTATCGCGCTCAAGCCTTGCAGGTTTGGTGCTGATGTCAGATATCCGTCATCCCCTTAAATTTTTTGATGAGCAAATGCTGCATTGGGCAAAAGATGGCGATCTGCCAGTGCATATCCTGCTAACCAAAGCCGATAAGCTTAAATATGGTGCTTCTAAAAACGCGCTGCTGAATACCCGTAAGAGACTGAAGCAATTGGGCTTAAACTGTACCATTCAGCTATTTTCAGCGTTAAGAAAAGAAGGGCTTGATGAATTGGCAGGCGTCATGGGCAACTGGTATGAGTATCAGCTTGATGCCAATAAAATTATTGAATCCTCTTTCGCTTTGCTAGAAGGCGCTGAGCTAGAAGACGCGATTGCAAAGGACGCTGCTCAAACAGGCAATGTTGGGAAAGATAGTGCTGGAAAAGATAGTGCTGAACAAGATAATATTCAAAAGGGCAGTACTGAATAAGACGGCGAGTAAACCTCATGGTTTTCGCCAGTCCTACTTTTTAATCAGTTACAGTTTTTAACCAGTTACAGTTTCAGCCAAAAAGGGTTTATCGCTAATAACGATAAACCCTTTTTGATTTTTATCACCATCTTTTACCATTTAAACGAATGCTTATTTAAGCACACAATAGCTCAGCTAATGCTTGCGGGGTATCCACTTGATAAGTTGGCTGCTGGGCAGCAAGCTCGCTACTCGACGCCGTACCATAATTGACCGCAATACTGGTCATGCCCAAACGGTTGGCCATTTGGATATCATAAATACTGTCGCCGATAAATACCGCCTGCGAGATTGGCTGCTGGGTATGGTCTAAAATATCGCTCAGCATTTGCGGGTCAGGTTTTGAGCCTGACTCATCAGCGCAGCGCGTGATGGCAAAATAATGATGACTGTCAGAGCCATCTAATACCCGATCTAAACCCTTTCTTTTTTTACCAGTGGCGACCGCCAGCTGCTTATCTTGCTGTTGTAAATTTTGCAGCATAGTTTCGATAGGCGCAAAGAACGGCGTACGGTGGCTGTTCGGAATATAATAATCAGCATAACTTTGCTGAATCGCTAGCTTCTGCGCAGCGGTTGCTTGTGGGTATAAAATCTCAATGCCATGCATCAAGCTCAGCCCGATGATGTCTTTGACGGCCTGATCGGTGGTGGTAAAGCCATGCGCCTCGCCTGCTACGTGCATTGACTCAACGATTAAGCCAATCGAATCCATCAAAGTGCCATCCCAATCAAAAATAATCAGCGTTTTATCTGCTAAGTGATGCTCGGCTGCTAATTTAGAAGTATTAGCGGTTGCTAATGTATGAGCGAGTGATGCTGTTGTCATGGACTAACCCTTAACGATTCATCGTAAATGGCGGATGTGAAAACGTCACGGTCACTTATTTGGCTAAAACATGCCCTTATAAGTCACTGTGACGTTTGTGCTTCATACTGAATATTAATATAAAAACTGAGAATGGAATATCAGTCCTTTAAGCTTATTCAGGTAGTTTAATGTCTGCTGGTAACCAAGCTACCATCTCATCTGGTAATGGCGCAGTAATGCTCTCATAGCCGGGAATGTCCAAACGCCACGCATGTAAGCACAGACGATGCACGCCAGACTTGTCATGCACGTTGTATTTATCATCACCTAAGATAGCATGACCAATATGTGCCAAATGCACACGGATTTGATGAGTACGACCGGTCAGTGGCTTAGCTTCAATCAAACTGACTGGCTGATTGGCCAGCATAAAACGACCATGAACGATAATATCTGTCTGGCTTTCTTTAGCTTGCGCATCTTGTGCATCTACTTTCACGCGACGCTCACCACTAGCCAATGTATAGCGCAATAATGGCGCATCGATACGCTGCTCGTTCAGTGCAGGTTGACCTTTGGCGATACATAGATAGTGCTTTTGGATGGTCTTGTCGACCAGATGCTGCTGCAGGGCTTTTAGCGCTGAGCGTTTCTTAGAAATCATCAGCAGACCTGAGGTATCTTTATCGATACGATGAATCAGCTCTAAGTACTTTTTGCCCGTCACTTCGCGCATGGCTTCAATAACGCCAAAATCTAAACCACTACCGCCATGAACGGCGATGCCCGATGGTTTATTCAATACGATTAAACCTTCATCTTCGTAGACCACACGTGCCAATAAGCTTTTGGCAAATTCGGTACTGATAATAGGTTTATCGCGGGTGGCTAGCTGAACAGGCGCAATACGCACCACGTCTTCACGCTGCAATCTGTCATGCGCTTTACAACGTTTATTATTAACGCGCACTTCATCAGAGCGAATCATTTTATAGATATGCGGTTTAGGCAAGCCTTTTAGACGATTGAGCAAAAAGTTGTCCAAGCGCTGATCATGCTGATGGCGAGTGACTTCAAGGTAGTTGACCTTTTCAAAGTTACTAATTTCGTCATCGGCACTTTGCGGGCGCGTTTTGCTATTAAAGATAGCCGGAGCTTCGTGGATAGGTTCGTCGTTTGTCATTTTGTCATTTGTCATTTTTAGTTAGGTATTTACATAAAGATTTGCTATAGTTTAGCATGTTGAGCGCCAATTAAGCAGAGGCTGCGACAATAATTCATCGTTGTTACAGACAGTGTAGCGCCATTTTTACTGCTGGTCAGTACTGGTTAGTTAAGCGCTGCCTGCTATAAAATCTGCCAAGCTTGTGTGTTTCATCTGATTTTAAGGGTGTTATATCCCTTGATATACCCTATAATGCCCCATAAATTGTAAGAACAACGCTGACATTTATTAGTACAAAACAGTATTAGTACCAGATAAGTTATCAGCATAAGATTGTTTATCATTACAGAATATTGTGACATTAGACAACATCGCTTTGATAGATTTTTAAAACAATTTTATCAAACGATAACAACATAACATTTACTCACTACCGCATAACCACGACTTGCCTTGATAACTATTTATGATCATACATAATTATTTATCATCCAGTCCTTTAGGCGCGCAGATGAGCAAGTATGGGTCGTTTAGAGCCAGAATCGAGTATCATTAACTGATTGTCGATAGCTGCCTGAGTATTGGTGGTCAAACAGAGGACGATAAGTAGAATAGACAAGAGACACCGTGCCGATAAGCCGGTCATTTATTCTGTTTGCCAAGTACGCCCCGCTGATGACGAAAGCAGCGCCACCTAGCTTTGAGATACCCCAGATATATTGACGTTATACCCAAAAGAACGATAAATAAAGAATGACCAATTGCTTCACCTAAAAGGATAACCGCTGCACGGCACTATTTTATACGATAACACTTATATAATAGTCCTTAATGACAGCGATATTATTGCTAGACCTTGATTGATTACTGTGACAGCACGATGCTTTTTTAGTACCTGTGACCTCTTGACTCTCAGTCATTATCCACCGCCACCCTTACAACGTGCGCTGACCCTCAAACTGGATAAGACGACTGCTAATAAAAGACCACTGACTTGCTCCTGCATTAATCATTAGAACAAGCCTATTCATAATAACTCTATAGATAGTAGCCTTACACCCTATCTTATCTATATGAATGTTACCGACATTAGCATACCTTATCGCTAATACATTTTAGGTCAAAAAGCGATTGCGAAAAGCCCGCGCGCTTAACTGCATTTATGCTTTACGTTCTACCGCTCATTAACGTCTGCCCAGGCTAATTGTATTATTAGCCACACTTGCTACCCTGCCCTAAAGCCTGTCTCGTCGTTGTTCTGCGTACTCATAGGATACCAATATGAAACGCATTTTAATCAACGCTACTCAAAACGAAGAAATCCGTGTGGCCCTTTGTAAAGGCAATCATCTTTATGATTTCGATTTAGAAAACCGTACCCGCGAACAAAAAAAATCTAACATTTATAAAGGTCATGTGACCCGCGTCGAGCCATCGCTTGAAGCGGTATTTGTCGAATATGGCTCACAGCGTCAAGGCTTCTTACCGATTCGTGAAATTTCTGCTGAATATTTAAGCGGCAATCCACGCGATGAAAACATCAAAAAACTGATCAAAGAAGGCGATGAGCTCATCGTCCAAGTTGAAAAAGAAGAGCGCGGTAATAAAGGCGCGGCTTTATCAACTTATGTGTCACTAGCAGGTCGTTATTTGGTGTTAATGCCTAACAATCCTCGTGGCGGCGGTATCTCACGTCAAATCTCGGGTAAATTGCGCGAAGATATGAAGCGTATGCTTGGTAGTTTAGATTTGCCAAAAGGCATGAGCGTTATCATCCGTACCGCCGGTATTGGCAAAACCCAAGAAGACTTGCAACACGATTTAAATCACTTGCTTAATATCTGGCAAGCTATTCAAGAACAAAATCAAAAATATCCTTCACCGCGTTTGGTACATCAAGAAGCAGGCGTCGTGACGCGTGCCGTGCGTGACTATCTGCGCGATGATATTGCTGAGATTTGGATCGATAACGAAAACGCTTATATCGAAGCGGCAGGTTTTATCGACGCGGTGATGCCAAAACAAGCTGAAAAGCTACGTAAATATACCGATTATGAGCCAATGTTTTCGCGCTTTAATATCGAAAAACAGATCGAAACGGCCTATCAACGTGAAGTACGTTTGCCATCAGGTGGCTCAATCGTTATTGACCAGACTGAAGCCTTGGTGTCTATCGATATTAACTCAGCCAAGTCGACCAAAGGCTCAGACGTTGCTGAAACTGCTTATCATACCAATTTAGAAGCCGCCGATGAAATTGCCCGTCAATTGCGCTTGCGTGATATGGGCGGCTTGATTGTCATTGATTTCATCGATATGAATGACAATAAGCACCAAAAAGAAGTTGAAAAACGTCTAGTCGATGCGACCAAATATGACCGTGCTCGCGTACAGTTCGGTGATATCTCTAAATTTGGTTTGATGGAAATGAGCCGTCAGCGTCTGCGTCCATCACTAGAAGAATCGACTGGTTATATTTGCCCACGCTGTCATGGTAATGGCATGATTCGTGATTTGCGTTCGCTGTCACTATCTATTATGCGTCAAATTGAGCAAATCGCCCTAAAAGAACGTCAAGGCGAAGTACAGGCAGAAGTACCAACGGATATCGCTGCTTTCTTATTAAATGAAAAGCGCGATGCCTTGGTTTACCTGGAACAAGACAGTGGTACGCGTATTACTATCTTGCCGCACGCGCATTTAGAATCGCCAAACTTTAAGCTACACTTTAACCGTGACGGCTTTGCCCCATCAAGCTATGAGCGTATTACGGATACAGCCCAAGAACATAGCGATTTGGGTTATGAAGTTGACTGGCAAACCGCTGAAAAAGAGCGTCCTGAGCAGCAGCCGACGCGCCAGCCACGCCAAATAGCCGATAACAGCAGTAATAATAACGGTAATAACAGTCAAGCGAATACGAGCGCCAATACCCAACAGAGTGCGCCGAGCCAGCAGCAGAATACGACCAGTCATAGCAATGATCATCGTAGCAATGCCAATGCTAGCAATATTTCATCAGTACGGGCGCCGCAGACACAAGCGCCGACACAAAGTGCACCGGCTGTTGCGGCTACAGCTGCGCCAGTAGTAACCCAAACAACTCCTGTTGCTGCTGCCCAACCGCAAGCCGTTGCTTGGTTGTCCAATTTATTTGCACAAGCGCCGCAGGCACAGACCACTCATAGCGTCAGTAGTCGTGATGCCGCTGAAGCCATTGAAGCACTGGTCAATACTGGCGCGCAAAGCTTAGGCTCGTTTGGGCAAGTTGATAACAGTGTGCTTACTGATAACAATCAAGCGACAGCTGCGCCGCAAGAGAGCAATCAACAAGCCAGTAATCAGCCGTCAAACGCCAATCGTCAGCAGACGTCTAACAACACAGCTGATGACAATAACGATGCTGAAGAAAGAAGAAGACGTAAGCCACGTAAATCACGCCCTTCTAAGACGCGCCAAAGAAAAGAGCCGTCAGATGAAACGAGTGATAACGTCGCTAGCGATACGACAGACAGCAGCATAAGTAGCGCTGATAACAAAGAATCGAACAGCCAAGATAAACGTCAGCAGGATAACAGACGCCCTAACGACCGTAATCGTAATAATCGTCAAGACAGCGCTCGCAATGGTAATGAGAGCAACGAAAATAGCAAAGGCAATGAGCGTCATGAGCGCACCGACGCTGACGACAAAAATACCAATGCTGCAGATGAGCAAACTCGTGCTAAGCGTAAATCAAATAGCCAACGTCACTCACGCGGCAAACTTGAGCGCGGTGAGACGTTAAGCGCTGATAATGCACAACAAAATGCTCAGCTAAGCACTAAAGAGGCTAATAGTGGCAATGGTAAAAACCAAGCTAGCTCACGCCGCAACCAAGACCCTAACGAAGTTATATTACAGGTCAATGAAGCAGCCACGGAACTCAAGTCGCCAGAAGTGGTACATTTATCTTTAGATGACAGTAAATCTGTAGCAGCTACTCGCCAAGCGCCTGAAAAGCAAAGCGCTGAGAAAGCTAGCAATGAAGCTGATAAGCAGAAAGCAAGTCAAGAAGACAGTACTCCGAAAAATGCGGATAAGCAGGAAGCCGTTGAGCAAAAGACTGACAGTCAAGCTGCTAAAAGCAGTAATGACTCGGTTGATAACAGTGAAAAAAACAGTAAGCAAGTTGATATAGCTGAAGCTGTTAACAGTGATGCAGTTCATCTAGAAGAAGCAAAAATAGCAGAGCCAAAAGCAGACCAAGCACAACCAAGCGCTACTGAAGCTAAAGTGCAAATGTCTGATACTAATTCTGTAGACGACAGTAAAGTCGCCGCTAAAAAAGTTGCTGCTAAAGAAGCAGGTGCAGATGAGCAAGCAACGTCTAATAGCAGTGATGCCCAGACTGACCGTCCAGCTGATAGCCAAAAGCTAGCGGAAAGTCAAAAGCCAGTAGATGCTACTGCTGAAAATGAAGCAGCTACAGAGAAAGCTCAGGAAACTGCTTCTGATGTTGCCACTGATGCTAATGCTGACGATGCCAGCAATAGCAAGCAACCAGCGTTTGAGCTTAACCATGACGCCTTGTTTGCTAAGCGCTATGTGACGGCCAATAAGTTTGGTCAAGCCAGCAATGACCCACGTGTGGTACGTCGTCAGCAGGCTCAAACACCGATAACTAAAACATCGGTCGCTGAAATACCTCAGGCAAATCAGCAAGACAAGCCAACTGCTGTAAATATGCCAGCTATCCGTGGTACGGTTGGTGAGTTTATCCGTGCGACGCTACCAGAGGCGCAAGCGCGCTTAGCAGCAGAGGGCGTTATCAACTGCTTTAATGCAGCCATTGCCTTGCATGTTGAGCAAGCGCAAGCCGCTACTACTGACGAGGACAAGGTTAAAGTCGATAGCAGTAATGAGCCTAAAGTAGTGACTGGCGAAGCTGCCAATCAAGACTTTAACTTTAGCAACTATGGTTATCAGCCTTTAGCAGCAGATTATATCGCCCGCTTTGAGAAGATGACGCAAGCGGTCAGTCAGTTTGCCGCCGCACAAGGTAAAACAGCCGTTGAACCACGCGCTATTAGCAAACGGGCAAGCAACGACCCACGCGGTCAGCATCCTGACTATCGGGAAGTAGCTGTAGTTACCACTTCTGAAGCGCCTGCAGATGACGCTTTAGCTGCCGACAGCGACGTCGATGTTCATGTAGATGCTCATGTAGATGCCCATAAAGTAGAAGCAAATGCGCTTGCAAATCAGGGTCAGACAGACGATGTCAGCGCCGATAGTGAGCAGCTGTTAAAGGTTGAGCAAGCACTAGAAGAAGGAAACGCAGCGCAATCTGATATTGAAGCAGTGAAGGCGGAAGAAGTCAAAACAGCAGATGCTGAGGTTAAAGATGCTGAGGTTAAAGATGCTGATACTGAAACCAGCGTTTCTGATGTCGAGCAAAGCGAAACTGAGCAAGCGCCTGAGCCAACTGAACAAGTATCAGAGCCAGCAACAAAAGAAGAAATTCAGGCGGCGAAGTCAAAAACAACCATCGCCAGTTATAAAAACATGATTGAAAATGTGGCTGAGCAGTTGTTGCCACAAAAAGGCATGTTTAATTTAACCACGCCAAAAGTACCTAAGGCGCGCACGCGTAAGCCGAAGACTGAGCATAAGAAGCCAACGCAGGCGGAAAAATTAGAATCTGATGATACTGATAGCGAAAGCTAATCGCCTTTTATAAATAGTCTTTTATAAAATGTAAAAGCCCCAAAGTTCTTAGCAACTTTGGGGCTTTTTATATCTTGTTCAATGTAGTTTTTTATCAATAGCGGTTTTTATCAACAGTGCTTATTATAAATACGACCCTTTAGTAGTCAAAACCTTGAAGACTCAGCGTTTTTGAGAATAAGATTAATGTGCAGAAGTCGCATCTTTATTGCGTATTTTATTAATTACCGTCAATAGAGCAACGATAGCCGCACCGATAATAAAGCCGATAACACCATTTAATAACGCCGTGGTAAAGCTCTCAAAAATGCCCGTTAAATGGGCGATATCTTCAACTTCATGGTGTAAAAAATTAATACCGTGTACCAAGATACCACCACCGACTAAGAACATCGCCAAAGTACCAGCGATCGATAAAAACTTCATCAATTTAGGCGCTGCCGCGAATAAAACCTTGCCGACTTTTTGAGTAAACTTGCCGTCTTTCTCCATCATATGTAGGCCCACGTCATCGATTTTAACGATACCAGCGACCAAACCATAAATACCAACGGTAATACCAATGGCTAAAATAGACAGCACCAAGCTGCGCTGTAATAAAGTAGCCGTTGCCGTCGCGCCTAGCGCAATGACGATAATTTCTGCCGATAAAATAAAGTCGGTACGTACCGCCCCTTTGATTTTTTCTTTTTCAAAGGCAACCAAATCGACCGTTTCATCAGCATTGGCTTGTCGACGGGCATTTTGTTCTTCATCATCAGGTATGGCATGCGGCCAAAAGCGGTGAATAACCTTTTCAGCACCCTCATAAACTAAAAATAGACCACCACACATAAGCAAAAAGGTAATTAAAGGCGGATAAATGGCACTGATAAGAATTGCCACTGGCACCAAGATAAGCTTATTAATAAATGAGCCTTTGGCGACCGCCCAAACGACGGGCAGTTCACGATTTGCTTTGACGCCGGTGACCTGCTCAGCATTCAATGCCAAATCATCACCCAACACCCCCGCGGTTTTTTTGGCGGCGACCTTAGTCATGACCGACACGTCATCTAATATCACACTGATATCATCAAGTAGGGTTAATAAACTGGCACCTGCCATACGGGCTCCTTAGAAAATTAGAAAAATTGTTTTAGTAAATAATTGAGACATAGTTTAATTGAGAGATAGCTTATAAGAAACGGTTATAAATAGTAGCCTACCTAGACATAAGCCGAGATGAAATAGTGCAAATGTATTTTATTTCTCCTCTTGTAACATTTATCTATAAATTGTAGATTTGACAATGCTAAAACTCACCTTTAGTGGTTATTTATAAAAATATGCTAATATGACAGTGATTGCCACTTACCTTTTATTATCAATAAATTGTATATCACCATTGCAATATATCGCCCTGATAACAAAATCTAGTGAATATGCGGCAAGCGTTTACATACTTTTTACTGCCCTTTACTACCCTCTTTTTTATATCTATATCTTGCTTAGGCACGACTGCCTAAAGGAAACACCCTATGTTTTTACCTTCTTTTTCTAAAACCACTGTTACTCGTGATGCATTTTCTCGCAAGCCTTTATCTCGTATGACGATGGGTGCGTTGCTAGTTGTGGTTGCGGCGGGCTGCTCTAATAATGCGGCTGATGCAACCAGTAATACAGGCATCGTCAATAGTGCAGAAGCCAAAGTCAGTACCGCGCAGGTGGCAGCCGATAGTGATTCAGCAGTGGTAAAAGCCTTACAAGCAAACTTAAAAGCTTCAGGCATTGAAGAAAACATTCTTTCAGCCGTACCAACGGACATGAAAGATATTTACTGGGTAACGGCATCGGGCTTACCGTCTTTCTTTACTGATAAATCTGGTAAACATATTATCCAAGGGCAAATTATCGCCGTTGGCGCAGAAGCGCCGGTTGATATCAGTGGCGCTTTGGTTGCCAAAACCGCGCAAGAAGCGCTAAAAGCAGTCGACAAAAAAGACATGATTATTTATCCTGCTAAAGGCGAAACCAAATCTGTCGTGTATTCCTTTACTGATGCCGATTGTCCTTATTGCACCAAGCTTCATGAAGAGATAGATGACATCAATGCGCGTGGTATTGAAGTGCGTTATTTGGCATGGCCGCGCAGCGAAGGCAGTATTCCAAAAATGGAAGCCATCTGGTGTAGCGAAGATCGTATTGCCGCCATGAATCAGGCAAAAATGGGCGCTAACGTCCAAGCCCCTAGCTGTAATAGTCCGGTAAAATCGCAAATCGAGCTTGGTATGGCACTGGGCGTCCGTGGTACACCCGCTATCTTTACCGAGTCTGGACAACAAATCGGTGGTTATTTACCGGCTGCACAATTGGCACAAACAGCGATTGATGCCAGCTAGTCGTTTGCCCTGATATTATTGACTTTGGCGACAGTGAGTTTGGGTAGACGCCACAAGCGCTTGTCGGTATGATACGATAAAGCGCTTGGCGATATTAGTCGTATATTTTTATACCGTTCTTCCTTATATCAGCACTCTTTATATCAGCACTCTTTATATCAACCCTTTTATATCAGCGTTTTTATGTAAGAGCCTGTATAGAAGCATTCTTATCCAACTCTATAATCTCTTGAGGATACTGTGAGCAAATCCATCAAACTAGCGATACTTGGTCTCGGCACCGTCGGAACGGGCGTGATCAACCTAATCAATGATAATTTAGATGAGTTAAAACGCCGTAGCGGACGCGATATTGTGATTACCGAAGTCGGTACCCGTCGTCAGCGCGATGATATCGACCCGAACATTATTCAAAACAGTGACTTGATGGCAGCCGCTGCCAGTGACAATGTCGATATTGTCATCGAAGTGATTGGCGGTACGACGCTGGCTAAAGACGTGATTATGCATGCCATCAAAAACGGCAAACATGTGGTCACCGCCAATAAAGCGCTGCTCGCTGAACACGGCAATGAGATTTTTGCCTTTGCGGAAGCCCACAATGTCCATGTTGCTTATGAAGCAGCTGTGGCAGGCGGTATCCCAATTATTAAAGTCATGCGCGAAGGCCTTGCTGCCAATAAGATTGAGTGGTTAGCGGGTATCATTAACGGTACTGGCAACTTTATCATGACCGAAATGCGCGATAAAGGTCGCCCGTTTGCCGATGTATTGACCGAGGCGCAAGAGCTTGGCTATGCTGAAGCCGATCCAACTTTCGACGTCGAAGGCATTGATGCTGCTCATAAACTAGCGTTACTTGCTTCTATTGCCTTTGGTATTCCACTACAGTTTGATAAAGTTTACTGTGAAGGGATTACCGCTATTACTTTACAGGACGTCAACTACGCTGAAGAGCTTGGCTATCGTATCAAGCATCTAGGCTTTGCTGTACGCCGTGAAGGCGATGGCTCAGGTGACAATAGTACGGCTGGTATTGAGCTGCGCGTCCACCCGACGCTTATTCCACAAAATGCCCTACTTGCCAACGTTAATGGCGTAAAAAATGCGGTACTGGTCAATTCTCACCCGCTTGGACAAACGCTCTATTGCGGCGATGGCGCAGGTGCCGGTGCAACCGCTTCTGCGGTGATGGCTGATGTGATGGATTTGGTTCGTGTTCTTGGTAGTAAAGATAGCAACAATGAAAGCACGAATGGTCACCATGTGCCACATCTAGCCTTTATCCCAGAGCAATTATCAGACACGCCTATCTTGCGCGCTGAGCAAATGATTACCGGTTATTATCTGCGTGTGCATGCGCATGACAATCCTGGGGTATTGGCTGATATCACGCGCATCTTAAGCGACGCGGGTATCAATATCGATGCCATTTTACAAAAACCTGCCCATAAACTTGGTCAAGTGCCGGTAATTATCTTGACGCTGCCTGTGGTTGAAAGTCAGATGAATATTGCCATTGAAAAAATCGAAAAGCTCGATACTATTACTGATAAAGTAGTGCGTATCCGCTTAGATGAGCTGGCGTAATTTATCCAGCGCTTAAGCTGTATGACTCATTAAGCCAGACCGCTATTAGTACCTAAGCGGATGGCTTTAGCTTAACTGTTTTATTTTAATGATGAAAAACAGCACTTTCGTTTCAAAACCTAAAAGGGAAGAAGAATAATGTCAAATGATGCAATTGTAATTTTAAACGGCGCACGTACTCCAATGGGTGGCTTTCAAGGCGCACTTAAAGACATGAGCGCCACAGAATTGGGCGCTGCTGCTATTAAAGCCGCTGTTGAGCGTTCAGGCGTAAGCGTTGATAATATTGATGAAGTCATCATGGGCTGTATCTTGACCGCCGGTCTTGGTCAAGGCCCTGCTCGTCAAGCCATGCGTAAAGCAGGTCTAAATGATGCAACGGGCGCCGTTACCATTAATAAACTTTGTGGTTCAGGTCTAAAAGCGGTCATGCAAGCGCACGATGGTATTAAAGCGGGCAGCTTTAACGTGGCAGTTGCAGGTGGCATGGAATCAATGACCAACGCTCCTTATATTATGCCAGGGTCGCGCGGCGGCTATCGCATGGGACATAAAGAAGTCAAAGACCATATGTTCTTAGACGGTCTAGAAGACGCTGAAACTGGTAAGCTGATGGGTCAATTTGCCCAAGAAATGGCCAATGGAAAAGGCTATACCCGTGAGCAAATGGATAATTTTGCCATTGAGTCGCTTAACCGTGCGTTGACAGCCATTAAAGATGGTCACTTTAAAGATGAAGTTACGCCAGTTACTTTCAAAACTCGTAAAGGCGAGCAAAGCGTCGATACTGATGAGCAGCCAGCCCTTGCCAATGCGGAGCGTATCCCTACCCTACGCCCTGCCTTTGCTAAAGACGGTACGATTACCGCGGCAAACGCCAGCTCAATCTCAGACGGCGCGGCCGCTGTCGTAATGATGAAAGAGTCACAAGCAAAAGCTGAAGGCTTAGATTATCAAGCACGCATCGTAGCCGCTGCTTCTAATTCACGTCATCCAAGCGAATTTACCATTGCTCCAGTTGGCGCGATTGAAAAAGTATTGGACAAAGCAGGCTGGTCAGTTGCTGATGTCGACCTATGGGAAATCAACGAAGCATTTGCGATGGTAACGATGGCTGCGATGGATGAGCTCAACATCGAGCACGCTAAAGTCAACGTTGAAGGCGGCGCTTGTGCCCTTGGCCATCCAGTCGGCTGTTCAGGTGCGCGTATCTTAGTGACGCTTATCAACTCGCTAAAACGTACGGGCGGCAAAAAAGGCGTCGCAACCTTATGTATCGGTGGTGGTGAAGCTGTTGCTGTAGCAATTGAACTGGCTTAATTTTAGGCTATTTGAACTTTTAACTTCTTAAATTTTAGCGCCTTAAAAAATTTTAAGACCTTAATATTAAGTTAATAATTCTAAGCGTTGACTGATTTTCTTAGTATTTAAAAACCGCATGGCATTTGGTTGTGCGGTTTTTTTATGCGTGAAATTTACAAATCACGAAAATTTGTTTATTGCTGTAAGAAAGCCTTAACTTAAATTTATATAGTGATAGTGAGTTTTACAGCCTATTACACGCAATTACCTCAAGTGCACACTTTGCTACCTTGCTCATATATCTCATTGAAAACTGCACTGTTACGATATTAACAAGTTGATGGAAAGGCTATTTACTAAAGTTATTAATTAAATTAACAATTTAGCTATCCACTAGAGCCGTCTTGGCTTAAGACAACAACTTACCAGTTTCTCAGTAATGCGATTGTTTATCGCATTTTATTTTAAAAAAATAATTACTAATTTATTTAAATAAAATTTACTCATATAAAAGGAAGATAATAATGAGCCAACTAATTCGTTTAAGAGATATTCAAGCGACTCACCGCGACCTTATCGGTGATGACTATTATGATCCAACAGGCAAAACGGCATATGGCGTCAATGAAGAAAAAATCGGTAAAATCGAAGGCGCTTTAGTAGAAGATACCACGGGTCGCATTCGTTATCTAATCGTTGATGCAGGCGGTTGGTTTAGCTCAAAAGAAGTATTGGTACCAGCAGGTCTAGCGCGTATCGTTGGTGATGACGTATTTTTCGATAGCCTAACGCAAGCGCAAGTCGAAGCGATGGAAGTATACGATCACGACTATCAATACAGCTATAAAGAGCAGTATGAAAAAGATCGCCAATCCTTTGTGGCTGATAGCATTCCAGAAGCCGAGCGTATGGAAATTGCAGACCATGCCTACAATGCCCCAAATACGCTAGAGCTTCTAGAAGAGCGCTTGACAGTCAATAAAGATCGTATCGTAGCGGGTTTGGTTAAAGTCGGCAAGCATGTGGTGACTGAAGAGCGTAATATTGACGTCGAGCTAGAAGAAGAGCACGCTAATATCCAGCGTACCAATGTAGACCGCCCAACAGACCGCCGTATCGGTGATATTGATGGCAACCAAACCGTGGAAGTTGAGCTAGAAGCGGAACGTGCCCGCGTTAATAAAGAAACTTATGTGTCTGAAGAAGTAAATGTCGGTAAGACAACTGAGCGTCATACTGAAACGATTGCTGAAACCATTCAACGTGAAGAGTTAGATATCGATGGTGATGGTAACGTGGTTGACCGCGATGGCAATCTTTTTGACCGCGATGATATCACTGCTGAAGATGTACGCCGCGCTCGTGGTATGTAATAAGCGATTCTTTCGCATAGTTCCACCATCTTTGATAAGCAATTCTTCATAAGATGAATACATACTATGTGACCGTAATTAGCAGCTGAGTGTTATGCTCAGTCAATAAGACCAGAGCTCGCCTCTGGTCTTTTTTTATACCTAATTATTATATCTGCCCATAAGGAATATGACCATGAACGCCGACGACAATGACATGAAACAGCAGCAAATTAAGCAAGATGCACACTTAGCAACAACGAATGCTTCTTCTTTAGATAGAATAGCCAACCATAGTGGCGAGAATAAATTACCCGCACCTGATGTAGCTGCATCGGACCTATCGACTTCCTCCCCTACTTTTAAGCCCAATCAGCAGCAAGCACTAATGGGCAGTGGGCAAGATGGTTTATCCAATAATTCAGCAAATAATCTGTCAAATAATCTAGAAGACACAAAAAACGGTGGTTATCTAGAACTATTAGAAGAACGCCCTGTCATTAACAAAGAACGCTTGGATGTCGGCAAAGTAACGGTCACTAAGCATACGCGCACAAAAACCATCGACGTACCTATTGAATTGGTAGAAGAATATATTACTGTACGCACTGATTATTATGATGCAGAAAGTCAGGATTTATTATCAGGTAAGTACGATGATAAAGACATATTACGTCACGTGGAGCCATCGTTAGATAGCAGAGCTGTTATAACGATCAATGGCAAACAGATTGAGATGGGCGCTGAGCCAATTGAGATTATTTTATCGCGTCAAGTGGCGACGATTACCAAAGATACTCATGTGATTCAAGAAGTAGAGATTAATAAAACCACCCATACGCATACCGACAGTATTCAAGTAGAAGTTAAGCATGAAGAGCTAGAGGTTACCGAAGAAGGGTTTTTAGCCCATGAACGTGAACATAGTACATCGTATAAAGAATAAAGTTATATAAAATCGAGCATTTATTCTAAGAGCTTCAAAAGTTAGACCCAAAAAAAGCAACGTCCGCGTTGCTTTTTTATGGGGCTATATCTAAGTTTAGTCCGATAAACTTTGAAGTTATGAATCTATTTTATACGGCATCTTCTACAGTTGCAGCATCTTCGGCTTTCTTACACTCATACGTGCTGACGTTGGTTGCATCTGCACCCGCCGTACGCATCACACCTGTTTCGCGCTCTTTATGAGCCACGCGCCACTGTATAAAGCCTTCACCACCATCGATGGCAGTTTTTGCTTCAAACACTTCAGGGTTAGTCGCATCGTTGGTTTTCGTTAAAGTCGCTGTTCCTTGGGCAGTTGCAAGAATGACCTGATTATCAGTATCTTTATACGTTGCTTCAACGGCGAGCGCAGGTGAACATGAATAACTTATTTGATTGACGCCGGTATTAACAGAAGCAATCGTATCATCTTCTACGTCGCTGGCAGGCGCATCTACCACCACATCACTAGGCTCGGCAGGATCAGCAGACATGGGTACAGACTGCTCTTCACTGATACTGTCTTCTAGACTTGGCTCTGTCTCTTGCTGTTGTTGACAAGCGCTAAGCGTCATGGCACCCGCCAGTAAACCGGTTAGGACAACAGAGGTACGCAATTTTTTTAATAATTCTACATTCATCACACTCTCCCAAATAAAGATGTTAAACACTATAGCGCGCCCGTAAATTCACGCCTATGTTG
>NZ_DEIR01000006.1:0-84360 GCF_002352555.1 Psychrobacter sp. UBA2769 | reverse complement strand
AATTATTCGATATAAGTACTAAGGCTATATCTATAAAAAAAGTCCCTATCTATTTTAGATAGGGACTTTTTATCATAACTTAACAATGGTTGATTATCAATGTTTAGATTTTACCATGACATTGTTTATACTTCAATCCTGAGCCACAAGGACACGGGGCGTTACGGCTGATATTCATACCAGCGTATGGGTCTGGCTCATTTGCACCACCACTACCCGCCACAGCGCCTACTGCGGTCGCCCCAGCAAGATTACGGTTTTGTGCAGCGGCTCTATCAGCTCCGCTGTCCATATTGTCAATATCGCTGTGCTCAAACTGCATTTGCATCTGTGCCGCATTTTCACGCTGCTGCGCTTCTAATGCTGCAAGCTCTTCTTTGGTCGGGATATGTACGCGTGATAAATCTTGTACCGTCTCAGATTTAATTGCCCCAAGCATCATCTGAAACAGCTCAAACGACTCACGCTTATATTCTTGCTCAGGGTTTTTTTGTGCATAACCGCGCAGATGAATACCTTTACGCAGCTGATCCATTTGCGTTAAATGCTCTTTCCAATGCTTATCTAAGCTTTGCAGCATAAAATGACGCTCAAGCTGGGCGGCATCTTTTTCGCCCATTTGCTCACGGCGGCTATGATAACGATCCAATGCCGTTTGGATGATTTTGGCACGTAAGCCTTCTTCATCTAGGCGGCGATCTTCATCGAGCCAATCGTTAATTGGCATGGCAATCTTGAATTCGTCCTCAAGCTCGTCCTCTAAACCGTCGATATTCCACTGGTCATCGATAGAGCCCGGCGGGATAAACTGGTTAATCATGGCATTATAGACTTCGTGATGCATGACTTCGATGGCCTCTAACAAATCTAGCTCTGCCAGTAAATCATCACGCTGACTATAGATGACTTTACGCTGCTCATTGGCGACGTCATCGTATTTCAACAGGTTTTTACGGGCATCAAAATCGCGGCTTTCTACTTTACCTTGGGCGTTTTCAATCGATTTAGAAACCATTTTATGTTCAATGGCTTCGTCTTCTTTAAGACCCATGGCGCGCATCATATTAACAACGCGATCACCGGCAAAGATACGCATCAAGTCATCTTCAAGCGATAAGAAGAAGCGCGACATCCCAGGGTCACCTTGACGACCGGCACGACCACGCAGCTGGTTATCAATACGGCGTGATTCATGACGCTCAGAGCCGATAATATGTAGACCGCCAGCGGCAACGACTTGGTCATGCTTAACTTGCCATTGGGCTTTTAAGCGCGCCATCTCTTCTGGACTAACCGAATCAATATCTTCGATAAATGACTGCCAGTTACCACCAAGGATAATGTCGGTACCACGACCAGCCATGTTGGTCGCAATCGTTACAGCCTTTGGACTACCAGCCTGCGCGATGATTTCTGCTTCACGCTCATGTTGCTTGGCGTTTAGGACGTTATGTTTGACGCCTTCTTGGTCAAGCAAGTAGGACAACTCTTCACTGGCTTCAATCGTCGCCGTACCAACCAATACTGGGGCGCCTTTGGCTTGAATCTCTTTAATCTCGCGGATGATACCTTTATATTTCCCTAACTTGGTTAAGAAAATCTGATCATCCATATCGATACGCGCAATAGGCTCATGGGTTGGAATCACGATGACATCTAAGTCATAAGTTGATTTAAATTCTGCCGCTTCGGTATCAGCCGTACCCGTCATACCTGATAATTTGTCATAGAGACGGAAATAGTTCTGGAATGTCGTGGTTGCAAGCGTTTGGTTCTCTGCTTGAATTTCAACATTTTCTTTGGCTTCTACCGCTTGATGCAGACCTTCTGACCAACGGCGACCGGGCATAGTACGACCAGTGTTTTCATCAACGATAACCACTTCGCCATCATCGACGATATAATGGACGTTTTTAACGAAAACATGATGGGCACGAATCGCTGCTTGGACGTGCGCCAATAGTGGCAAACGGCTTGGGCTATATAAGCTTTCATTTTCACCAAGCTCGCCCACTTCAATTAAGAAGCGCTCAATTTTTTCATAGCCTTTTTCGCTAATCTCGATTTGACGGTTTTTCTCATCAATCCAGAAATCTTCTTCTTCGTTATTCTTATTGGCTTCTTCGTCTTTTGAACGAATAAGTACCGGAATAATGGTGTTAATCAGTGCGTACATACGTGATGAATCTTCGGCTTGACCCGAGATAATCAATGGCGTACGCGCTTCATCGATTAAAATAGAGTCAATTTCATCAATAATACAGAAGTTAAGCGGACGCTGTTTTTTCTCAGCTAAGCTAAAAACCATGTTATCGCGTAGATAATCAAAGCCGTACTCATTGTTGGTACCGTAAGTGATATCGGCTTGATAAGCGTCAATTTTTTCTAGCGGCGGCTGCTGTGAGTAAATCACCCCAACCGTCATACCCAAAAAGCCAAATAGCGGACGGTTTAACTCAGCATCACGTGCGGCCAAATAATCGTTGACCGTCACTAGATGGACGCCTTTACCACTGATAGCGTTGAGATACATGGCCAAGGTTCCCATTAGGGTTTTACCTTCACCGGTTTTCATCTCAGCAATTTTGCCTTCGTGCAGGGTGATACCACCGATTAGCTGCACATCATAGTGACGCATGCCGTTGACACGTAGCGATGCCTCGCGGCAGACCGCAAACGCTTCTGGTAATAATGCATCTAAGCTTTCACCTTTTTGGTGTCTTGCTTTAAACTCTTCGGTTTTTTGTTGTAATTGCTCATCAGACAGGGCTTGTATCGTAGCCTCATGTGCGTTGATTTTGCTGACCACTTTGCGCATGCGCTTTAATTCGCGGTCATTTTTAGTGCCAACGACACTGCCTATAATCTTTGATAACATAATTTTTTGACCTATGGAAATATTCGATAATTAGTGCGCATTAGCCAAGGCTTCATATGCTGCCGCCTTGTCATCATAGCTATCATAGTCATCACCCGACTAACGTACCACTTAATGAAGTACTGACTAATGACGTGTCGCCTAATGAAGTATCGCCTAATGAAGTATCGCCCAATTAAGTGTGACGTCATTATATATGGTTATGACGTCGATGGATACAAGGGCAATCAGTAGATATTTGCCGACGTAAAAACCTAGTAGGACGTGATGAACTACCCACTACCTAAAGAGGTAGGGGTTTCTTAGGTAATACCCATACTTGATACGATATTTTGTATCAGCGGTTAGGTAAATTGGCTAAGCTAACCCCGCCGCACCGACGGTTTTTGATTGTTCAACCAGCATCAATCCTTGATTTAAGATATTGATGCTGGCGTTGATGTCCCTATTATTTTTTTGCAAACAACTAGGGCAATCCCATGATCGCACTGACAACGGTAATTCAGCTTTAGTCAGTAAGTGACCACAGCCTGAGCAAGTTTTAGAGGATGGATACCATCGGTCTATCTTGACAAGCGTTTTACCGTACCATTCTGCCTTGTATGCAAGCATGGTAGTGAAGGGTGACCATGAGCTGTCTGAGATGGCCTTAGACAGCTTTTTATTCTTAACCATACCTTTGACGTTTAAATTCTCTATAGCAATAACATCGTGGTTTTTGATGATTTTGTATGAGAGCTTATGTAGGAAATCTTTGCGGCTATTGGTTATCTTCTCGTACACTTTAGCGACTTTAACCTTTTGTTTTTGATAGTTGCGACTGTCTGACAACTTACGTTGCTGAGCTTGAGCAACTTCTCTACGTCTGGCTAAAATCTTTTGTTCTCGCGTAAGTTTACCTTGCAGCCTTGATAAAAACTTAGGATTAGCAACGCTACACCCGTCCGATAAGACGATAAAGTCTGTCAATCCTAAATCAATACCTATTCTTAAGCCTGTTTTTGGTAACTCGCTGACAATAGTTTCGACTAAGAGGGTCACATAGTATTTACCCGATGGGCTTTTACTAACCGTAGCGCTCTTGATTAAGCCGTTTATTTTGTCAGGGAATTTAGCGCTGATATGACCAATCTTAGGCAGTTTAACAGTGCTATCTGTGATCGCCACTGTACCTTTTTGATTGTTAGTGATATAGCTATCACGCTGACCTTTTTTCTTAAATTTAGGAAAGCCCGCGCCTTTAAAGAACTTACTATAAGCAGCCATTAGGTTTTGCTGGACATTGGCTAGTGCCAAGCTGTCTACTTCCTTTAGCCACTCAAACTCTTTTTTATATTGGGCAGGTGTATTTTTAAGCTCAGTATTGGTTTCTTGGTAATGACTTATTTTATCAGCAAGCATCTTATTCCAGATAAAGCGCGTACAACCAAACGACTTAGCAAGGAATATCTGCTGCTCGTCATTTGGGTATAATCTTACCCTGTAGGCTTTACGGATTTGCTTAGTCATGACTCTCCTTGATTGATAATATATTGCTTAATAACTTCTAGTGGCGCGCCGCCTGTAGTGATTAAGCAAAACGATTGCGACCAAAACTTAGATTCCCAAAGCTTATCTTTAATTCTAGGGTAACCTTTTTTTAGTAAGCGAGAGCTAGCTGACTTATACGCATTAATGAATTTACTGATTTCGGTTTTAGGATGGGCTTTGAATAAAACATGAACATGGTCTTTGTCATGATTCCATTCTAGTAGCTCGATTTTATAGCTCATACCGATTCGTTCAAATATTGCTTTAGCGGCATTAGATATTTCATTATCAAAAACCTCACGGCGATACTTAGTTACCATGATAAGATGGTAGTTTAGCAAAAAGACTGAATGAGCATTAGTGTCTAATATCATTGCTATACATAAACTTAATTGATTTACACTGATCGTAAGCAAGTAAAACATCAAAGTCAATAAAATACGTATTCATCTCACCACCTAAGAGGTGGGAGACTTCTGCGCTAAAATGTTAAAATAGCGCTTATAGTCTTAATCTTTCAAGCTTTTACCTACTCCCTTTAACAGGATAATTTACTAACCCTCAGCCGTTATTTATTCTTATAAAAATCAGCATTTCGCCCCACGTAAACCCATTTAAGCATCATAAGAGACCCTGCATGACCGTTAAGCCGTCCGCTCAAAATCCTGATTTAGCTGAAACGTTAGTCATAGGCGATGCCGTTTATCACTTGGCAGACCATACGCCGATGATGGTGCAATATCTAACCATGAAAGCCAACTATCCACAAGCGCTGCTGCTGTACCGGATGGGTGATTTTTATGAGTTATTTTTTGATGATGCCAAGCGCGCGGCGCAGATACTCGATATCACGCTCACTCGCCGTGGTACCGATAAAGCCGGCAATACCATTGCGATGGCAGGTGTGCCGTTTCATGCTGCTGATAGCTATATGGCGCGGCTGATTGCGGCTGGGCAGACAGTGGTTGTTTGTGAGCAAATTAACGAGTCAGCCAGTGGTACTAGCAGCCCGTCCAAGACACCGACAATGGGCGAGAAGCAAAAGAAAGATAAAAGTAAATCGGCAGCTGGCACTATCATGCGCCGTGAAGTGGTAAAAACCCTGACCGCTGGTACGATTACTGATGACGCCTTAATTGCGCCCAACCACACCCCGACTGTCGTTGCCATTGATATCGAAATTCCTAAATCGAATAGCAAACAACCTTTACAAGCAGCTATTAGCCAAATGGATTTAGCTGCTGGAACATTAACGACGCAAACGCTCAATGCCAGCTCTAATAACAGCCATGATGACATCGAAAACTTACAAACCCAGATGCTCACCGTGTTGGCACGCTTTGCCCCTAGCGAATGTATCGTTAGCGAAGCGCTTGGTGATAACATTGGCAGTACTGATACAGACTGGCTTCTGTGGCTACGGCAAAACCTCGACTGCCCTATCATCGAAGTCGCCGCCAATGACTTCCACCGCGAGCATGCCAGCGCTACCCTTTGCCAGCAGTTTGACGTCCAACGTCTCGATGGACTTGGTATTAGTGACTCGCCACTTGCCCAATCTAGCTGCGCCGCCCTTATTCATTATGCACGGCAAACCCAGCAGCGCCATGTGCCACAAGTGAACCAGCTTATCGTTGAATATAGCGATGATTATTTAATCATTGATGCCAATAGTCAGCAAAATCTTGAACTGTTTATCCCCGTCAGTAGTAATGGTACATCATTAATATCGGTGCTTAATCATTGTCAAACGCCAATGGGTCGCCGCTTACTTGTGCAGCAAATGAAGCGTCCCTTGCGTCAGCATGCGCGTATTAATTTGCGTTTAGATGCAATCACTAGCCTTTTGCAGACAGACAATAATTTTGGCGAAAATAAGCAGGTTAATGAAAACTTAGAAAATAATTCATTGGTAAGCAGTTTGCGTGAAACCTTAAATACCATCGGTGATATTGAACGTATCAGTAGCCGTATCGGGCTGATGAGTGCCAAGCCGCGTGACTTGCGTAAATTGGCTGATGGTATTGCTAGTAGCACGCAGCTTAATACTTTACTGATAAATGCAGGTATTAGCCATGAGCAGGCAGGATTGCTGCCCATGCTGATGCAGCAATTGCCTGCGCAGCTACCTGCCGTACAGTCCGTCGCCGAGCTGATTGAGCGTGCCATTATTGCAGAGCCACCGGCTCATATCCGTGATGGTGGTATGCTCGCTACTGGCTACGATGCAGAGTTTGATCGCCTCACCCATTTGCATGACAATATCCAGGTGACTTTGGATGAAATGGTAGAGCGTGCGCGTCAGGAGAGTCAATTACCCAGTCTTAAAGTAGGCTTTAATAAGGTTAGCGGCTTTTATTTTGAATTGCCCAAAATGCAGGCAAAGAATGCACCGGCGCATTTTATCCGTCGGCAAACGCTTAAAAGTGGCGAGCGTTTTATCACTGATGAATTAAAAGAAGTCGAAACCGAATATCTCAGTGCGCAAAGCCTAGCATTGACTCGCGAAAAGCAGCTATATCATGAACTATTGACATTATTAGGCAGTCATTTAGCCGAACTGCAACAGCTAAGTGGGGCTATCGCGCAAATAGATGTGCTTAGTAATTGGGCGCAGCTTGCCATAATTTATAATTGGCAACGACCAGTGATGAGTAATGACTCAAAAGAGGATAGTGACTTAGAAAGTAATAATTCAAAAAATGGTTTGAATAATAACAGCCAAACCAGTATCAATATTAAACAAGGTCGTCATGTCGTTGTCGAAGCGGCATTAAATCCCATCAATGGCGGCAATACGGTCAATAACTTTAATAACAGCGGCACTACTAAACATAGCAGCCATTTCGTTGCCAATGATTGTGCATTGGGTAGTCATACCAATCCTGAAAGACTGTTAATGATTACCGGTCCTAATATGGGCGGTAAATCGACCTATATGCGCCAAACAGCATTGATTGTTTTACTTGCCCATTGTGGCAGCTTTGTGCCAGCAGCGCGCGCTCATATTGGCGATATCGATCGCATCTTTACTCGTATTGGCTCAGCGGATGACTTAGCAGGTGGTAAATCTACTTTTATGGTAGAAATGATTGAAACGGCTAATATTCTCAATCAAGCGACCAATAAATCGCTGGTGCTTATGGATGAAGTCGGACGCGGAACGGCAACCACTGATGGTTTAGCAATCGCCCATGCTTGCGTCAATCGACTGGTCGAGCTTGGCTGCCTGACATTATTTGCCACCCATTACTTTGAGTTGACAAAATTGGCAGAGAATAACACAGAAAACAATGTAAGAAATAATGCCAATATTCGCAACGTCCATGTCGCCGCTAGTGAAGTTGATGGTCAATTATTATTACTCCATCAAATACGTGAAGGTGCCGCTAGCTCCAGCTTTGGACTGCATGTAGCAAAAATGGCGGGGATTCCTACTCAGGTATTAAATGATGCTCAGCGTTATTTAATAGACAATTTAAAACATGAGAATACGAAAACCACTGATGATAAAAATGAATTAGCTAAGTCGTTAAACGATAAACAGCAGCAAAATCATGACAATAAGGTAAAAAAAGCAAGTGTTAGTGGGAATACTCAAACGCAAATAATGATTAATAATCCACAACAAAATCAATTATTTAGCCTGCAAGATGAGCTAAGTGCGATTAATCCTGATAACCTAACGCCAAAGCAGGCGCATGACTTACTTTATCATCTAAAGGAAATCATTAGTCATTAAAGGGAATTGTCAATTAGTGGTAAAAGCGCTAAAATGTGCCTTATTTTTAATCTATTCTATTTCGCCCAATCCAATAACAGGTAGACAGTACTATGACCTTTGTCGTTACAGAGAACTGCATTCTTTGCAAATACACCGACTGTGTGGAAGTCTGTCCTGTAGACTGCTTTTATGAAGGACCGAACTTCCTTGTCATCGACCCTGATGAGTGCATCGACTGCGCGCTATGCGAGCCTGAGTGTCCCGCCAATGCCATCTTCTCAGAAGATGAAGTGCCAAAAGGGCAAGAGATATTTACGCAGCTAAATGAAGAACTGGCACAGAAGTGGCCAAACATCACCGAGATGAAAGGACAGTTGCCAGAAGCTGAAAAGTGGGATGGTGTAGAAGGTAAGATTCAGTATTTGGAGAAGTAGCTAAGACTTAAAAACTACTCAATGTATCGAGATAATTAAAAAACCACCTAATGGCTATCAATTTAAAAGGGCTGTTAGGTGGTTTTTTATGTAGTTGAATAAAATATAAATCAAGGCAATATTACACAAGGCGTACCGTTAGGAATATCGCATTCTATACGAGCATTAGAAGGAGCTTTTGCAATAGCAACAATTTTTTGTTGAGTATTTAATGTCCAACCTGTGGCATCAGTAATAGAATGACAAGCGGTTATAACTGGAGCTATAGGCACTACACTATTATCACTTTCGTCATTAAGTATATAAAACACCTTGTTACTATAGTTTTTCGCTTTTTGTAAACAAGCACCTTGTTTAGCTTTTTTATTATATACTTGATAATTAGGGACAGCTACTACCACTAAAATGCCAATAATAGCTATTAATATTTCAATAAGTGTAAAGCCTGCTTGCGAATATTTTTTCTTATTTCATTCTATGTAATAGCAATAACATTGATTATGCAGTATTTGTACAATCTAACAAATTTAAGAGCTTACAAATCAATAAAAAACCAAACATGCTGTTTGGTTTTTTATTGATTATAATCCTAGGGATAGGTAAAACTAAAAATAATTCTGCTTTTATTTAAGAAATAGCATTTACTGTTGCATCTAAAGTTGAACCATAATCAGCTGTCACGTCTAACTTAGCGCCTTTAGCACACTGTTCTTTAGTAGCTGCTGTATTTTCTTTAAACTTCCATGTTAAAGCGCCGTTAGCATCAAGAGCTCCAGTTATTATACAACCTGGATTGACTGCTTTGATAGTAAAGGCTGTTTGTTCTGCTAAGGCCGCGCCAGTAGCAGCCGCACCAACTTTAGTATTACCCGCCGAATTCGCTGCATTTAATTCAGATTTTAACGTATCGCAGCCAATACCTGTTTGTACACAAGCTTGTACTTTCGGCATAAAATTATTTACACCAGTTTGAGCAGCTGCACCATACGTAGTTGAAACGTATTCACGATATTGAGGAACAGCGACCGCTGCCAGAATACCGATAATAGCAACAACAATCATTAGTTCGATTAAGGTAAAACCTTTTTGAGCGTTCATAGACTTGTCCTTTAGGATAATATGACAGTAGATTAATGGTATCACTGTCAGTTATAAATAGAATTTCTTTCTTGTTTTAAATGTTGCACATAATGTGCCAAATCATTACTTATAGGATATGTTTAAGCCGATTATTTAATTATTATCACTTTGTTAAGCTTTTAAGCCTTTCAGTCAAGTATTAACCGACGCTAAATATTACGCTTACCCTACTAGTTACTGTCAATTTATGTCATCTTTAGTAGTAGAAAGTAAGCTAAGCTGACGTTTTTTGTCAATGAATATTAATATACATCATTTATTGCCACTCGTTATCCATACCGCATGTTGCAATAGCGTTTACAATTCGGCACTTTTCGCCTTGACTGTCTAAAGTAAGGATACCATCACCCGCCATACGCAGGCCTGCAACTGGAGTGGCTCTAATCATCCAGTCAGCCCCTCCTAATGTACCAGTACTTGTCGTCCAGTCTGCCTCTCCCCATGTTCCTGTACCTACTATCACGTTATATAGTGCCGTACCAGCAGAGGGAAAACTCACACTACCATTCGCAGCTATTCTGCCTGTTAACACAGTAGTTAAAGGTATTCTGTCATAGCGCTTATAGTTTAATTTATTGGACTCGATACGACTGGCAATTTGTTGCATCTCGCTCATCATATCTGCACGATTGGCTCGCTCGACGTAGCCTTGATAGCTGGGGTAAGCAATAGCAGCTAATATACCTAAGATGGCCACCACAATCATCAGCTCTATTAAGGTAAACCCTAATTGTTTTGGATATAAGCGTGATGGATAACTCTGCTTTTCAGGACGTTGTTTAAACGATAGTGTCACCAAGTTGTTTCTCCTGCTCCGCAATTGGGATCAGTGATATCAAAGCTGACATTATTTGCACAGCGCATGCCTTGACTGTCCATCATAAAGCTTTCGGCTCCTGTGATATCGACGGGTGTCGCCATCATGACCCAACCCATCGCACGCGCGCTACCTTCATTTAGAGGACTGAATACGCGAGGACTGCCAGCCACATGACCGAGTCTAATAATATAGCGTGGATTATTGGCAGGTAAATTAATTGCGCCTGTTGTAGGAGCAATAGCATCTGTCTTTGGCGCAAAACCTTTATAAGTCAACGCCTTAGCGCGCCATTGCTCAAGCTCATTGGATAGCATGAGCATTTTTCGTTGTGCATCTGCCTCGGCATTGCGAATCACATAAGCACGATAGCTTGGAATAGCAATGGCAGCTAAGATAGCGATAATTACGACAACGATCATCAGCTCTATTAAGGTAAAACCATTGTGCAGAGTCGGATAACTATTCGCTTTAGTTGTCATATCAATATTCCAACCAGCTTAATGGATTGACACGTTTGTCCGCATTGATACCGCCGTCAACGCCACAGCTCGGACCAACACACTCTTCGAACACAGGAGGCTTGTCATTACCACAGTTACCATCAGGACAGATTAACTTAGGCTTACAGTCATCGCCTTCACAGCGGTTTACTAGACTGGTAAAAACAGAAGTATCGTTAAATTGACTGATTATATTATCTACAATGCCCGATCCTGCATTAAAGGTTGAGCGTAATGTCGTTACATCATTACCTGTAGCATCGAGACAAGCGCCGTATGGCAAACACGTTCGCTCGCGCTGGGTTGATCCTCTGACACCTGCACTACAGGCTTTAATCTCTTGCCCTTTATCAGGGTTAAATGAGGAAGATATCAAAACACTGGCAATAGCATCAGGCTCGTTAAACATTTTGAGTTTGTACTTGCCATCTACCTTTTCTTCTACTCCTAACCAATGAGTAAATGGCATATACCAACCTTGAATAACGTTACTTTGCATTCTCTTCTTAATACCGTTCGAACCTATATCTGTAGCAGAAAATGTTAACGCTTGGAGTTTGTTACTATCGTCATTCGCCCCAGGAACTTTAATGACTGGTGTACGTAAAACTATCTCAGGAACAATTCCCGTTCCGTAGTTAAATAAGTCACTACGCGTCACATCTTTATCTACAACTGTATAAAGCGCATCAGCTTTGCTTCTCGATGCAGTCACAGGATTGCTACGATCTCCAGTACCTACTGTAATCATTGCTTGAACACCAGAAGAGCTACCTGCGACATTTTTGGCATCTTTATAGTCAAACTTGCCATTATAAAAAGTAATCAGTGGACGCTCATAAAAACGCGGTGGTGCATCACCAGTACCGACCTGATCACTAACATCTAATACTTTGACAACGCGATCTACTTTGAAGTTGTCCGTGTCTTTATTATTGTTAATATCCACACGCCATACCTGACCGCCTAAGTCGGCAAAATATATATGATCAATAAAACCATCATAGTTACGATCTAGCGCTCTGATTTGAGTAACCACACTATGTTTTAAATCAGCTGCTCTAGAATACTGTAATGAGCTACTACGTGTAGTGCTATCTTTTGAGCTACCTTCATTATTAGCCCACCAGAGTAATTTACCATTGTTTTTAGCAGTATTTACCGTCTCTTCTTTATTAGATTTGGTTTCGACTTCTCCCATTTGTACCATATATACAGCGCTACCTTGAGCTGCTGGTTTATTATTACATTGTACATCCGTAGGATAACTGGTATTTAACTTAAACTTAGAATCTTCGTAACAGGTATCGTAACCCCCCGGTAAAAAGCTGACCATGACCTTTTTACCACCACTCTTGACATAACCAAGCGTTGGCTTACCCCATGATTGCCCCATTTTTGCAAAGGCTTTTTGCTCGTTACTTCCTGTCGTTGCGGTACTTGTAGCATTATTTATAGTACCACCTAATGCAACAGTATCGCCTTTCAATCTATTAGCATAGTTAGAACCGACACCATAGATAATTTGAGGCGCAGTGACATCTGAGACATCTAAAGCATAATACATCGAACCACCCATACGTAGACCACCTAAAGCAAAGCTTTGATCGGATTCGTAAGTATTAGTGGTCTTTGCCGCTGCCCCGGTGCCAGTTGTTTTGGATTTGCTGGTATATGAGACGTAAGTCAACCATGGCGCATCTACACCGTAAGGATAGCTACCATCTTTAGCAGTGCCAGTCCCTATTATCGCATCTGGTTGTAAATCTAGAATCTGCTTGGGAATAAAGGTAAAGGTCTCTTTACCAGTGCTATCATCGAGCATATGTAGCGCCCCATCCATAGAGCCATAGATAACGTAATCTTTTCGGCTACTGTTATCAAATTCTCCCGAGGCTTTTACTTCGACTTTTTGCGTAATGAGCTGCGGTATAGAATGTAAAACACCACCGATATTTTTCAACCATTTATCTTGAGTAGACGTTAACGCTCTACCATCTGTTACCGTCGTACTTGTTGGTTCGCTATAGCCCATAAAGCTGAGTAGGGTTATTTTTTTAGGATTGTCATATCCGTTTGCAGTCGTCAAAGCATTAAAGTTTATAGGTTTTTTATCTACTACTTTTAAATTGGTTAAATTGCTACCATTATCGACAAATAAGTTCCTATCACCAATGATAGGTGCATCAGCGTTTTCAAATATTTTTTGATATGCGCCGCCAACTTGCGGTTGACCTCTGTCAGGTCGTTGGTTATCTGGACGAGTACCATCGAAAGTATTCCAAAGATCATGAGTATCTTTTGCAAATAATCCTGTATTATCAGCAAACACGAATTTATCATCAGCGCCTACTAACGTCACATTTTTTACTTTGTATTTTTTAAGGTTGCCATTCCATAATAGCGGAGATTTAGGTATAGGCTCTAATATCGGCAGATAAGCAAATTGACGCGATTTCAATCCACCTAAGCTATCTAAAGGTACTGACATCGTACCAGCTGATATCGGATCAATTTCAGCCTTGCTCACATCCTCAATAAATTTTTTAATGCTCTTAGCTATCTGCTGTGAAGTTTCAGTATAATAAAACCCTCCTGAACCATAGCCTTCGCCTTTTTCACCTAGCTTACATAAATTCTTTGCATGCTGACTGGTAATGTTACTATTTTCACAGTCATATACCTCCACGTTTTCAATAGCACCGCTAGGTCTAGTAAAGGGTTTTGTAATCTTAGGTTGTGCCTCGAGTTCTTTAAAGTCTTTACCAAAGCCTACTGTTGCTGTAGCAACAAGAGTATTCTTAGTATTATTTTTAGAATATAATGCCTTAGAATACTCAAATATACAGTCCCAACCACTACCACTACTGCAACTATTTATTAGTGACGAACCGCCCAATAGACTCTCATTCATTAAGTTTTTAGTAGAGCTTGTTGCTTTATTAGGTACACCATCCGTTAAAAAATAGACACCGTAGCCATCACACTGACTTTGTACAGCACCGATAGGGGATTTGTATTTACTATTGTCCCTAATTTTAGTAGTGTCTGCTGATTCTGAAAAACCACTATCTGAACTTGTCGAACGAGAAGTTTTATTACCAAGCATATAGGCACCAGCTTCAGTATACGCATTAGCAATAGGCGTGTTAGTCTCTGGCTTCATCTTGATAATTTCTTTTATGAGAAGCTTTCTATTTTCAAAAGTTAGATCCAATATTGGCGATACAATTTTGCCCCCATTTTCTTCATTAGAAAACCAACCACCTTGTTTATAACGGAAATTTCCCAGACCAATTCTATATTTCTCTAAATCAACATCTTTACCAAATGCAGCCGTACTTTTCGGATGAGCAAACAGTGGAATTAGAGCCATTTTTAAACGTGACATACGGTCGTAGTATTTCGTCCCACCCTTTTTTACATAAGTGACTTCATATTCATAAAATGTATCTGTCTTCAGGCCATTATCATTATAAATATACTCTTTTTCAGTATCAGAAGAAGTGCTATCTCTAGAGGATATATTAGAATAGTCCTCGCTAATACTGTTGTAATTCATACTACCTGAGTTATCAAGCATCATCATTATAGAAGCATTACCATAGGTTGCTCCTTGATAGATCTCTAAATCAGAAGTATGTCCTGCACTGCTTACCATACAACCTAAAATAACCGTCGATAATACTTTTAAAGACCAGCCTTTGGCAGAAGGATGGGGTGCGTTTTTTGTTTTGCTATTTAAGATTTTCATAATAACCACCCATATAATTTTGATTTTTTAGAAAAATCACATTCTTTATCCAGTCTGTGATGGCCAATCATTTGAGATATACTTTTTTCTAGCTGCCAGAGATACATTCAACACCGACCGGCTGATTAAGATACGTCTGTTGCTGTGTTTGGAATGGCACGCCTAAGTCTGTCAAACATTTATCAACATTATTAGCACCTCTACGTGGCTGCTTAAGACACCCTGCTATAGTGGTAGTACCTGTGTTTGATGAATTGCCTAAAGGGGCCTGAGATAATGCGGGTATGACTGATGTTACATAACCTATGAAGCTTGTACATTCAATTGTGACGTTACCACCGGTTTCTGGTTTTTCAAAGTCGTTTGATAAAGTTCCTTCTACTTCCTTATAAAAGACTCCTTCATCATCTACAGTAACAGGCCTAACGAAGGTCATTTGCGTTATGACTCGGCCTTCGCTGACATAATCATCACTAGCTTGAGGGTTACAATAGCCATTGTTTCTACTGGTTAATAGCTCATTACTTTTATTAAGTTCGCTGATTTCAAGTATACTAAAAAGCTTGCTGCTGCGTGGTCTCACGCAAAAGCTAACCTCATGGCCTTCGCGCTGTGAGCTCGACATATAGCCTTTTAATGTATCCACACTTTCTCTACGATCACTTAAAATACGATCTTCTTTTTCTACTTTCATTAAGGCGGCGTCATTTGCTTGAAAAAGCAGTTTATTAACTTGATCTGCAGTGGCAACTTTTAAGTCTGTGGTACTTTGTTTAATAGCTATCGCTCCCACAACCATAATCAGAATTAAAGTAAAAAGGACAACGATTAAAACCGCCCCTGATTGATTATTAACAATAGGTAAGTTAGAACGATTGTCTGACGGCTGTTTCATTATAAGCCTCCCCTAGCATTACGTAATAGGACGGTGGTCTCATAGACATTGCGTAAATAGGTAGGTCCCGCAATAGCTGCTGTGTTAAGTTTAACGTTTGCTTTATCAAGCACTGTAAAAGATAAGTTGCTATTCGTTTGTGGAGTTGCCGTTGGGTTGTCTGATCGTGCCAATATACCAATTTGTAAACTGACGATACGCTGATCTGCTGCAAGAGTACGACTAACAGGTATGGGCATATAGGCAATACGAGTTCTATCCGGATAAGTTGCAAACCCAGTACTATTTGATACTCCGAGCATCACTCTAAAATAATCGACGTTAGGAATAATAATTGTGCCTACATCCAATAGGTTATTAGCTTTTACAGTAGCAGGCGCAGTAGGTGGTGTGGTCTTAGCGGGAACAGTATACTGCTTTATATCAATACCACTGGCACTGCCGGCAGCAGACTCATTGTAATCATATATCGCTGATGCACACGCTAATCCCGGTGTAGCTGGGTTAGAGGTGCTATCCATACGAACGAAATAGCGTTCAATGACATAGAAATCTTTTGGTATTTGATCACCCTCACAATCATATGATTCCTCTTGACCAGACTGATATTGTATAGTCAGTTGATCACTATTTGCGATACCATTTAAATTGCTTACACTTTTTATAGAGGCATTGTTCGATAACCAATCGCTTGAAATAGCTGCGCCACCTAAAACCAAACCGGATAAATTACCCTCTAACCATTTACCTGAGGCTTCAACTGGCGCTGTCAATACAACGCCACCTTGTGGGGTCAAATGGTTCATAAAGTATTCATCATGAGCGCTTGTGGATTTGGCACCATAATTAGTACGTCTTAAGTTTTTTTGCATCTGTGAAAAACCAAAGATAGCATTATCTTGTATTTGCGAGCTTGCTTCTTGACGACGACTATTGACTGAACTAGTATAAAAAATTTGTAATGCCGCAGCAGAGATAAGTAACCCTAGTACTAACGCAATCATAAGCTCAATCAGAGTAAAACCTTTATCTTTTTCAGATATAGAAAACCGCCTTGGTTGTGCTATTAGGCAATTTATATGAAACGCTTCGAGTCTATGATTTTTTGAATGCATGTCAGATTTCCATCATCATACAAGTGGCTTTAGGGTGGTAGCTACCGCCCGCTTCTTCTAATGCTCCATCCTTAATCACCCGTTTAGTCAAGCAATCTGTGTCCTTATTCGTACCAATAGTGGGCGTAGTATTACCCCATGCGGATATTAAGCAATATGAATACATAATGTTAGTTGCTGCATCAGCTCCTGTACCGCCAGTATTAGGACAAGGATGCATCTGTATCTGAAAGTCATAATTCTGCAATTCAGTTCTAACTTTATAGCTCTCAGCCGTGGCAAGCTCTTCTGGCTCACATAAAGCAGTAACAGCAGTTCCATCTAAACCACACAAACTAGCAGGGGCAGTAGGAGAGGTAGATGAATTAAGAGCGGTTTCATACGTAACAATAGCAGAAGGATTGGCACGAATTTTTTCCGCTATTGTGCGCATCATTACTAATGATTGAGAACGCTCAAGCGACTCGTTAGTTACTTTGATAGCCTGACCTTGTAAGGCACTATAGCCTAATACTGCTACCATTAATAACAGTAACGCGACCATAACCTCAACTAATCCCACACCACTTTGAGAGTTTGGATTATTCATTGACATGTTCCTCCCAATTTACTAATGATATTAGCGACTCGATTAACCTCAATCTGGCGCGGCGTCGCATTATTACTGCTATCACAGATTGTGTAAGTACGTGCCGTGTTAACCCGTTTACTTGGCTCAAAGACAATAGTTACGACTGTGTCTGGCTTGATAGTGTTTTTAACATTATAACTATAACTCGCAATAATGGTTGCATCAGGAGCAGTAATCGTAATCATTTTAGGTGTACTAGTATTGTTATAGCTTAAAGTAAGGTTCTGTCGACGAATAATGCTTTCAGCTTTCGCTTCTTTTAACGCATTAGCCAATGTAGCCGTCGTCGACTTTACGCGCTGATTGGCAAGCTGGGTACTGATACTAGGGGCTGCGATACCGACAATAATAGCAAGCACGGCAATCGTTACCATCAGCTCTATCAGGGTAAATCCTGAGCTGCTCATTCGTAATTTTTGTGCTACCTTATTTGTAGATGCGTTCACATCAAATCCCTATCTATAGCTGTCACTATCTTTGATAAATCCTAGGTCTGTCATAGTAATAATTACCGTACCTAGCCCTTCTAAAGCCTACTCTCAGCTTATTATTTTTTTAACTATATCCATTAAAATATATGCAATTTTTGTTCCAATAGAAACAATCGTCATACAGTAACGATACTTTTGTTCAATGTATTTTTTGATTTAAGCGTTTAAAACGTGAACCATAGTCATGGCATTTTATTTAAACGATAAAAATCGAAATATGTAGGTAAAATGTGTCAATAATATAACGTTAAGGCAACATATTAGCAACATAATAGTTATTATAAATGAATAGAAACAATTTTTTGATAGAAACAGATTTTACAATTGACTGCCGTGCGCTAACGCATAGGCTGATAGGTGATATTGATTAGAGTTCTTAGAATTAATGACCGATAAGCCGGTAGACTGACCGCTTAAAGCATGACCTAATGCTTGTAGGCTAGCACCTGTAGTGGCGACATCATCAAATAATAATAAGCGTTTAACCGGAGGATTTTCGCTTAAAGCAAAGGCATTTTCTAAGTTGGTTAAGCGCTCGGCACGTGTCAGCCCTTGTTGACTGATAGTATCATCGATACGTTTTACGCCTTGCCAAAGTGGAATGTGCCAATGCTTAGACAATTGCGCGACTAAAATACTGACCGGGTCAAAACCTCGTTTAACTAAACGTTGTTCCGTCGTTGGCATCGCAACAATGACACTATTATCCTGATGGCAGCCGTGCGGCCTAGGCAATTGACGCAATACATGTAGCAATAACGGCAACTTGGTCATATCTTCATGATGCTTAAAAGCACGAATCGCCTGTCGTATTGGATAATCGTAATAGGTCGCTGCTTGAATAGAGAGAACAGTGCCCACAGCGATATCAACCTCAAAGGGTTTGGGTAGCCATGCCATACTGTGATGACAATATGAGCAGAGCAAGCCGCTATTAAAACGGTCATTAACCTGCTGGCGCAGTTTGGTAAAGAATGAATATTTATTTAGCGGACTTGATGAGGAATGAGTTGGTAGGTGTTATAATTGCGGCGTACTGCGATAAATACGGCATAACTGGCAGCGTATGTCTCCATACTCTGCCAGCCATAGTCCGCTTTGATAAGGCGCTAAATGGCGCATCGGACGATGCCTATAGACGCGCTTATATTAGAAACCTTTCCAGTCGTTGAGCATGATCCCAAAACCAATAGAAGTATTTTCATGGTTATAATCAATAATGGACTCGCCATAACCTTGGAATAGCTGTACATAGGCATTAACGTTTTTGCTTAATGGGTAGACATAATCGACTTGCGCCGCGCCTTTATTGGTGCTTGGGTTATAGCGCAAGGTACCGCTGATACTCTGTTGCGCAGGCAAATCATATAAGAATTTGATATCACCATAACCCATGTAATCCTCGATATCTGGATTGTCTTCACTGCTAGAGCTCTCGTTATTAACGCGAGCCCATAGACGCGGTATAACCGATAGCTTGCCCCACTCTGCCCCTGCCATGAGATACGCACGATTCCACGAGCGTGATAAGGGATCATCTTGCCCATTAGAGTGGTGAATTGCCCCCGCGCCCAACATGCGTAAACGACCACCAAAAGGCAAGTCGGCTGATACTGGCTGAGTCAAAAATATCTCAGGCTGATAGTCGGTCGCACGAAATGGTCGCGAGTTGTCTTCATTATAAACTTGCCAATGCGACTCTTGGGTATAACCAAACCACAAATCCGCACTGGTATCGAACAAATCTTCCATTACTTTGGTCTTTAAAGACAGCTGGAATTTTAACTCAGTGTTACGCGTGTCGTTAGACGTCAAAGGCTCTGCAGGTTGCGATGGTGTATTTGGGCCTAAATTGGGATCAAAGGTATAAAATATTGGTAGTATATAGGTCGGTCGGTACGGTCTAGCGGTCCACTTCCCGCGCTCACTGTTTTTATCCAAATCATAAGATAAACTTAGTGGGGTGAATTTTTCGATGTCCGTTTGTGTGACACCCACGCTTTCTAATACCTCAGCTTCTCTTTGCGTCAGTCCAACGGTGTCTAAGGTTTCTGTATCCGCAGGCTGACTGTCTGCCGCCCCATTGGCTACCGCATTGCCATTCGTCATGACGGTGCTATTTTCTTCTACAAGGACAACTTGTGGATTACCGGCAAGCGTGCTTTGAAAGGTTTTTGCCAAATCTACTGGCTGCTTAGTGGTGGTATAGCTTGGCTTTTTGCCTTCTTCCGCCACTTTATCAAAGCAGGCTAAACGGGCAGCACTGGTCTGAACTTGGGTACATTCATAAAACAATCGTGCTTGCTGAGCGACGAAATCTTTGCTTATGACTTTATCGCTTTGCGTGGCAGCATTCGGATTTACGACGCGCTTATTGACACTTTTCGAGGACTTATCCAATTCAGCCTCAAATGCGATATCCTCTACAGGCAAATCCTCATAAATCTCACCGCCATTTGCCGCATGGCCTTGCAGCGTAAAACAAGTGAGCGCCATACCAACCGCTATCGTTAAATAGCGTTTAGGCATCTGAGAGTTGGTGTTTTTTCGCGCTTTAATAAATGGCAAAGAGGTGCGCTGCGGAGTAATATGGAAAAGCATAAGTGTCCTTTATCTAACTGACACCATCGTCAGCAGAGTATATGAGATAATTAATATAGCCATTAGCATTAACGCTAAAATAGAATAAGAACTAAAAGAAAATCAATAAATTGGGACATAAAAGGCAGCCATTACGTAAGGTAATGCTCCTTCGGCAATGTTGCTTTATTGTAATGAAAATATGTGTACTATACTAGCGTTATCGCTGCATAATACCAGTATAAATAATAAGCTAAATAAGAATAAGTGCCGCGAAACCAAGACTTTAGCGCATAAACTAAACACGCTATTTAATAAAAGTAAAAAAGCCAACGCCCTATTATTAAAGGACGTTGGCTTTTTTCTATTAAGAATAAAGAAAGACTTATCTAAATGGCGTTATTGGTTTAGTGCCATTAAGGTTTGTTCAAACTCTGAGCGACCAATCTCACCAACTTGCTGATTGGTCAATTGACCATCTTGATAATACAGCAATGCTGGCGGACCAAATAATTTATAACGCGCTAAGATTGCTTTAGAATCGGCTGTGGTTTCTGTGATATCAAGTCGTACCAACTGCCAATCTTGCATCTGCGCTGGACGATTATGAAATAAATTCTTATCCATAATCCGGCATTCAACACACCAGTCAGCGGTCAAATCGACAATAACTTTGGGGTTGGCGGCGATAATTGTATAGAGCTCGGCAAGGGTGGTGATATGTTCGTCTGTCGCGTTATTATTGGCCAGTGGCTGACCTGACGTCGTTTGCATCATCGGCGCGGCGCTCAATGACGCCAGCGGATGTAAGCTATCATCATTGCCCAATGCGGCACCAATGATTAAACAAGCCGCCCAAATACCGGCAATCAGCCCTAGTGCTTGGGTCAGCATACGACCTTTACCCAACCAGCTCCACGCCCACATTGCCACGACCATAAACCATAGTGCCCACACCATCAGCATCACAGGCGAGATAAAGACGCGCTCAATCAATAACAGTGCAACGGCAAAAAGCAATAAAGCAAAACCTTGCTTAACCCAATTCATCCACTCGCCAGCTTTGGGCATGATTTTACCTTGGGTGGCACCGATTAAGATAAGCGGTGCTGATAAACCAAAACCCAGCATGAATAAGGCGGCAAACCCAAGTAGCGGACTACCAATCGTCGATACTGCAAGTAGCGCACCAAATAATGGCGCAGAAACACACGGCGATACCACTAAAGCGGATAAAAAACCGGCGATTAAACTACCGCCCGTACTACCAAGTTTACTATCCCCTGCCTGGCTTAAGCCTTGCATTTTACGGCTAATAAAACTTGGCAGACGAATGCTAAACACACCTAGCATATATAACGCCAGTAGGACAAAGACAATGGCAAAGCTAATCAAGATAATAGGGTTTTGCAGCCAACCAATAATACCTAAGGATTCGCCAAACACAGCGATGACCGCACCCAAAATACCATAAGCCGTTGCGACACCAATAGCATAACTGCTGGTCAAAATAACACCGCGTTTCACCGTTGGGTTATCTTCGCGAGCAACGATATTGGCGACAATCGGTAGCATCGGCAACACGCATGGTGTCAATGCCAAGCCTAACCCTGCCAAAAATAATAATACTAATGCTAACCACGGATGAGAAGCCAAGCCAAAAGGATCGCTATCGACCGCATTATTGCCAGTTACTGTATTTTTGTCTGTTGCAGCAGCATTATTTATTGCAGCGCCATTGTCTGTAGCCTCACTTGTGACATTGCCACCTACCACCTGTTCATCGGCACCAGAAATGGTATTGCTAGCACCAAGCTCTGCCTCTAAAGTTTCATCATCTAGCAAGGCATAATCAATCACTTCATCATCTGACGAGTTTTGCTCTACAGCAGCATTATTAGCCTCAGTTGCAGTTGTAGATAACTGAGCACTGTCTGCAACGCTATCATTCGTTGTAGAATTTGTAGCGGAAGTACTGGCGCTATTTGCTGCAGAATTTGGCGGCGCGGCAGCAATATTAACCGTGGTGTTGATTTTTTCAGGTGGATAGCACAGCCCTGCTTTGGCGCAGCCTTGCCAACCAATCGTTACAGCAGCATTATCTAAGCTCTTGCCATTACTATTGGTCAAAATGGTGCTGGCAACCATATTGGTTTGATCAAATACCGGTACGCGCCCGAAAGTTGGATCATCGATTGAAATTGGCTTTTGGCTAAAGGTAAAAGGCGCAGCAGTAACGCCCGCTGGCAGGGTCAGTTTAATCTTGTCTTTATAAACATAATGCTCAGGCGTGATGTCAAAATTAATCGCTAAGCGGGTGCCATTATTGGCAGGTTTGCTACTAGTGCTGACCTGAAAAGCCTGATCAACTGACAAAAACTTCGGTTGGGCAGCGCTTTTATTACCGAATAAATCACCCAGTCCTGCCGCTTGCGTAGACATGGAGGTCGCGCTCACTCCAGTAGCGACTAGCGCAGTCAGCCCCGTCGGTAAAAGACCGGTAAATAACGAGCCACTGGCGATAGTAAATGCTAAGAGATACGACTTTTTGGAAGCACGAATCGTTGCTCGCGATGAAGTTTTTTCTGCTGTCTTAATGGACATGAAACGCTACCTATTGATGACTAATATGCTATGTATTACCTATGCTTGCTTGAATTGAAGCGCTATCTATTTACGTGATTATTTGCTGACGGGATTATTTATTTACGTACCGTAGCAATATTTACCGTGGTTTTGATTTTCTCTGGCGGATAGCATAGCCCCGCTTTAGAGCAGCCTTGCCAGCCAATGATCACCGGTACATTTTTGGCGCCTTTGCCATTATTGGTGGTCAGCGTGGTGGTTGCGACCATATTTTTTTGCGTAAAGACAGGCACCTTACCAAAGGTTGGATCATCAATAGACACTGTCGACTGACTGAAGCTAAGTGGCGTGGCACTGATGCCCTTAGGAAAACTGACAGTAAGCTTGTCTTTATAAACGTAATGCCCGGGCGTGATATCAAAAGTAATCGATAACTGCGTACCTTTAGAGGTCGCTTTGGTTATACTGCCCACTTGAAAGGCTTTATCAACCGGCAAAAACTTCGATTGCGCTGCATTATTATTGCCAAACAGCTCACCTAGTCCTGCTGCTTGCGCGCTCATCGACGTCATTGATAATCCTGTCAGCAATGAGCTGCTCATAAGAGCAAGCGCTAATAGGTGAGATTTTCGAGAAACGCGTTTATTAATAACAGTTAAAGTTGCTGTTTTTATAGACATAAATAATACCTCTGATGACGGACTTTAATGATCGCTTGTTATAACCGCTTGCAATAAGCGCTGATTAAACCCTGACTGTTTTGGCGATAGTATGAATATCAGAGCATACAGTAATGATATTGCTGCTTATAATCTGTACTGACACTTATTTTAGTTTTAATAAAAAATATCAACCAATAAGACCTTATTGGTTGATATTTAGAGAGTATTAATACGGTCTTAACCTATAAAAACTCAATTATTAGCAAATAACTGAGTTTTTTTCTAATAATGCTTCAGGATAGCCTTATAACTGAGCATAAATATCCGCATCCTGCCCTTCACCGCCCTGCTGCCCATCTGCACCCAACGAAAATAGATCATAAGGTCGACCTTCACTACCCGGCGCCACATACTGCATCTCATTTTCCCAACCATCGGTCGGATAACCACCTTTTATATAACCACCATCAGGATAGTTTTTCGCATCAGCGGGCGGCGTGGTCAGTGCTTCTAGACCTTGGGCAGTGGTTGGATAACGTGAATTATCAACCTTGTACATATCAAGGGCATTGGATACCGTAGCAAGCGCCGTTTCAGTGGTTTTGACGCGAGCCTTATCACTTTGCCCGACCACTTTTGGCACCACCAAACCTGCAAGGATAGCCAAAATCACAATCACCACCATAATCTCAATGAGGGTAAATCCAGACTGGCTATTACGCATTGGCTGATGGCCGCGCATCGTCGTTTTGCTATCATCATTCATAATAGCGTCAGGTGTTTGAGCGTTATCAATAACAGTCTGCGGCATTATATTTACTTGGTTTTTTTTAGTCATAATCATCGCTTTTATCGTCACAGTTATATAAGTGGTCAGGAGCGCTCAGGTAATATTAGCGTGGTCTTAATGAATATTGAATCGATTATCACTATAGACCATGCTTTTATTTTTATCCAGCGCTGCGATTAGATTATCCTCACAGTTACTGATTTTGCCCATGTAAACCTGACAAAAGCGGCAAATCTCATATGAGCAGATAATAAATAATATAAAACCTTTAGAATACAAAGTGAAAGTCAAAGCGGATTGACGCTAGCTACTATAACCCACTGCCTAAGCGGACTGAAGTATATAGCCCCCGTCTTCAACAATGTACAACAGTGAGCAAAGCTTAAGAAAGCTAGCGCAGGATTTAGTAAGGTAGATAAAAGGAAAGTTTAAGTCGGATAGAAGTAAATCAAGTAAGTCCAAGCGATTTAGATATATAAGAAACAGTGTTTACTAGCCTGCCAAGTCATTCATATTCACAATCGGCAGCATCACCGCCATCACAATAATCATCACCACCACGCCCATGAGCACTAGCATCAACGGCTCAAGTAACGACAGTAAGGTGCTGATAAAGTTGGTCGCTTCCGCTTCTTGCATATTAGCCGCGCGGCTGAGCATGTTTTCAAGCTCGCCTGAATTTTCACCACTTTTAATCATTTGTACCATCATTGGTGGAAAGTAGCTGGACTTGTCTAATTGACTTGATAAGCTTGAGCCTTCTGTCACCCTATCAGCTGCGGTGATAATGGTTTTTTGAATGTGTAAGTTGGTGGTGACCGCCGCGCCAATATGTAAAGCTTCAATCAGCGGCACACCTGAGCGCACCAATATCGCAAGCGTACTGGCAAAGCGTGCGGCATTAAGCCCTTTTGATAAGCGCGCTAATATCGGTAGTCTGAGCACAATGCTGTCTATCGCTAATTTACCCGCTTGGGTTTGGGCAAAGCGATAAAACAAAAACGCCGCTCCTGCCAATACCAAAAGCATCAACCACCACCACTGGGTAATGATATTTGATAAGCTCAGGACAATTTGGGTAATCAGCGGTAGCGCTTGCTCGGATTGCTCAAACACTTTGACAATTTTGGGCACCACAAAGCTCATCAGCCCCATAATCACCCCGACTGCCATCACCATCAGCACAATCGGATAGACCATCGCCCCTTGGATTTTCTTTTGTAGGGCAAAACGGTTTTCGGTGTAATCTGCTAATTGGTTTAGAATTAAATCTAAGTGGCCAGATTTTTCCCCTGCCGCAATGGTGGCAATATAAAGCGGCGGAAAACTGGCCGCTTGTTGCAACGCACGCGCTAAGCTTAAACCTTCTAGCACATGCGAGCGCACCGCAAGCATAAGTGATTTGATGTGAGTTTTTGGCGATTGTTTGGCAACCGCAGCAAGCGTTTCCTCTAAAGGAATACCGGCGGCAAGTAAGACTGATAATTGACGGGTCAGCAATGCCAACTCATAAGCAGACGGTTTTTTATAGCGGTTTTTACTTTGGCTTTGTCTATCATTGACAGCGGTGACTTCAACGGGCGTCCATTGTTTATCACGCAGCTGCTGGCGCACTTGCCGCGCAGAATCGCCTTCAAGTAAGCCTTTTTGGACACTGCCATGGTCGTCTAACGCTTTATAATGATAAGCGGGCATAGCAGCGAATATCCTAAGGAGGTCAGTTAAAAAGGGTGATAAATCGACGTTTTAACGTAAATGATAGAGAATTAATATCTTAGAAAAGCGGCGTAGAATCACTACTATCCGGCATCAAGCCTTGCAATAATAAAACATCTAAATGCTGTTGCTGCAGCTTTTTATCAAAATCATTGACCTCAGCAATCAGCATTCTCTCGATACGCTTGTCACTGGCAAATACGCTTAATCGTGCACAAATAACCGCCAATTGATAAATACGCTTTTTGCAATAACCATCCAGGCCTTGCAGCAGTCGCACCATATGCGGCGTCTCTAAACTGGCATATTCATAGTCGCTCACAACCTGCGGACCTAGCGTTGTAACCCCATAACTGATAGACAAATGGGCACAGAAGTAACAGCTAAATAAGTAACCAACCACATGACCAATATAATAACCGCGGTCATAAGTAAAGCTGCTAACCCCAAAGTGCCCGAGGACATAGCTGTTTAAACTGCCTTGATCTAAAATAGGCTTGCCATGTTTGAGCTTACCGATGGTAGCAAAGCGTAATGGATTGTGCCCATCTTGCGTCGTTAACTGCCAACCGGCAGGCTGCTGCGCGGGCATATGACGCACAATATCTTCGATAATATCATCGACCACATGCAGCTGCTGCCATAGGCGCTCTAGCCCATCGGTATCCATCAGACCACGTTTATCCAGCTGCTGCGCCAGTAAATATTGCTGATATTCTGCAAACTGTGTTTTTAGCGTTTGCACCAAATAAGTAGGACGGGTCGCAGCAGACGCCATATAAAGTTGGCGCGTACGCTCATGCTGCGCACGATAAAGCGCCACGCGCTGAGCGGCGACATTGGTCTCTGTGTTGGCAGTGCTTAGGGTTTGATGGGCAGCTAGTTGGTTAGTAGATATTTGACTAGTAGATATTTCGTTGTCACTATTCACGCCAGCTTGTTCAAGCGGTAATTGTTTAGTTGCCAATTTTTCAGCTGCTAGATTTTCGACTGATAATTCGTCAGAGTTATGCTCAGCATTTGGCAAAGTAAATAATGCCAATAATGCCGCTTTATCAAGCGCAGCCGTCACTTGACCTTTTTGCTTATTTTTTACCGTTCGCTGATTGTTTTTTACCTTACTTTTAACGTCTTTTTGATTAACGCTTTTTTTATTAACGTCGTTTGTATGATTAGTAGGCATAGTAGCGCCTTGAGAATCATTTAAGGTTACGGTTGGTTTAGCGGTCGGTTCAGTCATAAAATACCATCAGCTGCAAAAAATCAACATTACCCAAGTCCTATTAGCTATCACCATCGCATGGCTGTCATACCATGAGATTGAGATATAACCTGCTAAAAAATCAACGCATCAACGCGCATCAGTACATCTAGTCTTGGGCAACTCATGATTCTATAGTACCTGAACCTCAGTACATTGTCAGCTGTCCATCACCAAAATACTAGGCATCAAACTCAGTGATAAAGGGTCTGTTAAGCAGTAAAAACATCCAATCAATAATGAGTATTGAATAAAAAAAGCGCTCAGGCACATAAATAGCCGTACCGCTTTTTAAAGATGCACGACAGTTAAGAGCTGACTAAGCAAGCGTTTGCTGCTGATACTGCTGGCGATAGGCTTTTGGCGAGACACCATAAACACGCTTAAAGGCTTGGCTAAAGGTCGAATCTGAGGCGTAACCGACCAATTCACTGATACGGCTAATACTATTTTGCTGCAACCGCAAATAACGGGCGGCTAAGCGCAGGCGATAATCCATCAAATAGGTCAATGGTGGTATGCCGACCACTTCTTTAAAACGCTGCGCAAAGCTTGAACGTGACATTCCTGCCACCTCAGCGAGCTTATGAATCGTCCAATTTTTGCTTGGCGACTCATGCATCGCTACCAGCGCTTTGGTCAAAAATGGGTCTTTCATAGCGATAAGCCAATTATCAGTCGCTTCAGGTAGACTTTCAATATATACCCGCAGGCACTCAATCATCATAATACTTGCCCAATGATTGATGACCGCAGCTTTGCCCATACGCTCGTGTTCAGTCTCTAACGTCAGCAGCCGAATCTCGACATCAATGACTTCAAACCGACCATCAGCTTCTTCGCTGATTTCAGGCAATATCGCTGGCAAGACGGACAATAAAGGCCGAATCATCGCCTTATCGTACTTACATTCAATCAGTATCAGCGATGAATTGGGTTCACCGTCAGCCTCATTTTGAATATCCAATGTATGTTTTTGACAATTTGCCAATGACGCATCTAACGATGCAGCATTATCACCATGATGATTTAGCGCGTAACTGACATGCTTATGCGCACTTGGAACCATAATCATATCACCGGCATGCACTTCTCGCGGGCCATTGCCGACATCGATAGCAAAACCACCCGACATCACCAAATAAAATAAAATCGTATCTTGTCTTGTGATTGAATAAGACCAATTACCCACGCCATTTAAACGATAATATTTCGTTTCGAATAAATGCACATTTTGTAGCAACACACTCAGTGCGTCCATCCATCACTTCCTCAGTAATATGTACGTAATAGCCATCACATTTAAAAAAAGAGACAAAGCGCTTATCACTGCAAAATCTCTTAAAGTATTCAAGGTGCAATTTTTATTTTCTATAAAGGATTCACTTTAAAACCGATACAGTGCGATTGGGCTGAATGTTGCGTGTTGCGTGGCCGCTGTGATAGCAGCAAGTAAGGAAATTTATACCCGTCGCATCGCCCATCACTATTAACGTATCAATTTTATTTTGAACTGACGATAGAAGTTTTATGTTTGATAAAGTCGAAGTAAAAAAACGTCTAAAAACATCAAGCAAATAATTTGATTTAGCAGCTGGATTTAAGAAGGATTGTCAAACAATTATTTGACAATCCTAGCAAGTCAGCAAAGACATCTATCATAAGAAAAAAAGCGAAAAAAGGCTAGCAGGCGCTTAGATAATTAAATGCCTAGGAAGTTTATAACTGATAAGAATTGAAACAGCAGAATAGTTTGCATAGCATCATAACTTAGAGAGCACGCATGAATATTAAACAGACAGGCACGAAAAAATGCCAATAATGGCAAATAGAGTTATTTTAATATTTTTTGAATGTAGTGAGGAAGGTAATGCAGAATAAAATATGGGGCGACTGATGGGACTCGAACCCACGACAACCGAGATCACAACCCGGGGCTCTACCAACTGAGCTACAACCGCCATAACTGTTGCCAAAAAGGCAAGATTGACAGGCTAAATGGTGCGCCTGGCAGGATTCGAACCTGCGGCCACCTCCTTAGAAGGGAGATGCTCTATCCAACTGAGCTACAGGCGCTCTTAGAAGACTTTTATATATCTTGGTAAGTTTAGCATAGCAGAAACTAAACCATTATACATAAAAAAAAGCCTGTAAGGCTCTTTAAATAGATGGTCGGAGTGATAGGATTCGAACCTACGACCCTCTGGTCCCAAACCAGATGCGCTACCAAACTGCGCCACACTCCGAAATTTTCTATTATCACGATAGTTTGCTTTTTAACTTATTATCGGTAATACCGCTAACTTGTTAATGTTACTTGCTATCGAGGTGCACATATTAAGGGTTAAAGCCGGTTGTGTCAACACTTATTTTTGATTATTTTCAAAGAATCGTTAAACTCTTTTAAAAAACCTTAAATCTTAATACAAATAGCGCTGACGCAATGTCGATTCTATCAACCATAATACATACTGTCGTTTTCGACAGCGCTCATTATACTACATTTACGTCTGGAAGCAAGCCACCATTTATCTTTCCCGTAATAACATTAAAAGGTATCAGCCATAATCGGGCGGGATTTGACTGCTGGTCAGGTGTTTTACGACAGTCTGTACTCTCATTATAAGCTTGTTGTCTAAGCTCGACGGGTTGCCTGATATCATCTTGCACCGGATAAACCAACCATACTTGCTCTGCGTGGTAAGCCTGCGCATAACTGGTCAACTGATAGGCGTCATTGGCGCTAATCGCACCGGCGTGAGCTAGGTGCTTCCACTTCATATCAATCACGTGGCTATAGCTACCTAAGCTACAATCACTTGCGCTCTCGCTCTCACTGACTTCTATATCATCCTGATTTTTCTTCTGACCTAAATTGAAATAAGCACCTTTGTCAGCAGCTGCTTTATATATCAATAAATCTGGACGAATAGACAGACATGCCTGCCCTTCTGCATCGTTTAGCCAGACGCTTTGTGTTTGAAATAAGGGCTTATAAGCCGAATTGGTTTGCTGAAACATTGTCGCTATACGCAGGCTTGCCCATTGCTCAAACGCTTGATTCATATCAATCAATAAACATAAGCGTGGTTGAGAGGGATTGAGAGCGACTGATGGATTCGGATCAATACCATTACCGGTATGGGCGTCAGATTGTTGCAAGAGCCAATAAGCCAAATCTAATAACTGCTGCGCCGCTTGTAATTGCTGCCGAGATAAAGGCTGCAGCGCTAACTGGCGTTTTGCTTGCTGATATAACAGCTCAAGCCGCTGCAGCTCATAGCGACTTAATACTGCTACTTGTTGCCACTGCTGTAATGATGGCGGTGATACTGAAAATAACGGTGCAAGTAAAACCAGCGCGCTTTTAATCAAACGATTACTGAGCATCTCTTGGCTTAGCACACTGCTCTCACAGACGAACTTATGCGGTTGCATACTATTGTGGCGTAATTGCTCTTTGATAAGCAAGCGACCTTGTAGCGCTGCTTGGTTATGAACTTGCGTCTGATAGTGCTTGGTCGGTCGATAATAAGCTAAACGCTGTAAAAACTGCGCAATCAGCCAGTCTGATAATGGCAGTGCTGTGAGTGGTAGCGCGGCTAACTGATTGCTAAATTGATCTAAGTTTTTTGTATTAGGGAGCTTGCTTTTAGATTGGCTACTATTGGTTAAATCAGCCAACATATCCTGCACCCATTGGCGCGTCTGATTGATAGCGCTAGATTTAGCTGAATCATATGGTTGCTGCTGATTTTGCTTAGTAGACATTTTTGCCATCAACTTGGGCAATATCTCAAGTGTCATACCACTTGGCAATAAAATAATACCAATATAATGGCCAACCTTTAGCTGCCATTGTCCTTGCTGGCGTTTAATACTAAAAACGGCATATTCTTGCGCCATTAACCAGTGAAAATCCGCTACGTGCATGAAATCACGTGCTGTTAAACGTTGGTGTTCAAACACCGTAATAATATGAGTATCAGTCGTAGTTGCATTGACGCTATTAGTGCTATTAGCACCATTAGCGCTGCTACCTATTGCTTTACCCTCAGACTGTAATACTCTACTCATCACTAGCTAGCAACCTTATTAATATAAACGCTGATAGACAAACGGCTTTGTAAACTCAGCGCTGTTATCTAATAAATCTGCATTAATTTTATAACTGCCACTGCTTATAGACTGACCGAGAAAGGACTGCTGTCCTGCAAACAGCTGATTCGGACTATTTGGATTAACCAGATTATCTGCATCATTATTGATGAGCGCTTGGCTATCTTGTATAAACTGCGCACTTATCGGCTGCTGCTCATCTTGGAAGATATATTGCAAAATCGTGACTTGTCCAGCCGCGGCTTGCGCCAATTGCGGAATGATTTGTTCAATCAGTGCCGTTTGCAATTGCTCAAGACTGTCTACTGACCATAAAAACGCATGACCTAATTGCGCCTCTGCCCCAAGCGTTTGCGCGATGCGATTATTTAAACCCGTTAAGAGTTTCGCTAAATCAATGGTTTCTGTTGGATAACGGTTTTCTGCTGGATTAGCTGTTTTTGTATTAAGCGTTACTGAATTAACTGCTTCTGAGTCTTGATTGAGATTAAGATAAAGAATAGGCAATAATTTAGGCTGCGGCGGGCAGTCAATAAAGCGAAAACGCCTTCGTAATGCCATATCAAGCGGCGCTAATGAATGGTCTTGGCTGTTCATGGTGGCATAAATATCAACGTTGGCAGGAACGCTAAAGGTTCGCCCTGAATAAGCCAAATTGACCGTCATCGCATTTGTCATGCCAGCACGTTTGTCTGATTCAATCAAACTTAACAGCTCGCCAAAGACACGTGACACGTTAGCCCGATTGATCTCATCAATCAGCATCGCATAACGCTGATCAGGGTCATTAGCAGCGCGTTGGCACAATTTTAAAAATGCGCCGTCTTGAATGGTGTAACTCATTTGCGACGAACTATTCGTTGCAGGACTGGTCGCCGCCATCACCGGGCGGATACCTTCGACGAATTCTTCATAACCATAGGCTTGATGGAAGCTGACCATACTAAAGCGCTGTTGGCGAAACTCTTGGTTTTGGCTATTATTCTCGCGCTGTGCTTGTTGAAACTCGGCCAATTGCTGCGCTAAGTTACTTAACAAATCCATGCTTTCTGGGAGCAGATACCATGCGCCGCTATTATCTTTATCAAAATAGGCTTGGCTGGCTCGATTTTTATAACTCACCGTTTGTGAGCTAGCAGGCGTATGCATTTGCAGCACAGACCAAGCGGTATTGCTTAAGTTTTTATCACGCGCATTTTGCGCCGCTTTGCCAACAAAAAACTCATGACTGACAATTTCCGGCACCTTAACCAAGTCCTGTTTTTTAGACTTAAAATCCAAAAATATCAAACAAACAACATCACGCCAGCTTAATTCTTGCAGCAATTGCCCCAATAAATCCTTGTCATTTATCCTTGGCAGATAATCGGTATATTGCCGCGCGATTTGTAGCAAGCGATAGGTTTTACCCGTACCAGCGACGCCGGTATAAATGATATTGGTCGGTTTTTGAGGAGACATATCCGGCATAGCCTTATCCAGTATTAAAAAATCACGGCAACGATACTTCAGCATTTCAGCCACGTGAAAGTCTAGCTATTATAACGTAGCTCTTTTGCATTAAATGACCTAACATTCAGTGATGCTGTTTTTCAGTCGTACCATTTTTAGCAACCTTACTTTTAGCGATGTTATTGCTAATATTTATTGCGAACATTTAAGGTATCGTTACGTTAGTCATATTTTATAAGCGCAGTAGTTCATGTTAATAATAGTAGCGATACGGCACTTAATGTACCATAGTTAGAAATTTACTAAGTTAGAAATGCGCCAGCGTTAAAATAGCTGCTAGGATAAAGCTGGTTACTTTTCTCATTTAGCGCTTATTTTCTAACCACCCGTTAATTAACCCAGTTGGCTAGTCTAATGAACTAGCTTGGTTAATTAATATGATTCAACCACTCCAAATTGAGGAATGTTGTATGTCAGGATTATTAAAAAAACTCCCTACCAAGCTGACCAATAAACGAGCAGCCAAAGTAGCTGACAACACAAGATTGCCAGTCGAAAAACCAAATAGCACCTTAAAACCTATCAGCAACCAATTTACCAAGCTGCTATCAGTCACCAAATATTTACCGGCGGGTGCGCGCGCCAGCATTTTATCGAAAGCCTTTGGTAAAGTGGTGCCGTACGTGGGCACAACGGGTATCTATTATGAGACTGTCGACCCCAATCAAGTGGTGGTCAGCTTAAATAATACCAAAGCGGTGCAAAACCATATTGGCTCAGTCCATGCCGTTGCCATTACCTTGCTTGCGGAAACCGCCACTGGGTTCATTTTGGGTTTAAACCTACCGTCTGACCGCGTATTATTGATTAAGTCTTATTCGGTGAATTTTTATCGTCCGATTAAAAAAGGTCAGATTGCTGCCGTGGCGTCATTATCAGACGAGCAGCGCTTGGATATTTTAAATACGCCAAAGGGTGAAATGGTAATTCCTTGCGTGATTCATGACCGTGAGTCGGATAGCGACCGTGACCCTATCGTCGTTGAGATGACTTGGGCTTGGATACCCAAATCTGAGCTAGAAGCGCGTCGTCAAGGTAAAGCCGCTAAAGCGCTAGAGAATAAGCAAGTTGACAATAAAAAAACTGAAGATGAGCCGTCTAAAAACCAACCATCTGAAGACAAACAACCTGAAATAGAGCAATCTGAAAGTGAAGAGAGCAGCGAGCACTCGACGCAAGAGCTAGAGAGCAATTAATTTCAATTTGTTAAAGAAGCAAATAGCTACCAAAAAATGGATTTAAGAAATACCACAATAATAAGGAGACAAGCATGTCTATATATATTGATAAACTGACTACTCAATTATCTAAAGCGGTGCTGGTTAGCGCCTGTTTATTAGGCTTGGGCTTTGCGGTTACTGCCAATGCAGCGCCAACGACTAATAATGCAACCGTCACCAAATCTAGCCCAGTCTTTCTCGGTGATGGTGGCAACTATCCATTTTCAGAAGCGGTACGTGTTGGCGATACGTTATATATGTCAGGACAGATTGGTTTTAAAGACGGCAAATTGGTCAAAGGCGGCGTAAAAGCGGAAGCCAAACAAGCGCTCGATAATATCCATGAAACCTTATTAAAGTACGGCTATCAAAAATCAGACATCGTCAAATGTATGGCGATGCTGACCGATATGGATGATTTTGATGACTTTAATAAAGTCTATAAAGCAGAGTTGGCTAAGCCTTACCCTGTACGCTCAGCCTTTGGCGTTTCAGAGCTGGCAGCGGGCGCAAGCGTTGAAGTTGAATGTATCGCCGCAAAATAGCAGCGCTATTTAAAATAAGCCAAACTAACTTTTTGATTACGCGGTTATTGAGCCAATTGCACTGACTTTTGACTCAATAACCGTTTTGCTTTATACAATCGTTTTTCTTTATACAATCGTTTTTTTATACAATAATAGCATCATCAGTCAGGGCGCTTTCTTTGGTTACCCGCAGTACCTCTTCTAACGTCGTCCGACCTTCTATGACTTTGCGTAGTCCATCAGCTCGTATCGATGGCGTCTGCTGACGGGCGTATTCTTCTAGCTCATACTCGGCAGTATTACTATGAATCATCCTGCGCAAGGTATCGTCAATCGGCACCACTTCATAAATTGCCGTCCGCCCTTTAAAGCCTGAATTATTACATTTATCACAGCCAACGGGTTTCGGTAAATTAATAATATTCTCTACTAATTTTTCAGTACCTGTACTTTTAGCATTTGCCGCTATACCAATTTCAGTAAATAATTTGGCCTGCTCGTTATCAGCAGCTTGCCAGCCATGACAATGCGTGCATAGCGTCCGTACCAAGCGCTGAGCAACGACCCCAATCAGCGATGACGATAATAAGAAAGGCTCAACGCCCATATCCTGCAAACGTGTGACTGCACCGATGGCGGTATTGGTATGCAGCGTTGATAATACCAAATGCCCTGTCAAAGACGCTTGTACGGCAATTTCCGCGGTCTCTAAATCGCGAATCTCACCAACCATCACCACATCTGGATCTTGCCGCAACATGGCGCGTAAACTCTTAGCAAAGGTCATATCGACTTTATTATTAACTTGCGTTTGCCCAATGCCATCGAGCTGAAACTCAATCGGATCTTCAGCGGTCAAAATATTACGGGTTTGGTCGTTCAAATCAGTTAATGCCGAATATAGCGTCGTGGTTTTCCCCGAACCCGTTGGTCCAGTGACCAATATAATGCCATGCGGACGATGGATTAAGCGCTTAAGCTCGCTATAGTCATTATCAGAGAGTCCAAGATACGTCATATTGAGACGACCCGCTTGCTTATCGAGCAGGCGCATCACTACCCGCTCACCAAAACTTGATGGCAGCGTCGATACCCGCACATCGACCTCACGCCCTGCCAGTCTTAAACTGATACGACCGTCTTGTGGCACACGCTTTTCAGCGATATCTAGCTTAGCCATGACCTTGATACGCGAGACCAGTAACGGCGCCAATTGGCGTTTTGGCGTGATGATTTCTTTAAGCTCTCCATCGACACGAAAGCGTACCACTAGCCGTTTCTCAAAAGTTTCAATATGAATATCTGAGGCATTTAAACGTATCGCTTCCGACAATAGCGCATTAATCAGACGAATAATTGGCGCATCGTCTTGTTGGTCCATCAAGTCTTCCGTTTCGGGGACGCTATCTGCCAAGCTATCAAGATCAGGATGGTCTTCAAGCCCAGCGGCGATATGCTGCGACTCACCCGTATTACCGGCATAAGCGGCATTCATGCGTTTTTCAAAATCATCGGCGCTGATACTTTCGTAATTTGGTACACCGCGCACGCCTTGCTGCTGTAAAAACCGCACCGCTTCATTAATGGTGGACAGTGGCGTGGTTTTGGTCAACACCAGTGTCGGCGGCAACTCGGGATCAATAGCAAGAATGGCCAAAATTTGATGGCGTTTTGCAAAACTGTACGGCAGCTGCAGCATAAAGACGACCTAGTGAGTGGCTAATTTAAAAAAGGACTTATAAAACAGCTTATAAAATAACTTTGAAAATGGCTTTGAAAACAGCCTTGAAAACACAATCTAATACATGCTAATAAATACTACTGACTTGACTGTTTAAAGCCGCCTGCCTAAATCGTTAAACTGGGTAAAGATTGTCAGTAAGCGCGCATGAGTTTGTTATAATAACATTTTGTTTTATACAAGTAGCAAGGCTTTCATGTGATTTATCGCTTTGTCGCTTAAGCATCAGTATGATGAGGCTCAAGACAGCACAAGCCTCTATTTATACTATGATGACTAGCTATATTTAATTATTGTGTGTTTAATAATTCTGCGTTAATCATTGCTAGTATTGATGCCAGTTTTTGCTCATTACTTTTTGTCACCTTGTTCACTACGTCATTAGTCACCTTTGTTCGCCCGCTATTAGGATTATCCTTATGTCACACGCCGCAAATTCTACTACCAACGCTCAGTCATTTTCACAAGATACCTTGTCAAAAGACACTTTTACTGTCGGCAGTCGTACATTTTCTTCTCGATTGTTGGTCGGTACCGGTAAATATAAAGACATGGCTGAAACGGGTGCGGCTATTGGTGCCTCAGAAGCTGAGATTGTCACCGTTGCTATTCGCCGTACCAATATTGGTCAAAATAGCAATGAGCCAAATTTATTAGATGTCATTTCACCGGATAAATATACCATCTTGCCCAATACCGCAGGCTGTTTTGATGCCGAAACCGCGATTCGTACTTGTAAACTTGCTCGTGAGCTATTAGGCGGGCATAATCTGGTTAAGCTAGAAGTTTTGGGCGATGAAAAAACCCTTTATCCAAATGTGATGGAAACTTTAAAAGCGGCAAAGGTATTAATCGATGATGGCTTTGAGGTCATGGTTTATACCTCTGACGACCCTATTGTCGCTCAAGAATTGGAAAGCATGGGTTGCGTGGCGATTATGCCGCTTGGTAGCTTGATTGGCTCTGGCCTTGGTTTGCTCAATCGCCATACCCTAAGTCTTATTATCGAGAATGCCAATGTACCCGTATTGGTTGATGCTGGCGTCGGTACTGCTTCTGATGCCGCGATTGCCATGGAGCTTGGCTGTGATGGCGTGCTGATGAACTCAGCCATTGCCAATGCGCAAAATCCAGTGATGATGGCAAATGCTATGAAACATGCTATTTGGGCAGGACGTCAGGCATTTTTGGCCGGTCGTATGCCGATGCGCAAAATGGCCGCTGCCAGCTCGCCGCAGACCGGATACTTTTTTCAGTAGTTTTTTAGCTTAAACTGCTAAAAATATGGGTTATGGCATAATTAAATAATAAAAGTCCCGTGACCCATACTTTTTATATTAAGATATTTTTGTGACTACTTTTATTTTAGGTTTTTAATCGTTTTTGCTAAATGCTTTATCCTAGTTATGCTTTACCTTTGTTTAACTGAATACCTATTTATTTTATTGCCATTTTTCATTCATCGTCATAAAAGGATTTATTATGCGACTTCTCACAGCAGTCGACCAGTTGTTCTTACTTCTTGAGTCGCGTAAACAACCCATGCATGTTGGGGGTCTATTCCTATTTGAATTGCCAGAAAATGCGGATAACAGTTTTGTTTGTCAATTGGTTAAACAAATGCAACACTCTGAGGTGCCGCCAACCTTTCCGTTTAACCAAGTGCTCGAACATTTAATATTCTGGAAAAAAGACAAGCACTTTGATGTTGAGCATCACTTGCATCATGTGGCACTACCAAAGCCCGCCCGTGTACGCGAGCTCTTGATGTACGTTTCAAGAGAGCATGGCCGTCTCTTAGACCGTGCGATGCCGCTATGGGAATGTCACGTCATTGAAGGTATTGAGCCAGAGAACGAAGGCGCTCCTGAGCGTTTTGCTTTATATTTTAAAATCCACCATTCGTTGGTTGATGGCATTGCGGCGATGCGACTGGTCAAAAAATCCTTATCTCAATCACCGACCGAACCGGTTACATTACCAATCTGGTCGTTAATGGCACGCCATCGCAACCAAGTCGATGCGATTCTGCCTAAAGAGCGCTCTGCTTTGGGTATCATTAAAGAGCAAGTTTCTACCATTAAGCCAGTATTTACAGAATTGCTCGACAATTTAAAAAATTATGGCGACGACAGTTATGTCAGCACCTTTGCCGCGCCGATGAGTGTACTCAATAAACGCATTTCAGCATCAAGGCGCATTGCTGCCCAGTCGTATGAGATACAGCGCTTTAATGATATTGCTGAGCGCTTAAACATCAGTAAAAATGATGTGGTGCTGGCTGTTTGTGCTGGTGCTATTCGTCGCTATTTACTATCGATAGACGCGCTACCGAGTAAGCCCTTGATTGCCTTTGTACCGATGTCATTACGCACCGATAATAGCGTTGCTGGCAATCAGTTGTCCTTTGTACTGGCCAATTTAGGCACGCATTTAGACGATCCATTAAGCAGAATCGAGCTGATTCATCGCAGTATGAATAATGGTAAACGCCGCTTCCGCCGTATGAATCAAGCGCAGGTTATCAATTACAGTGTGATTTCTTATGCGTGGGAAGGCATCAATTTGGCAACTGGGCTGTTCCCGAAAAAACAGGCCTTTAACCTGATTATCTCCAACGTCCCTGGGTCAGAAAAGCCGCTGTATTGGAACGGCGCGCGGCTGCAATCTTTGTATCCGGCATCAATTGTATTTAATGGACAAGCGATGAATATCACTCTCGCCAGCTATTTGGATAAGATTGAATTTGGCATCACCGCTTGCAGCAAAGCTCTACCGCATGTACAAGATATGCTCGTCCTCATAGAAGAGGAGCTGCAGCTGTTAGAGCGAACCAGTAAAGAGCTTGAATTTCAAGGCATTACGGTGACAGATAAAAGTAGTGACAAGAAAAATGGCAAAACAAAAAAGCTGGCTCCATAACGGAACCAGCTTTTTAATATTAAGTTGTCTCAATAACTATACTTAGATGATGCTTAGAGTTGACGCTTAGGCGGTGCTTAAAACGCATCACCCCAAGTTGGGACAACCACTTGCATCAATGGTTTTAATAGCTTGATATTACAAGCGAAAATAGAGCCTGAGGTCATCGAGTTGTGCGCGCCTGTATGGTCAACCACCACGCCACGTGCTTCGGTCACGATTAGCTCACCGGCAGCAATATCCCAAGGCTTGATAGACATCTCAAAATAACCGTCAAAACGACCCGCTGCTACATAACATAAATCAAGCGCAGCTGAACCTAAACGGCGAACTTGACCACCTTCTTCAGAGATTTTCTGTAAGCTCTCAAAATGCTGCTTGGCATAAGAGATGACTTCACCATTGCGTTTACGCTCAAGCGGATGACCGGTAGTAAATAAACCACCATCAATCGTTTTACGCTCACTAACATTGATACGGCGTTGGTTTAGACGCGCGCCTTTACCACGGCTGGCAGAAAACATCTCATCACGAACAGGATCATAGATGACGCCGTGTTGGGTCACACCTTTATGCTGCACCGCGATAGATACACAAAACTGCGGCACACCATGTACAAAGTTTTTAGTGCCATCTAGCGGATCAATAATCCAGCACCAGTCAGCATCTTCGCCGCGACCTTCTTGCATACCAAACTCTTCACCTAAGAACGAATGATTTGGATAGCTGGCTTTTAGGGTCTCAATCGTCAGCTCTTCACTGAAACGATCAATACGGGTGACCAAACCATCAAGTCCTTTTGACTCGATATCTAGCTCGATTTTGTGGCGGTTTTGATGCGCATATAAAATCTCTTTACCGACTTTTTCAGCAGCACGCGCTGCGATGACGACCATGGGTTCCATAAATAACCTATTTGCTTGATGAATGAATACTACTTAAGAGATGTGACTTATAAAATGTACGAAAAATAAAATCTGCTTCAAAGCTGAAGCATAGTAATAATTAATAAAAACCCATAGCCGCCTAGCAAACCAAATATATGGTTGCCCGCAGTTGTACCGCCCAAGTTGTCAAATAATTCACACCTACGGCAAGTAGGCGAGGTTTAAGCAAGGAAACAGACATGCTTTATTTTTCAATCCGCTATTTTAGCAATTTTTTATGAATGATAGTGTTTTATTTTAGCAATTGCTGGAGCTGACTGACGACCCCTGCAACATCTAGACCACAATCAGCCATTTGTTCTGCTGGCGAACCATGGGCGATAAAGCGATCAGAGATACCGATATTACAGATAACTGGGTGGCTATTTTTGAAGGCTGGCGATTCGTTAAGTAAATACTCATTTACTGCACTGCCCGCGCCGCCCATAATCATATGCTCTTCCAGCGTCGCAATATGAGTAACACCTTGCTCGATTAAGGTTTCAAGCAAATGGGTATCTAAAGGTTTTACCCAGCGCATATTCACCACATGTACCTGACAGTGTGATTTTATACTATCGTTAATTAGGCTTTCTGCCGCTTGCTGAGCCGTCGCAACCATCGTACCAAAGGCTAATAACGCCAATTTATTAGGGGCGTCGTCTTGACCTAATACCGACTCTACCACTGCTTTGCCAATGGGGTAAACTTGTGCTGGCTGAGTAATGACTGCGCCTGTACCAACGCCACGCGGATAGCGTACAGCCGTGCAACCTTGATATTCATAGCAAGTATTAAGCAGATGGTAGCATTCGTTTTCGTCTTTTGGCGCGGCAATCAGCATATTAGGCACGCAGCGTAAAAAAGCAAAATCGAATACCCCTGCATGGGTTGCGCCATCTTCACCGACCAAACCGGCGCGATCAATGGCAAACATCACGTCAAGATTTTGTAAAGCCACATCATGGATAAGTTGATCGTAGCCACGCTGCAAAAAGGTTGAATAAATCGCGACGATAGGTTTGACGCCTTGGGTTGCCATGCCGCCTGCTAAAGTTACCGCATGTTGCTCAGCAATCGCCACATCAAAAAAGCGCTTAGGAAATTGACGCGCAAACTCAATCATTCCCGAGCCTTCTTCCATCGCTGGGGTAATGGCAAGCAATTTCTCGTCAGTAGTAGCTTTATCGCATAAAAACTGGCCAAATACTTGCGAGTATTTTAAGAGCGGTGTGCTTTCTTTTGGACTGTCTTTTACTGCTTCCTTCTGGCTATCTTCAGCAGGTAATTTACTGATAGCGTGATAGCCGACTGGGTCTAATTCAGCAGGCGCAAAACCTTTACCTTTAGTGGTATAAATATGGACTAAAACAGGGCCTTTTAACTGCTTGGCAAGCGATAGTACGCGCAGCAGCTCAGGAATATCATGCCCATCAAATGGACCAAAATAGGTAAAACCAATTGCTTTAAATAAATTGTCTTCTAATTGCGGGACATCACGCAGCTCTTTATGACGCTTACGGCGGTCAAAGGCTTGCATATCAGGGCGCTGACACAGTACTGGCTCGCCTGCATCAGAGATATCAACCTGATAACCCGACTCCCATAGCGTCGCTAAATGCCGCGAGAAACCACCGATAGAGCAAGATATTGACATATCATTGTCATTTAAAATCACTAGCAAATCAGCATCTTGTTGTACGGCGTCATTCATCGCTTCAAAAGCCATGCCACCGGTCATCGCCCCATCACCAATAATACAGGCAACCGTTTGTTTAAGGCCTTGGTAACGAAGCGCTAAGCTCATACCCAAAGCTGCTGAGATAGACGTCGATGAATGTCCAACCCCAAAAGTATCATAGACCGACTCAGCGCGTTCTGGAAAAGCGGTCAAACCGTCTTTTGAGCGAATGGTGCCAAGCTTATCACGGCGACCGGTCAATACTTTATGGGCATAAGCTTGATGACCTACATCCCAGACAATCTGATCTTGCGGCGCATCTAGCAGATAATGCAGCGCAATGGTCAACTCAATCACGCCTAAGTTGGCACCAAAATGACCGCCACTTTGACCAGCTGAATAAAGCAAAAAAAGCCGTAGCTCATCCGCTAAGGTAATTAGCTGACTCTCGCTAAACGCTTTTAAATCAATCGGTGCGTCTACCGTATCAAGTAGCGGTGTATGCGGACGCTCACGTGGAATTGCTGCATACGTTTGCTGCAGGTTTGATAGCGGTGCAGCAGAATCAATGGCTGACGCAGATAATGACTTAGACTGTGGGGAATGAGTTGACTGCTGCATAGAACGTACGATACCTACCAATCTGCTGACAAGATGCTACCTTAGACAGTGGCTAGCAACTGTTACTAGCAACTGTCTAAGTGGCGTTAATAATAGCGCGGCATCATAAAATACTTGATACCACAGGCTATATAATTATTGATACAGCTTTTAATATAGCTGTGAATAACGAAAAATACGCTATTAGTATAAGGCGTTGCTTTTAATCTTATGTTGCTTTTAATCTTATAATGCTAAAGGCAGTGATAAAGACGGTTATCAATGCTGTTATAAATCATGGCAATGTTTAATGATGATGCTTAATGATTTTGCATACATATCGGACCTTGGTGACGACATAGTAATGTAAGGGCAAAGACTTGTCACTGTATCCGTCAAAATAGTATGGCATAATAGCATTTATTTTTAATTGTCGCTTTAATCATCGTGCGCCGTCTGTGAACTTTGTGTGTTTTTCCACTAAATATCAGCCACCTGCTATTTGAATCAGCAGCGCCTAGGCAATACCTTAGCTATTATTATAAAGCTTTAACAGATACCACAAAGCTTAAATAGACCTCTAGCGCCACGATGATCGGCTTATGCAGGACATTAATGTCATATCAATTTATTACTACTGCCAAACTACCTACTCGTCACGGCGAGTTTGATATTCATATCTTTGAAAATGAAGACGGTCAAGAGCATGTCATGCTTACCGTGGGTTTACCTGTGGTCAATCAAGCTGATGCTTTAAATCAGGCTGATACAGCGCTAAACCAACAAGGCGCGTCGCTAACAGAGCCCCTCATCCCGCTGATACGTATTCATTCGGAATGTTTAACGGGTGATGCCTTTAGCTCGCTAAAATGCGACTGTGGTCCACAGCTAAACACTGCCATGCAAGCGATACAAGAGACTGGCTGCGGGGCGATATTATACCTGCGCCAAGAAGGTCGCGGGATTGGTCTGACCAATAAAATCCGCGCTTACGCCTTGCAAGATCAAGGTCATGATACCTTAGATGCCAATCTCATGTTAGGCTTACCGGCTGATGCGCGCGTTTATGATATGTGCGGGCCGATGCTCGCTCATGTCGGTGTTGATAGCGTACGCTTGATTACCAATAACCCCGATAAAGTCGCTTATTTAACCCAGCATGGTATCAATGTTGTTGAACGAGTGCCATTATTGGTTGGGGTTAACGACATGAATGCTGAATATCTAGCAACCAAACGCGATCGTATGGGGCATCTGCTAGATAAAGACTTTAATACTGCCTTACACCTTAATAAATAGTAAATAATTAGATATTTTATGAGTATGCCAAATATAGAGAGTAATACCAATCCTCTCACAACAGATTCTATGTCAAATGCAACAACGACACCGACCCATAACGACATCATGCGTGTGCGTGAGTTTCTGGTCGATTTGCAAGCACGTATCTGTCAAGCATTAGAAGCGCAAGAGCGTGATGGCAGTAGCTATGATAAACCGGCTACTTTCGTGCCTGACGACTGGGAACGTCCTGAAGGCGGCGGCGGTCGCTCGTGTGTTTTAGCCGATGGTGACGTCATTGAAAAAGCGGGTGTGATGTTTAGTCATATCCATGTGCAGAACTTGCCCGCCTCGGCAACTGCGCGCCATCCTGATATCGCTGGTCGTAAAGCACAAGCGATGGGCGTCTCTTTGGTTGTGCATCCTAAAAACCCTAACGTCCCAACCAGCCATGCCAACGTGCGTTTATTCGTGGCAGAAAAAGAGGGTGAAGACCCCATTTGGTGGTTTGGCGGCGGTTTTGATTTGACGCCATTTTATCCGGTGTTGGCTGACTGCGTGCATTGGCATCAGGTCTGTCATGACCTTTGCGCTCCCTTTGGCGATAGCGTCTATCCTGACTTTAAACAATGGTGTGATGAATATTTCCATCTGCGTCATCGTAATGAGCAGCGCGGTATCGGTGGTTTATTTTATGATGACGTCAATCTTGAGAGTCGTGGTTGGGATTTCGAGACCTGCTTTAAGTTTATGCAAGCGGTCGGCAATGGCTACCTTGAAGGGATATTGCCCATCTTTGAGCAGCGTAAAAATACTCCATATACCGAAGCCCAGCGTGAATTTCAACTCTATCGCCGTGGACGCTATGTCGAATATAATCTTGTTTATGACCGCGGCACCCTGTTTGGGCTACAGAGTAATGGACGCATCGAATCTATCTTAGTCAGCATGCCACCGCTTGCCAGTTGGCATTATCGCTTTGAGCCTACTGAAGGGGCGCCTGAGTTTGAATTGACCGATTTTTATCTAAAACCTCGTGATTGGTTGACTTTATAGTCTTCATTGGCATAATAAGCCGCAGACAGCGTTTTGGTTCTTGTATAAACAGCCCTATTTGCTCTCTTTAAAACTTCAGAAAAACACTATCAAGGTCAGCGTTACTGCTGACCTTTATTATTTACTATTTTTTATTTGAGAGCAGCCTAAGAGCAGCCAAATTGTTAGATAGGTCATTTTGACTTTTAGCTTATAAAACGCGCTTTGGCGAAAATTCATAGCTGATTAAAATACCATTACAAAGATGCCATTACAAAAAGGTACTTTATTATCCTACTTTATTTTAGCCTGTTGAGGTTTAATTAACAGCAGTATGGGTTTAAAGTGGTATAGATTTAAAGCCATGTTGTTTTAACAGGCTATATGGTAAAAGACCACAACTTAGCTGTCTTTAACATTTAGAACAACCACATAATATTCAATTCATAGTAGCAATATAACAGGTGGCGAGCATGCAAGTGCTTCGGCACCTTTTTATTAGCCACGTATAAAGGAGCAATACAGATGGCACAGGTTTCTAATAATAAATCATTCAAGTCTATCGTCGGCGTAACTTTGATGGCAGCCGCCTTAGGTCTAACGGCTTGTAGTACGCCAGTTGACCCTGACGTCAAAGCGCGTCAAGACACCATGAAAAGCTGGGGCGATGCGATGGGTATCATGGGCGACATGGCTGAAGCGCCTGATACCTTTGATGCCGAAGTCTTTAAAGAACAAGCGGCATTTTTAGCAAAAGACTCTGCCAATCCTTGGAGCCACTTTGAAAACCAAGAGGCCACAGGTAATGCTACTGAAGCAGTTTGGAGCAACGTTGACGGTTTCCGCGCTGAAGCTGATGACTTCCAAAAAGCCACTGCTAACTTGAATGCGGCGGCACAAACGGCAACCAGTGTCGATCAAGTTTTACCTGCGCTTGGACAAGTCGGTGACAGCTGCAAATCATGCCATACCGATTTTAAAGTGAAAAAAGACTAATGAGCCTTTGCTATCACCAATAAAAAAGCCGCTATCGTTAAGATAGCGGCTTTTTTATTGGTGATTTCTCAAACCTACAAACTTGTTTAGATAATCCATCTTATTAATAGGTTTATCAAACTTTTAAAAAATTAGCCCATTAAATCCGCTTGCACGATTTCAATCCAGTAGCCGTCAATATCTTTAATAAAGACGATATTTTTCATACTGCCCTCATCTGGGCGTTTTTTAAACTCAACGTTATTTTCATCGAACCAAGCAACTGCTTCATCCAAATTGGGCACACTAAAACAGATATGGCCAAAACCTTGCGGTTCAGCATTGCCATCATGATAACTAAAATCCGCTTGGGTCTCGGTGCCATAGTTATGAGTTAATTCTAAAATACCGCGTTGACGGAAAGCAAAAATGTCTAAATCAGCACCAGCTGGCAAGTTTTCACGCTCGCTTTCAGTCAGCTTGGCTAAAAAGTACAAATCAAAACCCATCGCTGGGAATTTTTTCACCGCCAATAAGGTCATTCCTAAGACGCCGGTATAAAACGCCAATGACTTAGCAGGATCTTTTACCCGCAGCATCGTATGATTAAAGGTATAGCCTGTGGTTTGAGCTGAAATCGGCTGAACGCCAGCAGTTTTTACGCTGCTTGCAGGTTGGGCTATAGCGTTTTGATGATTAGTTGCTTGGTTACCTGCTTCTTGATTGCTATTTAAGCTTTCTGAATCAGTCATAATTTCCCCAATATTTCAGTATTTTAATCGTTAATAGTGGATACGCTGTCGATGTTATCGCGTATCAGCCAGCCGTATCCTAACTATGATAGACATTTCATGCTAAATGTCTATTAAACATCTAAAAACCGTACCTTGCCTGTCTCTAAATTATACTCGGCACCCACAACAAGCAGCTGACCGCTATTGGTGAGGTCTTCTAGCGCGCGCGAACCATGTTTTAATTGGCTAACCGACATCCTTACATTGGCACGAATAGAGCGATCGACCAGCTCATCTGCATCAACATCTTGACCATTGGCAGTAGCAAGTTCATGCAAGTTATAGACACTAGGACGGATACGATCAACGATTGATTGTAAGTTTGGTGAATAGTTTTGCTCAGGATTAATCAGCGCCTCAACACATGCGGTCACCGCGCCGCAATGCGAATGCCCAAGCACCACCACCAACTTGGTGCCAAATTTTTCGGCGGCAAACTCAACCGAACCAATTTGCGATGGCGCAACCACATTACCCGCCACGCGTATGACAAACAAATCGCCCAAGCCCTGATCAAATACAATCTCAACCGGTACACGTGCGTCCGAGCAGCCCAAAATAATCGCTAACGGGTCTTGATCACTGATTAATTCTGGACGTTTTTGGGTACAGGGGTCGGTGCTGGTCAAACTATCGACATAGCGTGCATTGCCTTCTTTAAGCAGCGCTAATGCTTCTTGACCAGTTTTTGGGCGGGTATCGTTAGGCATAAAAAGGGATCCTTGATTATTAATGTGGGTAATATTCTACGTTGCGCTAGCGTACTGCTTTTGACGTTGACTTATCTTCAAGCTCAGCCGGTTGCTATGGCAAATATCACTGTATTTAGCATACATAGAATGATTGTATAGGAAGCAAGCCAAAAAAATGGTAAAAATTCTTTATTTTAATATCACTCGTTACCTTGCCGATTTATTAACAACCATAAGATAACTTTGGCACATAGATACAGCCCCTATGCTAAACATGAACAAGCGCCACCAACCAACGGATAACGAACTTGCACTAATTTACTGCAAGGGTTTGTTATAATACGCAGCAAGCAGACCGCATATAGCCATCGCTTATCGCCATGCTAAATACCGTGCGATACCAAATGACTCAATAAGCCATTAGCTACCTTAAATAATTCGTTAAACCAAAAAGCCATTATGCTACTGACATTGCTGGCAGTATCTAATATTCATAACGCTACTGAGCGTTTGGTATTTTAGGAATCAACCTTATGACCGAATCAAATTTACAGACGCAGTCCACGTCTGCCTCAACCCATACTGACAAGGTGCTGCTGCAACTGACTGGTCTAAAAAAAATCTATGACCAAACCGAAGTATTAAAGGACATTAACCTTGATATTCAGCATGGTGAATTTATCACCTTGCTTGGTCCATCAGGCTGCGGTAAAACGACGTTATTACGGTTGATTGCCGGTTTTGAGCAGCCTAATGCTGGGGCGATTTATCTCGATGGCGTCCAAATGGCAGGCTTGCCCGCTGATAAGCGTCCGGTCAATACCGTGTTTCAGCAATATGCGCTATTTCCGCATATGACAGTCGCGCAAAACGTCGCTTACGGGCTTAAATTAAAAAAAGTGCCAAAAGATGAGATTCAAACGCGGGTGCGTGAGATGCTAGCGATGGTACAACTTGAGCATCTTGCCAATCGCAAACCGCAAGATTTGTCCGGTGGTCAGCAGCAGCGCGTAGCGATTGCACGCGCGGTGATTAATCGTCCTAAACTATTATTGCTCGATGAGCCTTTATCGGCGCTCGACCATAAGCTGCGTCTGCAAATGCAATCTGAGCTTAAACGTCTGCAACGGGAGCTTGGCATTACTTTTGTCTTTGTCACCCACGATCAAGAAGAAGCGCTGTCGATGTCAGACCGCATTGCGGTAATGAAGGATGGCAGATTTCAGCAAATTGGTACGCCGATTGAGATTTATGAAACCCCTGCCAATTTATTTACCGCCAAATTTATCGGTGAGACCAATTTATTTAAAGCGGAAGTCAAAGGAGTCTACCCTGAGCAACCTGATCGTGATGGGCGTGTGACCAATGGGCGGATTGAAGTCGAGGTCTGCGAGGCACAAGCGCAAGAGGGTCCGACGACCTTACGTAATCTGCGCCGTCCTGACTTTGCCAATGACGTGCAAGTTGGCGATATCGTCAATTTATTGCTACGTCCGGAAGATTTGCGCATTTATGATCCCAATGATAAAGAGCATGGCGGCTTACTTGGGCGGGTAATTGAAAGTAATTATAAAGGCAGCACCTTAGACTCGATTATTGAGCTAACGAACGGTCATATTATTAAAGCCTCGGAATTCTTTGATGAAGATGACCCAAGTTTTGATTATAAGCTTAACGAAGGCGTTAAAGTGTCATGGGTAGATGGCTGGGAATGGGTATTGCCAGAAGAACAAGACGGTACGCTTGATAGCGGCATTGATAATGGGATGAATAATAGCACTAGCAAATTAGCTGTCCAAAAGGATATCAGCTAATGGCGCGTCCTAACTTAAGCAACAACAGCCCTTTTCGTACTGCAACACTATGGCTGATTTGGGGTTGGCTACTCATCTTTGCCTTATTGCCAAATATACTGGTGATTGCGGTCAGCTTTTTGACGCGTGATAGCACAGCTTTTATCAGTTTGCCGGTCACTATTGACAGCTATGTGCGCATGATTGACCCGCTTTATTTCGATGTCTTTGTGCATTCATTATGGATGGCGGGCATCACAACGGTCATTTGCTTATTACTCGGCTACCCGTTTGCTTGGTTTGTATCTCGAGTTAGTAAACGCTGGCAGCCACTGTTGATGCTCATGCTAATATTGCCATTTTGGACCAATTCTTTGGTACGAACTTATGCGCTAAAACTATTATTTGCCAGTAACGGTTTGATTAACAAATCCTTATTAGCAATCGGCATCATCGATGCGCCCATTGATATTTTATATACCCAAGGGGCGGTCATTGCGGGTTTAACTTATTTGTTATTTCCTTTTATGGTGCTGCCTTTATATGCGGTATTTAGCGACTTACGCAATGATATGCTGCTTGCCTCGCAAGATTTGGGCGCCTCAAAACGACAAACCTTTTGGCATGTGGTGCTACCCTTGACCACACCGGGGATTATCTCAGGGGTGCTGTTGGTACTACTGCCAGCGATGGGGATGTTTTACGTCGCCGATATTTTGGGCGGCTCGCGTAATTTACTCGTTGGTAATATTATCAAAAACCAGTTTTTAGATGCGCGTGATTGGCCATTTGGCGCGGCCGCCAGTGTGCTATTAACGCTTGCGATGGCGGTATTATTACTCGCTTATCGCGCCAGTAGCCGCCGCATTGGCAAGACTGATTTTAGCGAGGTGGCTTAATGTCTGGTAATTCATCTAATAACTCGTCAATCAATAGTTCACCCATAAAAGCCAAACGCTCTATCAAGCGACCTAGTATCGGCAGTATCGCCGCCAAAGGCTATCTTGGTCTGATTTACACTTTATTATATCTGCCCATCATCGTCTTGGTGGTGATGTCATTTAATAAGTCAAAAATTGGCTATAACTGGGGCGGCTTTAGTTTAAAGTGGTACGAGTCGCTCTTTAACAATCAGGCGATGCTTGATGCCTTTTGGCATTCTATTGTCTTGGGCTTGGTTGCCGCCACGGTTTCCACCGTTATCGGCACTCTGACTGCACTGGCGCTGCATCGCTATGACTTTCGCGGTAAAGGGCTGCTAAACGGGCTGCTATTTGTGCTGATGATGTCGCCTGAGATTGTCTTGGCGATATCGCTACTAGCGCTGTTTTTATTAATCGGACTGCAGCTCGGTTTTGTCTCGCTGCTACTGGCGCATATTACTTTTTGCCTGCCGTTTGTGGTCATTACTGTCTTTGCGCGCTTAAGTAGTTTGGATGAACGTTTAATGGAAGCGGCGCGAGATTTGGGTGCTAGCGAATCAATGATGGTGCGTACGGTCTTGATACCAGTAATTTTCCCTGCGGTGATGGCAGGTTGGTTGCTTGCCTTTACCTTATCGCTTGATGATGTAGTGGTATCGACCTTTGTCACCGGCCCTAGCTATGAGATTTTGCCGTTGCGTATTTATTCTATGGTACGCGTGGGACTTAAGCCTGAAGTCAATGCCATTGGGACCATTTTACTCGTCGCTTCGTTAATTTTGGTGGTTATCTCGCAATTACTCCTACGTCGGCGCTGATGTTAAATTTTACTTTCATAACAGCTTTAACATTATTAAATAAAAAGCTTTAACCGTTTTTTCAGCCTTTATTTTTAAGCCTTTATAAGTCGCAATTTCTCATTTTTTTAACGTCAGTGGTTAGGTCATTTTATGCTAGAGCTTCGTCATCTTAATACACTAACTGCGCTGCGAGCCCATGGCTCATTGGCCGCTGCTGCCGATGAGCTGCATGTCACCGCCTCTGCGGTCTCCCATCAGTTAAAAGAGCTGGAAAATTACTACGATATCAGTTTGGTCAATCGGCGCACGCGTCCGCTGACTTTTACGCCAGCGGGCAAAACGGTATTGGCACTGGCAGACAGTATCATGCCGCAGGTCACGCGCACCAAAGCAAACTTAAAACGCTTAGCCCATGGTCAAGCGGGCAGATTGCGCTTAGCGTCTGAATGTCATAGCTGCTTTGACTGGTTGATGCCGATACTTAATCATTATCGCCGCGAATGGTCGGATGTCGAATTGGATTTCGCTACCGGTTTTGAGCCTGAGCCGCATCATTTATTGATGGAAGGTGATATCGATTTATTGATTACCACCAGTAATTTACCGATAGAAGGTATCAGCTATCAGCCATTATTTGAGTATGAAAGCCGTTTGGTGCTGTCGCCTACCCATGACTTGGCTGAGCAACAATTTATTCATGCCAAAGACTTGGTTGATGAAACTTTGATTGCCTATCCGGTGGAAGCTAAGCGCCTCGATATCATTGCTAATTTTATGACGCCAGCACAGGTCAGCTTTAAAAGCATGCGTACCACCGAGCTGACTGCGATGCTAATTCAATTGGTTGCTAGTGAACGCGGGGTGGCGGCATTACCTGATTGGGTGGTCGCTGAATATGAGAAAAAAGGCTGGGTGGTTTCGCGGCCATTAGGCAGTGGCGTCTACTGTCAGCTCTATGCGGCAACGCGCACCTCGAGCCAAGAGATTGCCTATATGCAAGGGTTTGCGAGTTTATTAGAAGGGATTGTAAAACCGGTATAGCTAGTGGTTTTTTTTTAAAAGTTGTTTAAAAAAAGAGCCGTATTAAAAATTAATATGGCTCTTTTTTATTGCTGCATTTTTATTATTACAAAACCAACTTAAAGAAATAAAAGCCAATTGCGGTTGCTAATAACGTCAGCCCCACATGTAGCCCAATCAGCCCCAAGCCTGCCAGCAGTTTGCCATTATGGATAAAGGTAAATACTTCGACGCTAAAGGTGCTAAAAGTCGTCAGTCCGCCCAAAAAACCAGTAATCACAAACAACCTGATATTGGGAGACAAGCCGCTGCCCACTCGCTCAAACCATACCAGAGCTAGCCCTATCAATAGCCCACCTAAGACATTAGCGCCAAGCGTCCCAAGGGGTATCCAGTGATGCAGCGGATTAAAACGCGCCAGCCACCCTCGCAGGCAAGCGCCAATGGCAGCACCTAGTCCAATTGCAAGCCACTGCATAAGTTATCCTTGAGTGAGATAAAGTTTAATAAACTGGATATAAGCGACTTTATAGCGCTTATACCGCAGGTAACTCGGTCATCGGCCAACGTGGTACGCAGCTGACAGCCAAATCATCTGCTTGACCCGCTTGCAAACGCTCGTAACCTGCATAAGCAATCATCGCCCCATTATCGGTACATAGAGCTGGCGGTGCGTAATGAACGGTGGCATTTATTTTAGCAAGCTCGCTTTCTAAGGTTTCACGCAAATGGCTATTGGCACTGACGCCGCCGGCAATGACCAAGCGGCTCATATCGACTTGTTTAAGCGCTTTAACGCATTTTTTCACCAAGGTATCAACCACGGCATGCTGGAAACTGGCGGCAATATCGGCGCGAACTTGCGGATCACTAGCAGAGCCATTGCCCGAGCCCCCTGAGCATGGGGTGTCTTTGATAAGATTATGTACCGCAGTTTTCATACCGCTAAAAGAAAAATCCAAACCACGATGGAGCATTGGACGTGGTAAATCATAAGCATTTTGATTGCCTGTTTCCGCTAATTTAGCGATGTTTGGACCACCCGGATATGGCAAACCGAGCATTTTTGCCGCTTTATCGAAACACTCACCGGCCGCATCATCGATGGATTCACCAAGGATTTCATATTGTCCGATACCGTGTGCGGCAATCAGCAAAGTATGACCACCAGAAACCAGCAACGAGACAAATGGAAAAGCTGGCGGATTCGCACCCATGAGCGGCGCTAATAAATGCCCTTCCATATGGTGAATACCAATCGCTGGAATATCTAACCCATAAGCCAAGCTGCGACCAAATAATGCGCCCGTCATCAGCGCACCGATAAGCCCCGGACCTTTGGTATAAGCAACAGCATCAATCTCATCTTTAGTGATATTGCACTGCTCCAGCAATTCGTTAAATAAAGGCACCAGCTTACGAATATGGTCGCGGCTGGCAAGCTCGGGCACCACACCGCCATAAAGGGCGTGCAGCTCTATTTGTGAATACAGTACCTGCCCTAGCAGACCTTTATTGCCGCTCGTTATCTGCTCGCTATCAAAAATCGCCAGACCAGTCTCATCGCAAGAGGTCTCTAAACCCAATACTTTCATCTATATGCCTTTATATTTGCCTTGTAGCATTAATAAAAAACCGCCACTGTTAGCTTACAATGGCGGTCAGTCGAGCAAATTTCAACAAGCAAGATTAGCTGACTGCAGCGACCATATAATCAACTGCGGCATGCACTTGCGCTTCACTTACTTCCGCATTTGCCTGCGCCGGCATTTTGTTAAATCCTTTGGCAGAATGCATACGTAGCGTATCTATGTCTTTAGCAAGGTGCGGTGCCCAATCTTCTTTATTACCAAATTTCGGCGCTTCTAACAAACCGCTTTCATGGCAAACTTTACACTGTTTTTCATACAGCTTTGCACCAGCATCAGCGGCTAACGCTTCTGTCTCAGCAGCAGCTGTAGGCTCAGCCTCGGCTACTTCAGTTGCTTCTGCTTCAACGGCAGGTTCAGTGGCTACTTCAGTTTCTGCAACTGGCGCTTCAGGCTCTACAACCACTGTCTCTGTTTCATTGACAGCAGCAGGCTCTTCAGCCGCCGTATTGTCGCCGCCACTACAAGCACTGAGTGTTAATAACGCACTAAGACTCAGGCCAGACAGCACCAATTTCACAACTGATTTTTTCTTCATGGTATTTTGTTTCATGGTTATTCCCTCGTCTATAGCTTGTTAGTAAAACAGCTTGTTAATAAAATAGCTTGTTAATAAAATAGCTTGTTAATAAAATAGCTGGCTAGTGGCTGTCCCTACCTTCATCACAACGTACTTTTATCGTAAAAGCTACTAATTCGCTACTGCTGTTGCGTCCGTAGTTGCTGAATCCGTAGCTGGCGCCTCTGTACTTTCAGTTTCAGTGCTAGCCACTTCGGTATCCGCGCTTGCAGTCGCAGTCGCTTCTGATGTAGCAACAGCGCCTGCTTCTGTGCTAGCTGTGGTAGATTCAGTACTTGCCGCGGCGTCTGCTTCAGCCGCTGGCATTGGCGCTGTTTCTGGGAAATTCAGCTCTTCTGCTTCAGGGGCGTTTTTACGCGCAAGCTCTGCTGCTTCATCGACGCGGTCTTTTGCTAAAACTTCGTGCGACTCGCCTTCTTTATCCCCACTGCAAGCACTGATACCAAAGCCAAGGGCGACGATAAATGCTGTGCTTAGCGCCGTGTTTAGTACTGATTTCTTCATTGCAACATCCTTAATAAAGTGCACATAAAACGATTGATATTATGCAAATTATCATAGCATAAACTCTGCCTAAACCGTTATAGACAGTAGGGTTTTTTATTTCTGTTTGTACCATGCAGCAAATTTATCCATTCATACACTTTTAAAGAGCACTATGTTAAGGGCAAGCAAATCATGAGTCTAAATGAGTTACGACCGTTATTGCTGATAATAGCGTGCAACTTAATGATAATTATGGATTAATGCGCAAAAGCCTTTGACTTTACTGCCATTTTTGATTAAAATAAGCGCCCTTGTGCTATTGCGCAAGACTATCCTAGTTTGAGCTGATGCCGGTAATCTTGAGATATTACGGCTAAATACTAATACACAGCCAAACTAATGCCCTTACATCTCATCCTAATAAAGGAGCTTTCATGCCTGCAGTTAAGGTTAAAGAAAACGAACCAGTTGACATCGCTATCCGTCGTTTTAAACGTGCTTGTGAAAAAGCCGGCGTTCTATCAGACGTACGTAAGCGTGAATTTTATGAAAAACCAACGCAAGTACGCAAGCGCAAAAAAGCCGCTGCTGTAAAGCGTTATAAAAAGAAATTACAACGCGAAACTATTCGTACCACTCGTATGTACTAATCACTAATACGATTAGCTAAATACCAGCGCTACACTAACGCCACTGTTATCGATGAATAACAGTGGCGTTTTTTATGCTACAATTTTTGTTATTCATGCTGATAAATGCTCAGCAGATTTTTATTTAACACTTTACCCCAATTATTTTACCAACAGTTATTTTACTAAAAACTATTTTATCCATACTCATAAGGAATAATAACAATGAGCCAACTTAAACAGAGCTTGTCTGACAGCATCAAAACTTCGATGAAAGCGCGTGAGCTTGAGCGCGTTAAAGTATTGCGCAACGTCCAATCAGTGGTCAAACAAATTGAGATTGACCGCCAGACCGAACTTGATGATGCGCAAGTATTGGAAGTGCTACAAAAGCAGCTAAAACAACGCCATGAGTCACTGACGATCTTTACCGAAAATGGTCGTGATGATTTGGCAAATAAAGAGCAGTTTGAAATCGATATCATCAACGAGTTTATGCCAAAACAAATGGATGATGCCGAGCTTGCCGCTTTGGTCAATGCCGAAATCGCTGAGCAAGGTGCTACATCGATGCGTGATATGGGCAGTGTGATGGGTGTGTTAAAAAATAAAACCGCGGGCCGTGCTGACCCTGCACTCATCTCTAAATTGGTGAAAGATGCGCTGCAGGGTTAATTAAAGTTAAGAAAAGTTATATATTCTTAATCTACGTATCGACCCAAGCGATAAAAACAACCGCCTAAGGCTTAAAGTCTTTGGCGGTTTTTACGGCTTTGATTTCAGCATTAATATTAGCAAGTAACGGACGAGCGCTGCTCGCTTGCGCGGTTCTTTGCATTTGCTCAGTCAATTGCTTGGCTTGCGTCAACGAGGTCAGCGCGCGGTCATAGCGGCCACTCCATAACTGGTCATGACTGCGATAACGCAGCGCATTGATGGTGGCAATTTTTGCCAGCGGCGCTGAATCGGTGGTTTTAGCAATTTTTTCATTGGCCAATTGCAAACTTTGCCATGCATAACGGTCGCTTGGCTGCTGCTCAGTCAAGGGCTTAAGCAGTGCTTGCGCTTTGGTTGGCTGATTGCTATTGGTCAGTGCTTCAGCCAAATAAAGACGCAGGTCACGGCGCTCAGGATAGAGGCGCTGCTGACTCTCTAGCAGTTCAGCCGCTTGTTGCCATTGATTTTGCTCAGTAAGGATTTGGCTTTGGGTAATAGACAATAAAGGCTCTAATACTTGGCGCTGCGTTGCGGGCAACGCTGATAGCTCAGTATATAGCTCATTGGCCTCTTTAAAACGCTGCTGTTCGCCATACCAATACATCAGCGCCAATTTTGCGCCAACGCTATTTTTAGCAGCGGTCGTCAATGCAGTTTCAGAGACGTGTTTGCCGGTACTTTGTACACGCCAATACAGCAAATCAAACAACGCTTGATGGCGCTGCTGCTGGTTTAATGACAACGAGGTATAACGCTGAGCGCGGCTTTGCGACTCACTTAAGCGCTCATTACTTAAAGGATGCGAGCGCACAAAACTGGGTAAGAATTGATTGGCGGTTTGGTTTAATTGGCTTTGTTGATTCATCGTTGCAAAAAATCGCGGCATCGCCCGTGGATCATAACCAGCTTGGTTCATGATTTGCATCCCAACGCGGTCAGCTTCACGCTCATTATTACGGCTAAAAGCCATACTGCTATTCATCGTCGCCGTTTGGCTGCCCATCATGACGGCAGCGGCTGCGTCACCATCGACCGCTGACGCCGCAATCGCCGCAAGCATACCGCCTATTTGCATCAGCAAGGCTTTTTTGCGCTCATCCGCCCCGCTCTCATAATGGTTTTGGCTAATATGTGCTACTTCATGCGCGATGACGCTGGCAAGCTCATCCATACTGCTTGCCGCCATTATCGTCCCGGTATTCAGCCCGATAACCCCACCTGGCGCGGCAAAAGCATTGATACTGGGATTATCAATAATGACCAAGCCGAGTGGCGCTTGCTGGCGTGCTTGAGCATTTAATCGCCATGTGATGTCTTTGACCGTTTCGTGTATCCAAGGGTCATGCTCCATCTTAGTGCGACCATTGATGTTTCTTAACGACCATTCGCCAAGCAGTTTATTTTGATATTGCTCAGCAAAACTTAAACCCTGCCCGCGTAAATTTGGCAAATCTAACTCGTCTGCATTGCTAGACTGCCATGAATCATAAGCAAAAGGCGCAGCTTGTGTGCTGATAGCGTTGGCCGTGGTTGCCAGCATCAGTAAGGTAGCAGACATACTTAACTTTAGCGCAAATGTGCCTTCTGCTAATGTCTTTACTGTTTTTTTAAGCAGCGATGGTCTATGAGAATAATACAAGTGCGTATCCTATACGAGTAATCATAACGTCTTTTTGACTATACGAGCTTGTTTATCCAAGGTCAATTGTCGTCTGCTTCTGGCTACCAATCACGCTGCCGTGCGTCACGATTGTGCAACATGGTTGTGTAAATCTAGACGGTGTAAATTTATAGTCCGAACTTAAGGTTTAAAACATAAATCTATTGCTTAATGCTAGGGCGTATCCTCACTTTAAAAATGGTGATAAAAGTGAGATAAATTGTAGCCAAACGAGGAAAATAGTGCAGTTAATATCGGGATATTACCCAGCTATTTGACGAGGTTTGGCAAAATTTAGCCATTTTTAGCCCATTTAGATGTCCATCGATTGAATTGAGGACACGCCCTAATAAGGTGTTCTGATTGACCAAACGTTATGATGACTATATTCAACTGCAATTACATAGTGGCAATTTGCTATAATGGTAGGCCATGATAAAGGCTTCTGGGCAGTACTATACAAAGCTAAGCTCTCTTAATCAGCCGTACTGTCTTGAATACTGCTACCTTAAACATTGATATCTTAAAGGTTAATTTTATGTCTGCTGATAACCAATCCATCATTGTACAAGGCTCGCATGCTGTGCATCTGTCAGAAGCTTTATCAGATACCTTGCCTGAAGCAAAGCAGCAAGCAATAAGACAGCTGTTAGGATTATTGCCAGCAGATACCTTTAGTGTAACCGATAACGGTAAACTAAATGATAGCGCAGGTCTGGCGCAAGCGACGATTACTATTAAAGATATGGTAGACGGCCGCGGACTTGCCTGCCCGATGCCACTGCTCAAAACCAAAGTGGCGCTACGTCATGTAGCCGCAGGCGAATCGTTATATGTGGTTGCAACCGACCCAAACTCGCAAGCCGATATCACTGCGTTTTGTGAGCAGAGCCAAAAAACAGATACCGTAAACCCATTATTATTGCTTATCAATCAGGCAACAGCAGCAAATAGCGAAGAGACTACAGTAACAAAATCTAAATATTCTGTTGATACAATATATCACTTCATCATTACCAAAACTGATAGCAACTAAGCGGCGCTATCCTTTACAATTACAACTATAAAGATTTTTATCTGACTCATTGCTTATCTATTTAACCAAGGTCAAGAATATGGCTAATACTTCTACTAACGCTGCAAATTCCCGTAAAAAAGACAGCGCAGCGCCCGAAAAAAACGAAGCACGCGATGCGGCGCTAAAAGCTGCAGCGGCGCGTCCGCCTTATGACGCCAGCGCGCTTGGTGATACCAGTACTCGCGATTTGGTCCCTGCGATGCCAACGCATTTATCTGCGCCTGGGGTAAACTTGGGTGCATATATCAATACCGTGCATCAAATACCAATTTTGACACCGACCCAAGAGCAAGAGCTTGCCCATCGCTATTACGATGAAGGCGACGTTGAAGCGGCGCGTTTACTTGTTATGTCGCACCTGCGTTTTGTTATTCATATCGCGCGTAGCTACTCAGGCTACGGTCTGCCACAAGCCGATTTAATCCAAGAAGGCAATTTAGGGCTAATGAAAGCGGTAAAACGCTTTGACCCGAATAAAGGCGTACGTTTGGTATCCTTTGCCGTGCATTGGATTAAGGCTGAAATTCACGAATTTGTCATTCGTAACTGGCGCATTGTCAAAGTTGCCACCACCAAAGCGCATCGTAAACTATTCTTTAACTTACGTAGCCTTAAAAAGACCAACAACCAGCTAACCCTTGAAGAAGCTGATGCGATTGCCAATGATTTAAATGTGACGCGCAAGCAAGTGCTTGAAATGGAATCACGTTTGACGTCGTATGATGCATCATTTGAAGCGCAGTCAAGCGATGATGACGATGGACGCTATGCGCCGCAGCTGTTCTTAGAGGACGGTATTGACCCTGCCGAGATGGTTGAAGAATCTGACTGGGAAGAAAATAACTCTTCTGCACTACTGGCGGCGATGGATACCTTGGATGATCGTTCGCGCGATATCGTTGAGCAGCGCTGGCTTTCTGAGCAAAAATCAACCTTGCATGAATTGGCAGCGGTCTACTCTATCTCAGCAGAACGTGTGCGCCAAATCGAGAAAAATGCCATGGATAAAATCCGTGAAGCCATGACCATCGATAGTGTGATATTACCTGATGATATTCAGTAAGCAGCTTGTCAGTTGAAGCTTCTTATTAGATGAAAAGAACCATTATCAAAGCCCTATTTATAATACGAGTTTGACCATGCTAAATTGGATAAGTATTGCGGCGCTTAATATGGCTATCGCCGTGGCTTTGGGTGCCTTTGGTGCCCATGGTCTTAAAGCTATCGTCAGTACTCAGCAGCTTGAATGGTGGCAAACAGCAACCTTATACTGGTTTATACATGGGCTTGGGTTATTGCTGGTGGGCATTCTTATTCGGCTAAATTATGCGACTCAAACCACGGCGTGGTTATTGCAGGTCGGGGTGATTATCTTTGCCGGCAGTTTATATGCGATGACGCTTGGTGCGCCGCGCTGGTTTGGGGCGATTACTCCTATTGGCGGTGTATTGATGATCGCAGGTTGGTTATGGCTTGCAGTAACGACGTCTCGTTTAAATCACGCCGGTATTTAATAGCTACTTGGTTTCAATAATTAAAACGCACAATCGGTCGTTTAAAATGAATAACACAGCTAACCGTCATCGATAAAATTTCAGTTACAGATAAACATAGATTAAAGATAATTTGATAAAAAGGAATCTCAAGTCATTAGGGAGCACATACTATGAGTAATATTAATGTAAACGGTAAGACACTGCAGACCACCCATCAAACGGTACAATTGGTCGTCAATGAACTTGGGCTTAGTACTGGACGCTACGCCGTTGAAGTCGATGGCGAGCTGATACCAAAAAGCGAGCTTGATAAACTGCGTATCGTTGAAGGTATGAATATCGAAGTTGTACAAGCGGTTGGCGGCGGCTAAGATTTATAAGCCACACCGTTTAAAAAAGACCTCAACGATAATACGTTGGAGGTCCTTTTTTTGCTTAGCTTATCGTTTGTTTCATTTCAATCATTAACACTATTAATCGTCTATCATTGACAATCCTGCTATTTATACTATTTATTTATGAGCTAAGAATTATCAATGGTTACGACAATAAAGCTTATATGATAGAAGATCCGCCTAACATGACAGCTAAACATTGCTATTAAACCGTGTGGCATTTAAAGCTAAACTGCAGGCGCTGCCTCTACATCGGTTAAATCTTCATAGCGTTCATCGCGCCCTGGACCCTGAGTTTTCTTACGGTCTTGACGGGTTTTATATTTACGCACTTGTCTATCAAGTTTGTCTGCCATGTCGTTAATAGCTTTATACATATCGTCTTCAAGGGCTTGGACAAACATCTCTTGACCTGCGACTCGCATAATTGCTTCGGCTTTATGAGTCTTTTTACCGCCATCACTTGCGCCGCTGTTGTCTAGCGATAATATCACTTTAATACTTTGAATCTGATCGAAGTGACGCTCTACTTTTTCAAGTTTTTCGCGAACCGCTTTGTCCATGGCATCGGTAATACTGATATGGTGACCACTGATAGAAACATTCATATTATTGTCCTTTTATTATTGCTTATATTGTTACTTATAATCAACAGATGAGCCAGCACTTATGCTTTTATCACCCTGCCTTACCAATAACCGACCTAGTATCTTTTTATATTTAATAAGCATGTTTAATAAACATATTTAATAAGATTTAGCGCTTAGCTTTTTAATCATTAACGTCTTTATCCCTCTACTCCTTTAGTAAAATATAAACGCATTTTTATCATATTTTAGATTGATGATTTATACAAATAAGCCAAATCGATACTTGGTTTTCGTTGTTGGTATGACTCTAATTTGTCATGAAAAGCGAATAGTAGCAAGACACTAAACTGTAACTAAATGTAATAAAAACTGATGTTTCCTGCATGTTTCTATATAATCAAAAAATTTTATTTTTTATATTTACGAAAAAAAATATTGATAAGAGCAGTACTGCATTGATAAGCCATTGAATCACAACATTTAATACTTTTGTTTGCGCTGGGTAGAGGAGCCGATATTCATCGCTTCACGATATTTAGCTACTGTTCGTCTGGCGATATCGATACCTTCTGCTAATAAAAAATCTTTTATGCGACTGTCAGATAAGGGCTTTTTAGGGTCTTCATCTGCGATAAGCTGCTTAATCATGGCACTGATGGCGGTTGAAGAGATATCACCGTCACTGCTGCTAACGTGAGATGAGAAGAAGTGCTTAAGGGAAAATAACCCTTGTGGCGTCAAGATGGTCTTACTGGTAGTCAGGCGCGAGACGGTCGATTCATGCAAATCCACTTCTTCGGCAATGGCTTTTAAAATAAGCGGCTGCATGGCGGTTGCACCATGTTGCAAAAACTCTTGCTGGTAGCGCACGATACTGGTCGCTACTTTTAACAAGTTTTGATTGCGCTCCTCGATACTACGAATAAACAAGCGCGCATCGGTGAGGTTTTCACGCAGATACTGATTGTCAGGGCTATCATCACCGCGTTTGACTAAACTGGCATATTCTTGATTGACCCGCAGCTTGGGCAAGGTTTCAGGATTAAGACGCACCTGCCAGCCATCTACTTGGGCAGTAATATCACCTCTGTTGCTATTATTGCTATTATTGCTATTGTGGCGGCGAATAGGCGTAACCAACACATCAGGAATATCATAGCTTGCTGATGGCTGCATATAATCAGGCTGACTGCTTTGGAATAACAAACCGGGTGAAGGATTCAAAGTGCGTAATAGAGTAAGAGCGGGTGTGATATATTCAGGCGCGAGTCCCGTCAGCTCAGTCAAGGCTTTGATATTATTACTAACTAAATGCTCACTGGCTGAGAGAAGTGCTTGGGCTTCTTTAAGATACTTTGTATTCGTATCAAGCTTGGACAATTGCAGCGCTAAGCATTCGTTGAGATTGCGCGCGCCAACACCAAGCGGGTCACACGATTGAATAATGCGCAGTACCGCCATGATCTCATCATGCTCAACGCGCTCATCCCATTGGTAAAAGCTTGCCATGGTATCAAAGCTCTGTAACAACTCATCAATATCAAGGCGCACAAAGCCCATATCATCCATAGAGTCCATCAAGTATTCGGCGATGAGCGTATCTGTCTCGGAGAGATGTTTAAAATTTAGCTGCCAGCGCACATGGTCTTGAATGGTCGCGCTGGTGCTGCCCTGATAGCTATCAAAGTCTTCATCGCCTCCGCGACCTGAATGATTGGACAGACTGCCAGCGCTTGGCGCAGCAGAGGCATAATTACTGCTTTCAAAACCACTATAGTCCTCGCCATCTAGCGCATAATTGTCTATCGCTTCATCATCAAAACTGGCCTGCTGTAACTTATCTAAGCTGTCGCTGCTATATTCATCAGTGATAGTGTCATCGCTGCTATTGTCATCGCTGCTATTGTCAGCATAGTCAAAACCATCATCTGATAAATGAGTAGAGGTAGAAAACGTATCAACGCTAGCGTGTTGATTCCAACTATCTAGCGTTAATGGCTCGCCAAACTCATTGAGCGCCTCATCATCACTCTTGTCGTACTCATCATTATCATCATCGTCATCTTCGATACGTTCAAGCAATGGATTGCTATCGAGCTTCGCCTGTACCTCCTGCGCGAGCTCAAGACTAGAGAGCTGCAGCAATTTAATAGCTTGTTGCATTTGCGGGGTCAGTTTTTGTGAGGTGCTCAGCGTGGTCGCCAATCCAAACGACATACTCATGGGTGACTTATTACACTCCGATTAGGGTAAGATTCTATATGTTATGCTGGTTAAAGCTTGCGATTATTAACGCTTATACCGATTAAAAAAGGGCTTTAAGCGGTCAGGTCATGACGATAGCATTTTTTGCTACAATGTTGCTATGATAATTTATACCCTGTCCAGATAAGCTATTGTTCAGCACTTGCTCAAACTATAAAAACATCAATAGCTTTGTAGGGCTGCTAAGCGCTTAATCATGTAAGACCCATGCAAAACCTATGCATAAAAGTCGTGAGTAACAATAGGATAAAAGAGCAGATAAAAGGGAAACTCAATACAGCTTAAAATCGGGAAGAATACTATGAATGAGATAAGAAATAACGGACAACTAACCGTTGCTGCTGTGCAGATCAACAGCCAGCAAAATATCGAAGACAATTTAGCAGATATAAAAGCCGCCATTATCGATGCACATGCACAAGGCACTCAGTTGGTAGTGCTACCAGAAAACTGCTGTAGCATGGGTCGACAGTTTGCCACTGCTGAGCGTTTTGATGAGCTATCCGACACGATAGCTGACTATGCGCGTACTTATGGCATCTATGTACTTGCAGGCTCACTGCCCTGCCCTTACCGCCCTGATGGCGTCATTGTACCCGATGGTAGATTGCGCCAAGTCAGTCAGCTGTTTGCCCCCGATGGTACGCGAGTAGCGCGCTACGATAAGATTCACCTGTTTACTGCGACTGTCGCCGATAAGCAAGGCAGCTATAATGAAGCGGCGACCTTTGAGCCCGGCACCCAAACAGTCGTTACGACACTCGAAGCAAATGATGGTATTTATCAGCTCGGTATGATGGTTTGCTTTGATTTACGCTTTCCAGCATTGGCGCAGCGGCTACGGCAAGCGGGCGCGGATTTGCTAAGCGCGCCATCAGCCTTTACTTATTTGACGGGGCAGGCGCACTGGTCGCTGTTACTACGCGCGCGGGCGTTAGACAGTCAGTGTATGGTGATTGGCGCAGCACAAGGCGGCGAGCATGCTTATAAGGATGGCAGTAGCCGTCAGACATGGGGACATAGCACGATTACCGCTTATGATGGCACGATTATCAACAGCTATGAGGATAGTGACTTGAAAGACCCTGCTAATAAAAATTATGCTTTGGTATTAGCAAACTTAGATAAAAAATTACAAATCCAAGGACGACAAAAGATGCCTATCTTTGACTGCCATCGTTTGGCATAGATGTAGGTTTAAATGATTAAAAATGAAACTGGCACTAGATCTGTAACTGCAAATTAAGTAGCTTCAACTTAAGTAATATCGCTGTCACTGTTATTTTGCGCATGAGTGGCGCGCGGATGGGCGCGGTCATAGACTTGGGTGAGTTTAGCAAAATCAACATGAGTATAAATTTGCGTGGTGCTGATATCACTATGACCAAGCATTTCTTGTACCGCGCGCAAATCGCCACTACCAGATAACATATGCGACGCAAAGCAGTGGCGTAATAAATGAGGATACATATTTTGCGCAATGCCCGCACGTGTAGCCGCAACCTTGAGACGTTGCTGTACTGCCCGTGTAGACAATCGTGTGCCTAATTTCTCACTGATAAACAAGGCGCTATCCATCTGCTCTACCCACAGATTTCGGTGCGGCAGATAACGTTTAATCGCCTCGGCAGCTTTGATACCTAAGGGCACCAAGCGCGTTTTATTGCCTTTACCCGTCACGCGCACACGCAGGTCAGCCAAGTCGATATCTGCCATATCGAGCGCCACCAATTCACCGACACGCAGACCGCTGCTATAAAGCAGTTCAAACATCGCCTTATCACGCAACCACAAGCGTGCTTGTTCGGGCGTATCAGGTATCTCTTGGTCAAGCAATTGCGTTAATAAATCCACATCGGCAATAGACGGCAGCGGTCTAGGACTGCGCTTAAGCTGATAGCCAGTGGTTGGGTTAATACGTGCTAAATCTTCTTCTATCAGCCAGCCATAAAAATGACGGATAGCCGATAGCTCTTGCTGGACGCTGGCAAGTGCCAGCTTGTCTTCATCTAGGCGCTGGCTGATATGCTGGGCTAATTGGCGCTTATCACAGCGCGTCCACGTCAGACGTTTGCCGCGTAAAAATAGCGCCAACTGGTTTAAGCCCGCAAAATAAGCCACCAGCGTATGTTCTGAATGGTTACGCACTGACAGCGTATTGAGCCAACGATGTACCGGTGCTAACAGTTCACGTAGCGCGGCATCCGACTCTATAGCAGCAGCATGCTCAACTGATAGCCACGCTTTCGACTCAGAATCTGAGCTAGGCTCTGTCGTCTGACGGTTTTTATTGAACATAGCCTTCTTAGAGATGACCATAACATTTACCTAGCAGCAAACCTACACCGCTTGTCATTGTTCATTAACCTATTATCCATTAACCTTCTGGAGTAGGTTTGATGCCGGCTTGTGCCATCAGACCATCTGGGCTAAAGACGCCTTCGTAGACGAACGCCGTTGGGCCGGTCATCATCACTGAATAACCCGGCTGCCATTTGATAATCATGCTGCCGCCATAAAGCTGGGCGCGTACGTCTTCGCCTTCATCGAGCCAGCCTTCACGGATACCGACCGCCACTGCGGCACAGGCGCCCGTACCACAAGCTTGCGTCTCACCAACACCGCGCTCATAGACACGCAAGCGAATATGGCGCTGGTTCATCACTTGCATGAAGCCGACATTGACGCGCTCTGGAAAGGCAGGATGTGATTCGATAGCTTTGCCCAAGGTTGCAACGTCGGCATCGAGCACGTCATCAACTTTGATAACCGCATGTGGGTTGCCCATATTGGCAACATACAGCTGCACTGGCGTGCCATTGACGTCTAAATGATAGGCGTTTTGGATTTTGGTCGTCGCTCTTGGGGTAAAGGGAATCTCGCTTGGCTCAAACTTTGGTTTACCCATATCGACTTCAACCCAGCCATAACGGTCTGTCGTCAGCGAAATAATGCCGCTTGCCGTCTCAACCCGCAGGCGCTGTTTAAATGACAGCTTACGCGCTTGCACAAAACGGGCAAAACAGCGCGCGCCATTACCACACTGCTCGACCTCTGTGCCATCGGTATTAAAAATGCGATAACTAAAATCAACGTCAGGACGCATCGGCGGCTCAACAACGAGCAATTGATCAAAGCCAATGCCCAAATGACGATCGCCCAACAGTTGCACCAAATCCTTGGTTAACTCTAAGCGCTGGGTCACCAAATCGATGACCATAAAGTCATTACCCAGCCCATGCATCTTTGTAAATTCTATTAGCATATCCTTGTTATCCTATCCTATTTTTATGTATGCCTTATATTAGCACGCTGTCAGATACAATCATAATTATCACCGCTATCAAACGCTAAGTTAGTGCTCTACAACCGAACAAATATTTTTAATTAGACTTTGAATTAAAGCAGGCCATAAAAAACCCATTGTCGTTATAACAATGGGTCATTTTTAATTATTAAGCTTTAACCATTAAGCTTTAATCATTAAGCTTTAATCATTAAGCTTTAATCATAAAACTTTAATTATTAAACATCGCGGCGTTTTTAATAGGCTACTTATCTTGCCACAACATTTCATCAGCATATAACGCTTCAAGCGTTTCACGCTTCCGAATCAATTGATGATTATCATCGGCTACCATCACCTCGCTGGCACGACCGCGCGAGTTGTAATTGCTACTCATGGTAAAGCCGTACGCGCCAGCACCCGTTATCGCTAAGATATCGCCTGTTGCTAATGACAACAAACGGTCTTTTGCTAAAAAGTCACCGGTTTCACAAATCGCACCAACAATATCCCACGGTTGTGTGCCATCAGTATCGATGCCTTTGTTGGGCAGAACACTTGGAATCACCGCCATTTCAGCTTGATATAAAGCAGGGCGAATTAAATCATTCATTGCCGCATCGACAATAGCAAAGTTCTTATGCTCAGTTGGTTTTAACACATCAACCTTAGTTAAGAGCACGCCAGCATTGGCCACGATACTACGACCCGGCTCAAAGAATACCGTTAAACCAAGCTCACTAAGTTTTGGTAATAACGCTTGGGCAAATTCATCGATAGATACGGGCGTCTCATCGATATAACGCACGCCTAGACCGCCGCCCAAATCAATATGACGCAGCGCAATACCTTTATCACGCAGGCTATGTATCAGCTCAATGACTTTATCTAAAGCTGCTACAAATGGCGCAACTTCCGTCAATTGCGAGCCAATATGACAATCGATACCGACGATATCGATATGCGATAATTGCGCCGCTTGCTCATAGACAGCGACGGCATTTTCATGGTCAATACCAAACTTATTGTCTTTTAACCCTGTTGAAATATACGGATGGGTCTTGGCATCGACATTTGGATTGACCCGTAGCGAGATTGGTGCCGATTTATCCAACTGCTTTGCGACGTCATTGATTAAAGTCAGCTCGCTAATCGACTCGACGTTAAAGCAGCCAATGCCTTGGGTCAGTGCATATTCGATATCGCTATAGGTTTTGCCAACGCCTGAGAATACCACGCGCGCAGCCTCGCCGCCTGCCGCCAATACGCGCATGAGCTCACCACGTGAAACGATATCAAACCCTGCTCCTGCTTGCGCTAAGATACCCAATACCGCCAAATTGGAGTTGGCCTTTACCGCATAACAAATCTGATGCGGTAGACTGGCAAAGCTGGTCGTATAAGCTTGATAAACATTTAAAATGGCTTGTTTTGAGTATACATAGCACGGCGTGCCATAGTTTTTAACTAATTCATCAATATTAACCTGCTCCATATACAAGGCACCGCCTCGATAATCGAGCGCAGGCAAATGGGCGGTTAGGGCTTCAGGATGCACATACAATCCCTGCTCGGTTTGGGTAGTGACTGACTGACTCATATAAATATCTCTAATATAATCAATGTATTAAGATTTTAAGGCATTAAGGCATAAAGGTGAATAGCTTGCCGAATACGCTAAAAATCGTTTGAGCGTTTGCATTGTAATAAGCAATAATCAATGATTAATAATCGTTGGGATCGGTGCTTGGTTTAGGCAGTTGGAAACTGTCTGCGTTTTGCTGGTTATTTTGATTGTCGTCAATTTTAGCAAAGGCGGCATCTTGCGGATGACTGCTGCTATCAAGCACCGGACTATTAGTCTCAACTGTTTGGGTGCTAGATTCTACTAGATACAAATCGCCTTTTTGCCCGCAGCCTGTCAATACTGTAGAACCTATCACCAGAGTAGCTGCGATAAGCTTATAAGTAGCAGGGCGACTGGCGCTAACACTTGGAACATTTTTTGAAAAAGCGCTTGCATCAGCGCTTTTAATCTTAGAGGTGCGGCGTATAGTAAACATAGAATGGCTAACCTGTAATCTTGCAACAGTTTGGTTTGGATAGAATAAGAATGAAAATAACTATCCATAAAAAACAACCAAGGCTGCAATAGGGAAATAGGACAATTTTTTAATCATAGCATTATTCGTTAAAGCTGTGCGCCTACCACCTCTGTTTGAGCCACAAATTTATGCAAATAAATGATGAACGTATGAATATATGGCTTTGATAGAGAGGTAATACAGCATTAATAAAGCATCAATCTATTAACCCAGAAAAATTTACTTACAATTTTTATAGAGTGTATTTTTGTCTCATTATAGCTGATAAACACTCGCGGCCTTCGGTGTACACTTGTATCAAGCACTTATGAGATTGCTGATTAAAGCCTTATAGTTATCGTGGTATACGCGCAAAAATATGGTACATTATACTTAACCCTTGTGGCTGTGACGAGGCGCTAGCATGCGTCCTATTAACCTTTAAAAGTACGAAAACCTAAGTTTTGCAAGACCAGATTTCTAAAAACTGGCTTCTAAAAACAGATAGATGCAAACCTTTAACGTCCTTTAAAGCAGTCCCAGCCCAAGAACAATAAAAATCAGCGATGTCATTGTTTACGTATGTCAGCTGTTCGGCGTACGCCAGCAAGGATATGGCTGGTTTTTGTTTATACAACCGGTGATAATCGATGACGATTCACCACTTACAAAATATAATCTAAGGATAGAGTATGAGTGCCAGCCTAACCACGACTTTTGATGACAAAAATACTGAAACATCAAACCTGACCAACCCCACCTTAGTCCTCAACTGCGGTTCCTCTTCTATCAAATACGCACTAATCAGCGAAGACAATTCTACTCGCATCACAGGTTTGGCTGAGAACTTAGGCCTCGACACCGCCCGTATCAAACACACGACGTTAAATGGTGAAAAACTAGAAATCGCCATTGCTGGTGGTCGTCACGAACTTGCCTTAAAAAGAATCCTTGAGCTCTTAGAGCAGTATCACTTTATCGCGGTCGGTCATCGCGTGGTACACGGCGGTCGTGAATATTCAGAAGCGGTGCGCGTTAATCAGCATGTGCTAGAAGAAGTGAAACGTCTAAAGGTGTTGGCACCCTTACATAACCCTGCTAATGCTTTGGGTATCGAAGCGGTACAGGCCATTTATCCTGAGATTCCACAAGTGGTGGTCTTTGATACTGCTTTCCATCAAACCATGCCTCCTGTTGCCTTCCGTTATCCACTACCAAAAGCCTTTTATGACGAACATAAAATCCGCCGTTATGGCTTCCATGGTACCTCGCACGCCTATGTATCAGAGCGTGCCAGCGAAATTACTAGCGCCAAAGGCCCGCACGGTTGGTTAACGGCGCATTTAGGCAATGGCTGCTCGGCAACGGCTGTTTACGATGGCAAAAGTCTTGATACCAGTATGGGTCTGACCCCGCTTGAAGGGCTAATGATGGGCACGCGCAGCGGTGATGTGGATCCAAGCTTACATATTCATCTTAAACGCCAACTCGGTATGAGCTTAGAAGAAATTGATAAAGTACTTAATAACGAAAGTGGTCTGCTCGGTATCTCAGGCTTATCAAATGACTTGCGTACTATTGAGCAAGCCGCCAACGAAGGTCATCAAGACGCTAAGCTTGCTATTGAGATGTTCTGCTACCGTGTCGCCAAATACCTTGCTAGCTTAAGCTGTGCCCTACCTAACTTTACGGGTATTGTCTTTACCGGTGGTATTGGCGAAAACTCGGTCACCACGCGTACGCGTATCTTAGAGATGATGCCGCATTTTGGTATCAAAATAGATGCCGCTAAAAACGCCAGCTTGGTCGGTGGTCGCGAAGGCAGTTTCCAAGCCGACGATAGCAGCATTGAGCTGTGGGTAGTACCGACCGATGAAGAATGCCGTATCGCTCAAGAAACGCGTCAAGCCTTGGGTTTACAGTAAGATTGGTAGCAACGTATAAAGAGTAGTACCACCTCGTTAAAAATATAATAAACAGTAGGATATATTATGCAAACTATTTTACTTGTGCCCATCAGCCGCGGTATCGGTGTGACGTCAGCGGCGTTAGGCTTGATTCGTGCTTTTGATTATAACGGCATTAAAGCGGGCTTTATGAAGCCGTTTTTGCAAGATGACACCCTCGATAAGCAAAACAGCTTGGACAGCTCAAGCGCTTTGGCCATGCACGCTTTTGGGCTTACGCCGCCAGCATCTATCAGCCGTCAACGGGTTGAGCGCATGATAGGTGACGACAATCTTGATGACTTGATGGAAGAAGTGGTCGTCAACTACCATACCCTTGGCGATGACTATGATGTGGTCATTTGTGAAGGACTGGTCTCGACCACTGAAACCTCTTATGCCGCCCAAATAAACCGTGCGATTGCCCATGCGCTCGATGCCAAGATTATTTTTGTCAGCACCGCTGATACCAGTAAGCCCGCCTATTTGGCCGATAAGCTCGATGTCCATGCCCGCGAATTTGGCGGTATGGCAAGCGACCGTACGCTTGGCTGTATCTTGATGCGTATGCATGATTTGCCAAACGTACAAAGCACCATGGAAAATCAAATAGTCGCACCGGGTGAAGCGGTTGTAAGCTTGGATGAAGGCTTTATGCAAGAAGTCCAACGCCTATCACCACACTTTAATACCGAGGAATTCCGTTTAATAGGAGTCGTACCATTTAGCGACTCATTATCTGTACCGCGGACGTGGGATATCGCCGCTGAGCTCGACGCCACTTGGCTCAATGTTGGTGAAGCAAAATCACGCCGTATTAACCGTATCAGCTTGACCGCGCGCTCGGTTGCGCGTGTCGATGAAGTATTTAAACGTGGCACGCTTATTGTCGTGCCCGGTGACCGTGATGATGTATTATTGGCAGCGGGATTGGCCTGCATCAACGGCATTCCACTGGCAGGCTTGGTATTAACCGGTGGCGTGGTACCAAGTCCAACGGTCGCTGAGCTATGGCAATCAGCGCTCAAAACTGGTATCCCTGTGATGAGTGTCGAAGATGACAGCTTTGAGACGGTACAAAGTCTATTACACATGAGCGCTGAGATTCCAAGCGATGATACGGAGCGCGCTGAAGAAGTCGCACGTTATGTTGCCGCGCATTTGGACTTGAGCTGGATTAAAGCCTACTTTAGCCAAAACCATGAGCCACGCCTGTCACCATCAGCTTTCCGTCATCAAGTGGTTAAAAAAGCGCAAAATGCCAAAAAACGCATCGTGCTACCAGAAGGCTCGGAACCACGTACGGTCGAAGCTGCTTGTATTTGCCAAAGCCGCGGTATTGCCAATTGTGTATTGCTTGCGAAGCGTAGCGACGTCGAACAAGTCGCTAAAAACCGTGACTTAGTCTTGCCAGAAGGGCTTGAGATTATCGATCCTGATAGCCTTGATATGGATAAATATATCGCTGCCGTGGTCGAGCGCCGTAAAGGTAAAACCAATGCCGAAGTCGCTGCTGAATACCTAAAAGATACGGTGTATTTGGGTACGACCATGCTACAGATGGATGAAGTTGATGGCTTGGTTTCTGGAGCAATACATACCACGGCAAATACCGTGCGCCCAGCGTTTCAGTTGATTAAAACGGCACCGGAATACTCACTCGTGTCGTCAGTATTCTTTATGCTGTTACCTGAGCAAGTGGTCGTTTATGGTGACTGTGCTATCAATCCTGACCCGAATGCCGAAGAGTTGGCCGAAATTGCTATTCAATCGGCGCAGTCTGCCGCTGCCTTTGGTATCAATCCAAAAGTCGCCATGATTAGTTACTCAACGGGCTCTTCAGGTACCGGCGCTGATGTCGAAAAAGTCATCCGTGCGACTGAAATCGTCCGCCAGCGTGCGCCGCACCTCGCTGTCGATGGACCTTTGCAGTATGATGCTGCCTCTGTCATGAGCGTTGGCAAGCAAAAAGCGCCTGACTCACCCGTCGCTGGACAAGCAAACGTCTTTATCTTCCCTGACCTAAATACCGGTAACACCACGTATAAAGCGGTACAACGTAGTGCCAATGTGGTCAGTGTTGGACCGATGTTGCAAGGCTTAAATAAGCCCGTTAATGACTTATCGCGCGGGGCATTAGTCGATGATATTATTTATACCATCGCCCTGACTGCTATCCAAGCACATAGCGATGCGATTTAATTGTCTTAAAAATTATCAGTAATCAGTTATCAGTAATCACTCTATATTTAACCGATTATCATTATGATGGTCGGTTTTTTTATGGCTGTTCAACGCTATAGTTAAGCATAATAAAATCGATAAGTGCGATAAGTGATTAGCCACATGCTATAGTCCATCTAAAATAAATTAACCTTAACTACCTTTTTATTTACTTTTTCACTCACTTATTTATGCCAAATACTGTTAAGCATCTCCCTATAACCAATACTGCCCCAGCCATTCGCGCTTATTTGGGTGGCTCATTTGATCCTGTGCATAACGGGCATCTACAACTGGCGATGTACGTTTATCAAAGTTTACTGCCAATAGCTAAGCAGCAACAGCGCGAGCTACAGGTGTCATTATTACCCAATGCGCGCTCGCCCTTTAAAGAAGACAGCACCAACCCTGAGCACCGATTGGCGATGTTAAAGCTGGCAACGCAAGAGTCGCCGCTACAAATTAACGAGCTTGAGCTCTGGCAAGCGCCGCCCGTTTATACCATCGATAGCGTACAGACCTTACGTGCGCGCTACCCTAATGACAGTTTGATATTTATCATGGGGATGGACAGCGCGCGCAGTTTGGATAAATGGAAACATGGTTTAGCACTGACTGATTATGTCAATCTATGGGTGTTTAATCGTGAGGAAAACCCTGAGTTGAATAAAAAACTCCTTGAGACTGATTGGCAAACTCCCTTAAAGTCGCAACTTCCTATGCCGCTGCAACCTTTAACCGTCGATTCAATCACTGAATTATTAATACATAATATTCAACCTTTAACGGGTAGCAGTGTATTGAAAAACACTTACCAAGGTCGCATTTATATAGACCCACGCCCTGTGGCAGCGATATCGAGCACGCAAGTAAGGCGGCAATTGCAGCAACAACTTTACCAACCACTGCCGCAAGCGCCTCAATCGCTAAATATAAAACATGCTGCCGAAACGCAAATCGCATCTTTACAGCCAATAAATGCTATCATTAGCGAGACTGCACCCAATTCATTCGCTAAATGGCTAAATCCTGCTGTTTATCAATATATTATTACCCATCAGCTATATTCTGCTGCCCAATTCCGTTAAAATCGCCTTATACTTTTAATTTTGCCCACTTTGTCCATTTTGTCTCAAAAAACGTCTGCCTATCTACCTATATGTTGAGGGGCACGTTAGAGAAGGCATTGTGACGATTTACCATTTTATTTTTAATATTGACGATTCAAGAGATTACAATTTATGACTAACACCATGACTGACGAACGCTTACAAGAGTGCTTAACCCTTGTCCAAAGCGCTCTAGAAGATATGAAAGCGAAAAACATCACCGTAATGAATGTAGAAAGTTTAACTGACGTGATGGAGCGTATCGTCATCGCTGACGGTACCTCTAAGCGCCATGTACGCGCCATGGCTGACAGTGTCGGCGCTGAAGCTAAGCAAGCGGGTTTTATGCCACTTGGCCGTGAAGGCGGTATTGATTCTGACTGGACCCTAATCGATTTGGGTGCCGTTGTCGTACATATGATGACGCCACAAGCCCGTGATTTCTATGACCTAGAAGGCCTATGGTCGTCGCCTGAGCAATTGGCTGAGCTGGTCGCTGTGCCACGTGAAAAGAAAACCGTTGGTCGCCGCAATAAAAACAAATAAGATTATCCACTGCGATAATTTTTTAATACTGAAAAAGCACAAGCAAAAAGACCAGATGAATACTCTGGTCTTTTTTTGTTTAAAAATTAGTACTCATACATCTTAAGCTGCTGATAAACTTTAAAATGCTGCAACCGTATAATCAGCCGCCTGATTAGGCTAAGATAATACGCATCATTAACATCATTAAAATCACTAATGAGTTAGCCACTCGCCTAATAAATCCCTATCGATTAGGATAATCCATGAGCATAGAGCAAATAGCATCTTCTAGCCAAAAAAATAGCGCTGATTTCAATCAACCCTTACCGCTACATATCGCCAATCTAATCTGCGTCCGTGCTGGCAAAGCCATGCCATTCGCCCGTGAACAGATGAGCGCGATTGATAAAGCACCCATCAAAGCGCCTGTTGCGGTCAATTTTATGGGTCTCACCACCGATGAACAAGCCGACCGACGCCATCATGGCGGCCCGCTAAAAGCCGTGCATCAACTAGCGGTGGCGACTTACGATAAGATTAACGCTGAGTTTGTTTTAAAGGTACGCGTTGGCACATTAGGTGAGAACTTAACGACCGAAGCGGTCACTGGTCTGCTAGAAATGACGGAAGCCACGGTTTGTATTGGTGACGTTTTTCAGTATGGTCAAGATGAAATCATTGATAGGAATGGTGGCGACAGCGTGCAATTACGTATCGTGCAACCGCGCCGCCCCTGCTACAAAATCAATGACCAAATCGGACAGTTTAGTAAAGTGCCCAATATCGCCTTTTGGGTGACTAAGCAAGGTATCGCTGGCTGGTATTTTGAGGTCGTACGTGACGGTATGATTAGCTCTGATTTGCCGGTTTATTTAATTGAGCGTCCCTATCCTTTTGCGACACTTGAGAAACTGTGGCGACTGGCTAATTCAAAAGAGAAATTTGACGCCGAGGTTATCGAGCCGTGGCTTGCGATTGAATGTTTGGAGGACAGTTGGAAAACGGTTTTAGCGAAGAAAATGCGCAAGGATTAAAAAGCTTTAAAAATATCTCAATCTTATCTACCTACTACCAATATAAAATAAAGGTAAGCATCATCGCCTATCCTTATTCATACAGAGCATTTCATGGCAAAAAATATCTTTTTAGCATTAGCATGTGCCTTAACGCTACCCCTAATTGGCTGCGCTACGACTAATAACACCCAAATAGCGACCAGCGAGCCTTTCGTTATTGATAGCGAGACTTACCAAGCCACTGGTAAAAGTGAGCGTATTAAAACCATTATTTTGCATTATACGGTGAGCAATAATGCCCGCGCTATTAAGCTTTTGACCACCGGTAACGTCAGCGCCCACTATCTGATTTTAGACCATGATGACAACAAAATTTATAACTTAGTGCCCGAGGGCGAACGCGCTTGGCATGCTGGCGCGGGCGGTTTTGCCGGTAGAACGATACTCAACGATACCTCTATCGGCATCGAGATTGTCAATGCAGGCATTAAGCCTGAATATCGAGATGCCTTAAAAAACGGCGCGCTCGACTATCATCCTTATGAGCACTATGTCGACTTTGATGAATTGCAGATTAAAAAAGTGGCGCAGCTGGTGCAAGACTTGGCAAAAAGATATAATATCCCAGCAAAGAATATCATCGGTCATGCCGATATGGCACCGTCGCGTAAAATCGACCCCGGTGCAAAATTTCCTTGGCAGCGACTGTATTTCGATTACGGCATTGGCGCTTGGTATGATGACTTTGATAAGCAATTCTTTATGAATCAAGACGCGTTTGCAGCGGCAACGATACCCGAGATTAAGCAAGCATTTCGCGATTACGGTTATCAAATCAATGACACAGACGCGTGGGATAAAGCCAGTCGCAATGTCGTGTATGCCTTTCAATTGCATTTCAGACCGCAGCAGCCAACGGGCGAGCTGGATTTAGAAACTTATGCTATTTTAAAGGCACTCAATAAGAAGTATGCTGGTCGTGATGACTTTTATTAATGGATAAAAAATATTAGGAGACATAAGCCATGAGTAACTCACAATACAACGAGCAAAATGAGCAAGACGAGCTTCAGAAATATCTAGAAGAAAAAGCCAAACAAGCGCAAGAAAAAGAGCAGGAAGCTGAGCCTCTCTCTGCGTATGAGGCTTGTGTACTAAAAGAGAGTGCGAAGATTCATGATTTAATAGCTGATGCTCAGAAGAAGCATAAAAAAAGTTCAGAAAATGAGTAAGCATGTGGGGTGGGTTATTTTCTAAATTTCCGTAAGGAATGTTAGGAAAATCAACCCACCATCTATATATGCGGCGGCTTTTATAGCTTGATACAAATTACGCTACTTTTAATCCGCATCACTATTATTAGTCTCATCTAAAGCTGTAATAGCAGGATTAAAGTACGCATTAATAAGATATCTAATTTGTGCCTCACTAACTTTACCTTTTCTAGATTCGACTTCATTCTCTAATAAACTCACTACTTCTCTTAACCAACCTAATTCTGGTAAAAAAACCTCAATGCTTGGCGTTTTCTTGTATCTAGATGAAATTACTAATGCAATATTTCTTCTCGCATAGGGTTCGGTTTCAATAAAAGCTCTTACAAAATTATTTGGTTTTATATACTTTAAAATTGGTTCTTTTTGGTAAATAGTTACTGAGCCAGTATAATATATTTTTTTATGGAAACTATCCGCATCATTTTTTATATCTTCTAGTAATTCCTTTCCAATTTCCGGTAAGTTATTTAAAACCTGTTTCTTAGATACTTCAGTTATGTGTTCTAATAACTTGATGAAGTAAGCATCCTTGCTATTACGAAATTCTAAACCAAATGTCTGAGTATCATCATAAATATCCACATAATCAAAATGCGGTATTTCTTTTCCTTCTGTAATTAAATTATCTATATTGTTTTTAGCTATTTCGAAAATTTCTTCTTTGGTCATGTCTAGAAGACCTAGCTCTACAAGCTCTAAAAACAAGCCAGTCACGTGCTTTATCTCACCTAACTCTTCATACTGCTTATTATGGAAACGTTCCTGCACTATAGTTAATAGACTATCAAAATCATTATCTGCAATATACATAAAATGCCACAACTTCATCCAATCTGACTGATTGTCACTATGAAAATAACGTGAGCTTTTCAAGGATTCTTCTATCTTAGCTTTATCGATCAACCCCTTATCAAACATATCAATCCATACAGCTTTTTCCAACAACATATCAAAAGGATCGAAAGCAGGATATTTTTCTTTAACCTTTCTGTAAGGGCTATCAATTACTCCTTCTTTCATTCCGTTATTACTACTTCTGTTCATTAACTCAGTTAAATATGACTGATTAAAGTTATTAATATCATCAGGCAACATCTCTCCACTTTTTATTTCAAAAGAAAGTACTAAATATATAGATAATAATTGTTCAATAATGCCTTCTTTATCTTTAATTTCATCAGATAAGAACTCTATTAATCTGGAAAAATCCATCAATGCTTGTCTTAGGTGCCTTAAGTTTAAATAAGCAGAGCGTCGATAATAATCTTTAATTAACTCTATATTCCTATTGAATAAATCTTGCGTAGAGCCACTCTCTACTTCCTTAATGAAATTACTAATTGCTAATTCAAGGCGAGGCTGAATCTCGAAGGTTTTACCAATAAGTTTTTCTTTTATACGTTTATAACTAACTTCAGCTTTTTCCTCTTTACTACCTAGCTCATCTTCATTGGCTATAATCACCACCTTATAACCTTGATGCTCAACGAAATAGTTTATATAGCCTAATAGGTTCTCTAGATCCATTGAAGCTCTCTCTAAATCATCGAATACTAATATTAAACCTTCTGTATTAGATAAATAATCTGGCAAATTGATATCTGGTACTTGAGACGATACACTAGCATCACTTTTACCATCACCGTTCAGATCAATCTTCAATGCAGTTTTAAGAAGTCCTTTTCCAATTTTTCCTGCTAAAGCCATACCTTTAGAAGATAAAACAGGATGAAGCTGTCTAAAAAACTCATTTTCTATTTCTTCGAAACTGGCAACACCATATAAACTCACATATAAATGTGTTTTGACTCGATAATCAGGATTATGCAAACTTGTCATTGTTTCTTTTAAGAACCAAGTTTTACCAACACCCCACTTACCCTTTAACAAAACAGCATACTGCGGTGGGCTGGATAACTTAAAGTAATATTTTAAAAACTCTTCAATGTGCTCGTTTGGATTACTCATACAACTCCCTTTTTATTTTTCTAAAATTTAGTTATAGATATTGAGTCTAGCAATATAACGGATATCACCGCTAGTACAGACTGGCAGATACAAGCGGAAGGCGGGATTAGCTCCCCTACTTCTTAAAACTCAAATCCCAAACACAAAAAAGGTGAGCCGAAGCCCACCTTTTTTTATGTCTAAAGTTAACTCAAACTATCTTAACGCAACCAAGCACGGGCGTTACGGAACATACGCATCCACGCGCCGTCCTCGTCCCACTCTTCTGGCTTCCAGCTATGATTGTAGGCACGTAGCGTACGCTCAGGGTGCGGCATCATGATAGTGACGCGACCGTCGGTGCTACACAGACCTGTGACACCGCCGAGCGAACCGTTTGGATTAAGCGGATAAGTCTCGGTTGGATGACCTTGGCTATCGACGAAGCGCATGGCGAGCTGACCGTGTTTTGCCATACCGTCGATCTCGGTGTTGTCCAGCGTGGCATAGCCTTCACCGTGCGCGACAGCGATTGGTAAGATACTGTCTTGCATGCCTTTAAACAAGATAGACTTGGTACGCTCGACTTTGACGTTGACCGTACGCGCTTCAAAGCGGGCTGACTTATTGGCGATAAAGCGTGGGAAGTTTTCCGCACCTGGGATGAGGTCTTTCAATTGAGCCATCATCTGACAACCGTTACAGACACCGAGTGAGAAGGTATCAGGGCGGGCAAAGAAACGCACAAACTGCATGCGCAACTCATCATGGAACAAGATAGAGTTTGCCCAGCCAGAGCCTGCGCCCAGTACATCACCGTAGCTAAAGCCACCACAAGCGACTAAACCGTCGAAGTCACGTAGATTGATGCGACCTTCTAGCAGGTCGCTCATGTGGACATCGACCGCTTCAAAGCCAGCTTGGGTAAAGCCTGCTGCCATTTCTGACTGACCATTGACGCCTTGCTCACGCAGGATTGCAACTCTTGGCTTAGTGTCACGGCTGTTTAAGTATGGTTCTTCAACCTTTTGATTGAGGTCAAAGTTTGGCGCGGCGATAAGACCTTGATGGCTAGCATCGCTAATCAAGTCATACTCTTGCTGGACGCAAGCTGGGTTGTCACGGCGACGCGCGATTTGATAGCTGACCTGACTCCATTCTTGTTGCAGCTCAGAACGCTTAAATCGTAAGGTGTCGTCACCCATGAGCGTTGGTGTTTGGATGATTAAGCTGTCTTCTTCCGAGCTTTGACCGACGAGGCTGAGCATATCACTGACGTTAAACTCTTCTGCCAATTGCATTAAAGCGGCAACGTTTTCTGGTAAGACTTGAATCACTGCGCCTAGCTCTTCACTGAACAGCTGACCGAGCAAGTTATCATCAGTCAATGACAGCTTGATACCTTGGCGGCTGGTGAACTGCATCTCTGCGATGGTCGCAAGCAAACCACCATCACCGATATCGTGATAAGCACTAATGACGCCTTGCGCATTACCCGCTTGGATAAAGTTAAAGAAGTCGATCAAGTCGCTTGGCTGTGCTAAATCTGGGCAGTCGTTACCTAATTGGCTAAGTGTTTGCGCAAGGATTGAACCGCCTAGACGCAATTGACCTTTTGATAAGTCGATACGGTAGAAGGCGCTATCACCATTGATAAGCTCAGGCGTTAGGGTTTTTGCCACGTCAATAACAGGCGCAAAAGCAGTAATAACTAAGCTCATTGGCGAAACGACTGATTTATCTGTGCTGCCGTTATCATCTTCATCTGTCCAGTTAGCGCGCATCGATAGCGAGTCTTTACCGACTGGAATAGCGATACCGAGTGCTGGACATAGTTCTTCACCAACCGTATAGACGGCGTCAAATAGTGCAGCGTCTTCTACGTCTTCGCCACAAGCTGCCATCCAGTTCGCTGACATAGTGATATCAGATAGCTGAGTAATACGTGCGCCTGCGATATTGGTAATCGCCTCACCAACCGCCAATCGTGCAGAGGCTTTTGGATTAATCAACGCAACAGGCGTACGTTCGCCAACACTCATCGCCTCACCACTCATTGGCTGACCATCTAACGCAATCAGGCCTGAAGCCGTAACAGCGCAATCTGATACGGGCACTTGATAGCGACCGACATACTGATCGCGTACGACCATACCCGTGATAGAGCGGTCACCAATGCTAATTAAGAACGACTTGCTGGCAACGGTTGGATGACGTAGCACGTCTTTTATTGATTCAGCTAGATTGACTTCGCCAAGCTCTAATGCTGGCAAAGTAGTTTCTTGACGGCTAAAGCTACGCTGCATTTGCGGTGTACCACCAAGCAATACTTGCATTGGCATATCGACTGGCTGCTCAGATAGCAATTCATCATTAACGACCAGCTGACGGATTTCCGTGGCTTCACCCAAGATGGCATACGGGCAGCGCTCACGGGCACAGATGGCATCAAATTGATCTTTGCTCTCTGGGCGAATCGCAAGGACATAACGCTCTTGTGCTTCGTTTGACCAGATAGCCATCGGTGACATGCCCGCTTCTAACGATGGAATTTTCCGTAGATTGAGCACCGCGCCCATTTCATGGTCATTGACCAATTCTGGCATGGCATTCGATAATCCGCCTGCTCCAACATCATGTAGCGAGACGATTGGGTTGCCATCTTTGCTGTTATTGCTTGCGTCAATATCGTTGCCAGCTAAGGCCCAGCAGCGATCGATAACTTCCTGACAGCGACGCTCCATCTCAGCGTTATCACGCTGTACAGAAGCAAAGTCCAGGCCTTCATCGAGTGAACCACTATCGACCGAAGATGCTGCACCGCCACCAAGACCGATTTGCATCGCAGGACCACCAAGGACGATTAATAAATCACCTTGTTGAATGGCATTTTTTTCAATCAGATTGCGTTTGATATTACCGTAACCACCTGCCAGCATGATTGGCTTATGATAGCCGCGCATTTGGCTGCCGTCTTTTGCCGCTGACGTATCCAATTGGAAGCTACGAAAATAACCGCATAGGTTTGGACGACCAAACTCATTTGAGAAATTGGCTGAGCCTAATGGCGCTTCGGTCATAATTTCAAGACTGGTTGCCATACGATCTGGCGTACCATAATCCTGTGTACTTAGTTGACCTGACTGCTCCCATTTTTCCGCAAGCTCTGGGATATGTAAATGTGACACATGAAAGCCCGTTAAACCGGCTTTTGGTTTACCGCCACGACCGGTTGCGCCTTCATCACGAATCTCACCGCCCGCGCCCGTCGCTGCACCGGCATAAGGAGCAATCGCCGTTGGATGGTTATGGGTTTCGACTTTCATTAAGATGTCGATTTCTTCTTGATGGAAATCGTAAGGATGCGCTGAATTGGCATCCATTGCATCAGTAGGTACTGGGTAAAAACGTAAGCCTTCAGAACCTGCCATTACCGCAGCATTGTCTTTATAAGCAGACAAAATGCCTTGAGGATTGGCTTTATAAGTATTCTTAATCATTTGGAACAGGGATTTTGGCTGTACCGCGCCATCGACTGTCCATTCGGCGTTAAAGATTTTATGACGGCAATGCTCTGAGTTTGCTTGGGCAAACATCATGAGCTCAACGTCGGTTGGATTGCGCTTTAGCTCATTGACATACGCATTCATCAAGTAATCAATATCTTCGCTCGATAGCGCAAAGCCAAATTCTGTATTGGCTGCTTCAAGCGCCGACTGACCTTGTCCAATCACATCGATATGATTAAGCGATGCCGGCTTTTCATCGTCAAACAATTTATTCACATCATTTAAATCATACACCAAGCTTTGGGTCATGCGGTCAAACAATAATTGCTCAGCGGCTTTAGGTAGCGTTGCACCCATTTCGCCGTCTGCTTTTCCATCAATGGTTAGCGTATAAACAATGACGCGCTCAACACGGTTAATCTCAATATCACAGTTATTAAAAATATCGGTCGCTTTACTTGCCCACGGCGAAATCGTACCAAAACGCGGGCCTACGATGACTTGTAATTGGTTGTTTTGTGGAGCGGCGAGTTGGGTGTCTGCCTTAACCCCAAATAGATCCAGCGCTTTTTTCTGCTCATCACCTTCAAGTGTCCGTGATAGCACATAAACTTGCTGAGTATGGATGTGGCTGACATTTAGCTCGGTTTTTTGCTGAAACTGACTGATGAGTTGCTGCGTCTGAAAATCGGTAAGAAACGGTTGTCCGGCGATGGTCATCATAAAGGCATAATCCGTAAGATCAAGGCATCTCTGCCATGCAAAGTAAATGGTCTGCGTATTATAACAAGAAGCCCCGTAATAAGCAGGTCAAAACCGAGATAAATTGCTGAAAAGCTCAGTGAGTAAGTCAGTTACTAAGCCATAAACCGTTATAAAATAGCGCTTAGCAGATAACTGTTCTGAGTTATTTTTAAACAGCCTTTTCAATTGCTTTATTAACTGCCCTTTTAAACTTCCCTATTAACCTACAGCTTTTACAAATAATTTTTCTCAACAGAAAGCCTTAATGAATGAAGTCCAGCGTCACAATTTTTACCCAATCCTTATAGTCCTTACAAACACTCACATCGCATTACTGGCAGCCTATATAAATCTCCTACGGGTAATCGTTATCCTAGATGGCAGTTGCTGGCGAGTTAAGCGCTTATCTATTTGCTTATTTAGCTAAAGCTTGACCGTTTAAACTAAAGATTCAATGAAACAAAAACGTAATCAATAACAATAATCCATTAACGAAAAATCAATCACTATAATGAAAAAGGATAATCACCATGAGTAACCAAGAGCATATCGCTAAAATTCAAGACGTTATTAAAGATGTAAAGTTCGCCATGATGAGTACCACCAATAAAAAAGGCGATATCCATGCTTGGCCGATGACTACTAATGAGGTCAATCTCGATAAGAAAGAAATTTGGTTTATCGGCGATAAATCCTCAGACGTCGTCAAAGATATTCAGGATGATGCAAGAATCGGTCTGACTTATGCCACCCAAGATGAAAAGAACTTCGTTTCTATTAGTGCTAACGCTGAATTGCCGACAGACAAAGCTAAATTGGATGAGCTCTGGTCACCGGTTTATAATGCCTTCTTTGAGCATGGTAAAGAAGATGAAAACGTACAATTGATTAAAATCGTGCCTCATGGTGCAGAATGCTGGCTTAGCGGCAGCACTGTGGTGAATATGTTTAAGATGGCAGCCGCAGCGGTACAAGATGGCAAAACTGCCGAAGATATGGGTGAAACCTTTTCAGTCTCTTTATAAACCCTATGACTATGCTTTAAGAAACTAAAGTATTAGAGCGTGTCTTCAATTCA
>NZ_DEIR01000008.1:0-55627 GCF_002352555.1 Psychrobacter sp. UBA2769 | reverse complement strand
TAATTGTTGAGGGGCTTTTCTTTGCGTGGGAATTATTAAACTATAATAATCTTCTGGTTATATGTTTGACTTCTCGTTATTATATTTTGAGCAAAAGATAATATTATAAATCCTTATATTAGTAGAGATTATTTTTATGGATACAAGAATCATTACATATGATGAGATTCAATCGTTACTAAACTTAGATGAAGATCATTTTAACGATTTAAAAAGTAAAAAAATTAGTCCTGCAAAACTCCAACAAACATTTGTTGCTCTTGCAAACTCAGACGGAGGAGATTTGTATATAGGCATAGAAGATAAAAAAGTAATGGGAGAAAGAATATTTGGCTTCGAAGAACCTGAAGAAGCTAATGCATTGATTTCAACACTTTTAGAGGACACATCTCCTTCTGTAGAAAATGTAGCTATTGAATTTTTAAGTGTTTCCGATAAAGGATTAATTTTACATATAAGCATTCCAAAAAGTCCTAAAGTTCATTATACCTCTGCTGGAGACTGCTATATTAGAATCAATGCTTTGAAAAAAAAGATTAAAGGTGAAAGGATAACTCAACTTAGTTATTCGAAAGGTGCTGAACCTTATGAAAGAAGGGGTTTAGACAGTGTGGATATTGAGGATATTATAGATGGTCATCTACTGTCTGATTATATGAGGCGTGTTGGTACTCATTTACAACCAGGCGCCTTTTTAAGGAAACAACGTTTATTAACTAAAAAAGACGGTCATCGCATACCTAATGTTGGTGCCGTACTCTTATTCGATGAAGAGCCTCAAGCTACTTTAGAAACACGTTGTGCTGTAAAAGTATATAGACTTCGAACAACTGAGACACAATACAAGCGAGAGCAGCTAGAAGAAATGCCTGTTACAATAAATGGTAACGTAGAGAATGTAATTGATAAAACTATTCAACAAGTGTCAAAATATATTGACGGTGCCTCATTTAATGATGGAGGTAGAGTAGTAAAATTAAATTATCCTGCTGAAGCACTTAAAGAGATACTTGTGAATGCAGTTATTCATCGAGACTATAGCTTAAATGATGATATACATGTTCGAGTCTTCGATAATCGTGTCGAAATCCAGAGTCCAGGTAGGCTCCCTGGATATATGACATTAGAAAACCTATATGATGAAAGATTTTCAAGAAATCCTAACATAGTTCGAATGTTGCATAACCTTCCTAATCCAGTTAATCATGATATCGGAGAAGGTTTAGATACAGCTAAAAATGAACTTAAGAAAGCAGGACTTATTGATCCTGAGTTTAGTGAAAAAGAAAACGCTTTTATTGTTACCATTAAACATCAAAAATTAGCGTCCATAGAAGATGTAGTTTTGCAATATTTTTCAGATAACCCTGATTCATCAATTAGTAATAAACTTGTAAGACAGGTTAGTGGCGAAGACGATATGCAGAAAGTCAAGAAAGCGTTACAGAAGCTTAGAGCTAATGGTCAAATAAAAGTTGAGGATGAGAGTGTGTCAGCATTTTATTATAGATATATTAAAGCTTAAGTTTTAATCTTCTATTAAGTACAATGTGGTAGGTTAAAACTAATCTATTTTCTTTATTAATTTATAAATCAAGATAACCTATCTGAAAAAGAGAAATCTATGAAAACCTCAAAAGTAACCTATCAAGGCGACCTACGCACTACTGCTATTCATCTACAATCTAATAATGAAATTATTACTGATGCGCCGACTGACAATCAAGGTAAGGGCGAAGCATTTTCACCGACTGATTTATTGGCGACCAGCTTAGCCAGTTGCATGTTGACGATTATTGGTATTAAAGCGCGTGATATGGAGATTGATATCGCAGGTACTACGAGCGAGGTGACCAAAATAATGGCTGCTGATCCAAGACGTGTCAGCGAAGTGCATATTGCCATTACTTTTAATCAAGAGTTAGATGACAAGACGCAAAAAATATTTTATAACACTGCGCTGACTTGTCCGGTTGCGAAAAGTATCCATCCTGATATCATTCAAAGAGTGACTATTAATTCTAAAAGCTATTAATGCCAATAGCTATTGATTCTAAGAACTACTAATTTCAAAAACTAGTAACCTCTATAAGGGTGATTGATATGGCTAGCAAAACCTTACTTATTGTTGCACATGCGCCATCGCCTAATACCAAAAAATTGGCACAAGCGGCTTACGATGGTGCCAATCATCCCGATATAGACATCAATGTCATTCTTAAAGCGCCGCAAGATACCCAGCCTGAAGATGTGCTAGCAGCCGATGCGCTGTTATTAGGGACGACTGAGAACTTGGCTTATATGGCAGGACTGACCAAAGATTTTTTTGATCGCTGTTATTATCCGGTGTTAGAGAAGAAGCAGGGCATGCCGTTTGCGTTATATATTCGCGCAGGTCATGATGGCACGGGCACTAAGCTTGCTATGAAAACGATTACGACCGGACTGCGTTGGGAATGGATTCAAGAAGCGCTGATTTTACAAGGTGATTGGCAAGAGGGATTTACTGAGCAAGTCGAAGAGCTGGCGATGACACTGGCAGCTGGGCTAGAAGCGGGTATTTATTAGTGCTTAATCTTTAATTTATTGATACTTGGTTGGTAATTTATATCCCGTTGCTATTTAGTTATTATCAAGATAAGAGGTTTTATGCTTAATCGTAGCTCAGATAATAAACAGTCTACTCTTACGGCTGGACTGCCATTCTCTCAAGCGTGTGAAAATAATCAGCAGCCGATTCTAGAAATCTTACAGCAAGAGTTGCAAGACTGTACTCATGTCTTAGAAGTGGGTTCTGGAACCGGTCAGCATAGTGTCTATTTTGCACCACGATTGACGCATGTAAACTGGCAGACCAGTGATGTGTTCGCGCATCATGCGACTATCAACGCTTGGCATGCTGCTTATCCTGCGCCTAATTTATATGCGCCGCTTACTTTTGATGTATCGTGTGATTCAGTGCCGATAAATAAGGCTGTTGCTGCGCCTTATGATGCAGTGTTTACCGCCAATACTTTGCATATTATGTCGTGGTCTTTGGTTAGCAAGTTATTTGAATTGGTCGGCGATATGCTACCTTTAAATGGTAAGTTTATCATTTATGGACCCTTTAACGAAAATGGCCGTTATAGCAGTGAAAGTAATCGTCAGTTTGACCATAGCTTGCGGCAACGCGATAGCAACAGTGGTATTCGTCATCTAGAAGACGTTATAGATTTGGCAAATACACATCATCTAGTGCTATCTAATACCTATATGATGCCGGCTAATAACCAGATATTGGTCTTTCAAAAGAAATCTTAATGCATATATATTTTAGAAAACATGCTTTAACAATGCCAACTTACCCTTATTGATAACGTCCATTCTATTTATCCGCTAAAAAATTCAAAGTGGCGCTGTTAAGAGTGCCTAATTCCTCAGCATAAACGCCTATTAATATACCTTTGCCTGTAATCTCAATAACAACCTCATTAACGCCTCTTTATTAAGGCATATCTTCACGCAGTGACAATGCGTTTCATGCTTAACCAAACATCAACACGCTTAACGATATATATGACATACCTGCTGTAGTTTTTGAGTAATATAATTGATGAGCTTAAGTGTCTTAATATCTAAAAGCTTTTTCATCTTTTAAAATCAGCCGTGCAACACAGAAAATTAAACGACATATGAAGTCAAAACCATCTCTAAGGATATAAAACTGTGTTAGCGCTTATTAAATGGGCTATCTATCGCTCATTTTTACTCATTAGCTAGGATATTTTATGAATAATAATATTGATCATACCGACCCCGCTAAAGATATGAATACCGAACGCGGCAATGGCGGTGAAACGCATCAGCGTGCCGATGGCGATACTAAAGCGATGACGACCCAACAAGGCGTGGTCATCTCTGACAATCAAAACTCCCTGAAGGCGGGCGCACGTGGTCCGGCGCTATTAGAAGATTTTGTTTTACGCGAAAAGATTAATCACTTCGACCATGAACGTATTCCAGAGCGTATTGTCCATGCACGCGGTAGTGCGGCCCATGGTTATTTTGAGTTGACCGAATCGTTAGAAGAATTTACCACTGCTAAGATTTTGACTGAAACAGGTAAGCAAACGCCATTATTTACCCGTTTTTCTACGGTTGCTGGTAATAAAGGCTCAAAAGATACGCCGCGTGATGTGCGTGGTTTTGCGGTGAAAATTTATACTGAAGAGGGCAACTGGGACATCGTCGGTAACAATATGCCGATTTTCTTTATTCAAGATGCGATGAAATTCCCTGATTTTGTTCATGCGGTAAAACCAGAGCCGGATCGTGGTTTCCCGCAAGCGGCCTCTGCCCATGATACTTTTTGGGATTTTGTCTCGCTTAGCCCTGAGACCATGCATAATGTCATTTGGCTGATGAGCGATCGCGCGCTGCCGCGTAGCTTGGGGATGATGGAAGGCTTTGGTATTCATAGCTATCGCTTTATTAATAAGGACGGCAAGAGTACCTTTGTGCGTTTCCATTGGAAGCCGGTACTTGGCGTGCAGTCGCTGATTTGGGATGAAGCGGTTAAAATCTCTGGCGCAGATCCCGATTATAATCGCCGTGATTTATTTGAATCGATTAATAATGGCGATTATCCAGAGTGGGAATTTGGCGTCCAGCTATTTACTGAAGAGGAAGCCAATGAGTTTCCGTTTGACCACTTAGATGCCACCAAGCTGATTCCAGAAGAAATGGTGCCAGTACGCATCGTAGGTAAAATGGTGTTAAATCGCTATCCGGATAATTTCTTTGCCGAAACGGAGCAAGTGGCGTTCTGTCCATCGCATCTGCCACCGGGCATCGACTTTAGTAACGACCCTTTACTACAAGGTCGCCTGTTTAGTTATTTAGATACGCAGCTGTCACGTTTGGGCTCGCCAAACTTTGCGCAAATTCCGATTAATGCGCCAAAATGTCCGTTTGCTAATAATCAGCAAGACGGTCATATGCAGATGCACGTGCCAAAAACGCGCGTCCTTTATGAGCCACAAAGCCTTGATCCGACAAGGCCGCGTGAAAGTATTAAAAAAGGCTTTGAGTCGTTCCATGAGCAGCTAGACGATGGCGTCAAAGGTCGCGTGCGCGCTGAAAGCTTTGCCGACCATTATAGCCAGCCGCGTATGTTTTATCTTAGCCAAACGCCAACTGAGCAAGCGCATATTGCCTCAGCCTATGCCTTTGAGCTGGGTAAAGTAGATACCGCCCATGTTCGTACGCGTATGCTTGGCCATCTGCTGAATATTGATGAAGATTTGGCACAGCGTGTTGCAAAAGCATTGGGTATGGAATTGCCAGAAGCAGCAGAGCCTGCTGCGCCGATACAAGATATGGTGACTTCTGAGAAATTACAGACGATTGGCTTGACGCCTAAAACCCTAAAAAGTCGCTTAATTGGCATTTTAGTCGCAGAAGGCTCAAAACACAGTGAGATTAAGAAGTTTGAAGAGGCGGCAAAAGCGGAAGGCGCTCGCGTGAAAATCGTCGCGCCAAGTAAAGAGGTGGTTTTAGACGATGATACTCGCATACAAGCCGACGAGCGCGTAGCTGGTGGCCCGTCAGTGATGTTTGATGCGGTGGTCAGTATCATTATGCCTGAGCAAGCAAAGAAGCTGGCTAAAGACAGTGCCACGCTTGATTGGTTTAATGATGCTTATGCGCATTGTAAAGCCATTGCTTATTGCGGGGCGACCGATGAGTTTATCTTAAGTAAATTACCGATTGAAAAAGATGCGTTTGTCACGCCACTGGCTGAACTTGATAGCTTTATCGAAAATGCCAAATCGCGCTTGTGGGAACGGGAGCCAAAAGTGCGTGACTTGGCTTAATTGATGATTTAGCTTAATAGTTAGCTCTTTTAATAATAAAAACTCAGCCGCTAGTAATAATTAGGTGCTGGGTTTTTTTATTATCTCCGCGCTTTAAATGCCTAATAAAAGCCATATAAACTACTTATCTATAGTCAGAAGCGTTCACTCAAAGTCATTTATTTTACAGGGATGGGCGTTATACTAAAGGACGAATTTTCATTTTATTAGCAATAAAGTGAATAAAAAATATCATTAATATCTCACTGGTTTGTTAATAAGATGACAGGAAAGCGGTCAAGGAAGATAAATGAGTTTATGTCATATCGTACGCTTGGATGGGTATATTCAAAGTAGCTATCTCGCGGTTTATCCAGATAAATTGATGCTATTAGACGGCTGCTGTCGTCCTGATGTGGCGTTGGTGCTGGGTTATATTAAAAATACTCTTAAGCGCCCAATCAGTGACTTAAAAGTGGTGGTCGTCACCCATATGCATCCAGATCATGCGGGCGGCGCGCACAAACTGCGTACGGCAACTGGCTGCTTGATCGTCTCTGCTGCGAAAGAGAGCCAGTGGTACAGCGGTGTTGGCGGGCGAGTTATGCATCTGGTGGATATCGGTTTAGCGCATTATGTGGCCAAGCGGCAAGGGCGTGCTATTACAAGGCTGTGGTATAGCGCGCATCTGCAACCTGATTTAACGGTTGGCGATGGTGATACGATACCCCAGTTTGATGATTGGCAGGTACTTGAGACGCCAGGGCATACGGATCGTGATTTATCTTTGTTTCATCTGCCAAGCCGTCAGGTGTATACCGCTGATTTAATCATCAAGCTGCGCCATAAATTTGTCGCGCCATTTCCTATTTATGATCCTAAAGTTTATATTCAGTCGCTACAAAAGGTAAAAGATTTAAAACCGTCAAATGTCATGATGGCGCATGGTTGTGAGTTGGATATTGATGCAGCTACTTTTGACAAGCTGATTGCCCAAGCGCCTAAGCATCGGCGGACCATTAAAGATACCATTAAACATAAATTGCTTTGGCGACAAAATGACGGTTTTAGCCTTCGTAAGCGTAAACGTTAAAAGCTAAAACGTTTACGCTATAAACTACCGCTTTAATAAAAGATTTAGCCAAAAAAAAGCCCAATCATTAAATGACTGGGCTTTCCTAAATATGGTGGGCCGACCGCGACTCGAACGCGGGACCAATTGATTAAAAGTCAACTGCTCTACCAACTGAGCTATCGGCCCTGAGAAGCGTTAAAAAATTGCATGACAATTTTAGCTTCGCAAGATAAATTTCCTTAAAGGGAAATTTATTAAAACTAGACATCAAAAACAATGTCTTTAAACTTATTACGCTACTACCGGATAGGGTAGCATACATGATAAGGGCAATACTAAAGATGGTGGGCCGACCGCGACTCGAACGCGGGACCAATTGATTAAAAGTCAACTGCTCTACCAACTGAGCTATCGGCCCTGAGAAGCGTTAAAAAAATTGCATGACAATTTTAGCTTCGCAAGATAAATTTCCTTAAAGGGAAATTCATTAAAACCAGACATCAAAAACAATGTCTTAAAGCTTCATTTCTTTATCTATTCATGAATCAATATCAAAAAAGACAATAAGCTTGTTTACCCGTTTAGATTATTTGTATCTCTAAACGTGAGAGCACATTATATATATAATTATGACAATTACAACCCCGAATACTAAAAAAAGTGCAAATCCGTGCAAATTAAACCTATTTTTTTTAAATTTAAGGATTAATTGGCTTTTAGAGACTTTAAAAACCTATTAATAGGGCGTTTTCAACTTTGTTTTTTGACGTTTACCTTTAGCGTTAGTCGTAAAATTATTCTAATCTCTAGAAAGTGCTTCTACTGGATCCAGTTTGGCGGCATTACGAGCAGGTAAGAAGCCGAATACAACTCCGATAAGCGTTGAGCACACAAAGGCGGCAATAATGGACGTCGATGAGTAAATAACTTTAAAGCTATCGCCGCCGACACGGTTAATCAGCTCACCGATAGCAAATGCCATGCCTATACCCAATAGTCCGCCTAAAATACAGACCAAAACTGCTTCAATCAGAAACTGCTGCATGATATCGCTTTGACGCGCACCGACGGCCATACGTACGCCAATCTCATTAGTGCGCTCGGTCACGGAGACTAACATAATATTCATTACGCCAATCCCGCCGACAATTAACGAGATAATAGCGATAGAAGATATTAATAACGTCATAGCAGCTGTGGTAGATTCAATGGTTTGACGGATAGAGTCGGAGTTACGGATGCGAAAATCATCGGTGCCATGACGGCTAGTCATTAGCTCAGCGATGGCAGACTCAGCGGCAGCAGAGGAGATATTATTGTCAATCAGCGCGACAAAGCTCTCAATATAGGCACTGCCTATCAGCCGCGACATCATGGTGGTATAGGGCATATATAACGTGGGCGAATCGACGCTGCGACGAAAGCCACCATCGTTTGGCTCTAAAACCCCAATCACACGCCCAGGGACGCTACCTATCAGTAAGACTTCGCCAATCGGATTGGCATTGTCAGGAAAAAAGGTCTTATTGGCATTATCATCGATAATGATATCTTGGGTGCGGCGTAGGATACTTTGTTCATCGAAACCCTGACCTAGTGCCAGCTTTTCACCGCTGACATCAAGATAATCTTTACCGACGCCGCTGATACTGGCGGCTTCTTGGATATTACGATAGCGCACGTTCATATTGCTATTGAGCTGCGGGCTGACACTGACCACATAAGGCTGGTCAGCGACCGCTTGGGCGTCTTGTGGGGTTAGATTGTCATCGTTGTACTGCCGCCTAGGGTCGCCGTAGGGATAGCCGTCGGTAACAGTAATGGTATTAGTACCTAAGGAGCTGATATTGGATAATATCTGCGCTTGAGAGCCTTTGCCAAGGCCAACTACTGATACCACCGAAGCAATACCAATGATAATCCCTAACATCGTCAATAAGGTGCGCATTTTATGGGCGCGCATGGCAAGTAAAGACATTTTAAAGGCTTCAAATAAGCGGTCGATAAAGCTGCTAAAGGCGCTTTTACGGTGCTTATCTATCATCGCCGCTGGCTGGGCTTCTGCTTGCTGATAATCTTCGTTTTTATAGTCGGCGATGATATAACCGTCTTTGATTTCAATGACGCGCTCAGCTTGGGCAGCAAGGCTAGGGTCGTGGGTGACCATAATAATGGTATGACCTTGCGCGTTTAAATCTTTGAGGATTTGTACGACATCTTCGCCGGATTTGCTATCTAGCGCGCCTGTTGGCTCATCGGCTAAGATGATATCGCCGCCATTCATCAGCGCCCTTGCGATAGAGACACGCTGCTGCTGACCGCCTGATAACTGGCTTGGGCGATTATTGACCTTGTCCGCCAAGCCTAAATCTGACAATAGTTTTTCGGCACGCTCGCTGCGCGCTTGCCCATCCATCCCTGCATAGACTGCCGGTACAGATACGTTGTCGCGGGCATTGATATCGCCTAATAGATGATAGCGCTGAAAAATAAAACCAAAGTGCTCACGGCGCAGTTTTGCCAGCTCATCTGCATCTAGGCGGCTGACCGATTGACCAAATATTTTATAATCGCCTGCAGTTGCTTGATCTAAGCAGCCCAAGATATTCATCAAGGTTGATTTGCCTGAGCCTGATTGCCCGATGATAGCGACCATCTCGCCTTGATTGATGGTCAAATTGATATCGTGCAACACGCGAATGGTCTGCTCGCCAGCTTTGAACTCTCTAATCAGTCCTTTGACTTCCATCAACGGCGTATCAGTTACATTAGAAGTTAGGTCTTGGTTGCTCATTTGCTATCCTGCTTATCTCAAATCTCAAGTCATTATCAAAGCCAAAGCTGATGTTTTGCTAGCGACGATTTTATTTACAGCGGTTTTCTAGCACCTTTTAAATATTAAAACGGTCGACCGCCTCTGCCACCTTTACTGCCTTTGCCGCTATCCGGTCCTTCTTCGCTTAATATAACCTCATCGCCTTTATTAAGACCGCTTAAGATTTCAGCATTGACGCGGTTATTGATACCGACTTTAACGGTTTGCTCGACGACTTCGCCATCGGCTTTAAGTACACGCACCATGGCCATGGTTGCAGCCGAGTCATCGTTAGTATTATCGTTGACAGTGTTATTAGCAGTGAGTGACTCTTTTTTAGCCTTGCTGGATTTTTTAGATTTACCGGCAGGTTGCAGGGCAGCAGAGGGGATAAGTAGCGCGTCTTTTGCTTGATTAATAACGATATAAACTTGCGCGGTCATATCGATACGAAAGCGGCGCTCGGTATTGGGCACTTCGATATAACCGACGTAATAGATGGCGGCATCGGTCGAGCTGGTATCGCTGATTTTCTCAGGAGCCGGTTCAATGGCTTTAAGGGTCGCATCATACTTTTGGTCGGGATTACCGATGATATTAAAATAGACTGGTAAGCCTGCTTTGACGTTAATGACGTCGGCTTCAGAGATTTGCGCATTGATACGCACGGTCGATAAATCGGCTAAGGTAACAATGGTCGGTGCGGTTTGGTTGGCGTTAACCGTCGTCCCTTGCTCAGTGGTCACCGAGACTACCGTCCCTGACATCGGCGCGCGAATGGTGGTATAGCTTAAATCTTCCTGCGCGGTACTAACGTTGGTTTGAGATTTACGTAATGCCGCCTGTTGGCTATTGATATTCGCCTCGGTAGTCGCTATTGCGGCTTTTGCTGTCTCGATGGCAGCGCGCGCATTGGCGACCGATGCCTGTGCGGTGGCAACCTTTGTCGCTTGCGTATCATAATCCTGCTGCGATATCGCATCGATAGCCAGTAAGCCTTGTAGGCGCGAGAAGTCTGCTTGTGCTTGTCTCAGCTCAGCTTGACGGCTGGCAAGATCTGCTTGCGCACTTTTTAGGCTTGCCTGACGACTCAACGACTCAGCACGGGCACTTTGTAATGCCGCTTCACTTTGCTCAAGGCTCGCTTGCTCATTGCTTAGATTATTCTTTTGGGTAACCTGATCAATCTGCGCAATTAAATCGCCTTTTTGCACTTCATCACCGACTTCAACAAACAGCCGTGTCACCTCACCCGATACCTGCGCACCCACATCGACGGTATTTAACGCCTTAACTTTACCGGATGCCATGACGTTATTTTCGATATCGCCAATCTCAGCGGTCGCTGTTAGATAGTTGGGTGTGGTTTCTTTTGGTTTAAAGGTTTTATAGGCCAAAGCCCCTAAAGCTATGATGACTAGGGCAATAATGCCCCATTTAATAGCAGACTTTTTGCTCATTTTGCGCATGACAACAATCCAATCACAGTTAAATCAAGTGTAGCTATAGTAGAGGCTTGCTGGACAAAAGGGAATGGCAATTAGTTTGCGAAACGTTAAGAGGAGAAATAGTGGTAGTAATAATGCGACAAATTGCAGACAAAAAATAACCCTATAAAAAGGGCTAGATAAGAAAAAGTGATGTTTTATCTTTAATAAGCTACGCCGTAGAGTTAATAATAAATAAAAGAAATATATTATATTATGACGCGGGACAGGAATACGTTTTTTTTGCTTGCTGTGCCTACGCCGACAGAGGCTGCAAAAAACTCATTCCTATCCCGCTATCTGCTTTTTTATTGAAATCAGTATATGCTTGCCTGATCATTTAATGTGCTTGAAATAACCTTCGCCCTGATAGCTCAAGCGCTGCTTGCAGTAATAACTCCCACGCTGGCTGGCGAACCAAGCCTTTAATCGCTTGGTCACATTTATAAAGCAGAGCAGGCCATGCAGCAGTTTGAGCTTTTGAATGGCGGCGGCATGCTTGCTGGTATAAGCCTTGCTTACTACGCCAAATGCCAAGCGCTTGCGGGTCTTGTCCGTCCATCAATTGCATAATCTGCCGCATGTCTTTACTAATCGCCCATAAAACCAAGGTGGTTGGCTCATCAGTCGCTTTCAGCTGAAAAATAATTTTAGCAACTTGGGCACTATTGCCAGCAAGCATCGCATCGGATAAATCAAATACACTGAACTGGGCATCGCTGACCAATGCCGCTTGCAAATCATTAATATCTAATGCCACGTTTGTCATAGGCGGGCTAGAATTATTATCAAGATTTGCACTATGGCTATGATGACTGTCACTGCTACTAGGACTGTTACTGCTACTATTTGCCATCAATTGCGGCGCAAATAAATACGATAGCCGCCATAAAGTTTGATAAGCACTGAGCAAATGATGCTCGGTATGTGACATCAGTAGCTGCCAAGCTTCTTGCGACAGTGTTAAGCCAAACTGCTGGGCTTGTATCTGCAATAATTGCTGACGTTGTTGCTCGTTATACAAATTGCAGTCGATAACGTGACCATATTGCGCAAATGGCGCAAACCATTTGCTGGTTTGGGCGCGTTTATCCTGCTTTGGCGTGAGCCATAACAAGCTATGACTATGAGCTCCTGTCTGTGCATCGACGGCAAAACGTTCTAGCTCGGCAATAACGGCTTTATCAGGTTTATGGTTACCCGTGACAATCAACGCACTGGCATCATCGAATAAAGACTGACTACCAAGCTCTGATAACACTTCCTGCCAGCTCTTTACTGACACCAGCTCGATACGTTTAATGGCGTAATTCTGCGCGCGCCAATGCGGACGCAGCGCATCGATAAGCCATTGACTGAGTAAGGGCTCATCACCGTGTGCCAGCCACAAGCCTGCTACTGCAACGGAAGGTTGTAGCAGTTTTGGATAAGCTTGTATAAAAGTATCTTGCATAGACGAAGAAGGACACAAGGTTATGAATAGGGGAGTAAAGCTGCCATTATTTAAAAAAGTACTTTAAAAAAAGAGCCATTTAAATAAAGGCAGCGTTAGTAAGGTTATGTTTTAACAATGATATTGTTAAAACATGAACGTTTAAAAATGAAAAAATAGCAACATTAAGATTGCGGTACGATAACAGCAGTAGATGCTGAACCTTTACCATTTTGCATAGCTGGTTTGCCACTGTTAGGGGCAATTTTAGGCAGCGCAATCGCCACATATTGATCGGTAATTCGGCGCGCTAAGCTGTCGTAAAGCCAGTCACGAATTTGCTCGCCCTGCTGATCATCGGTACTCACCGATGCCTCATTATATTGATAGCTGCGCTCAACTTGGATAGGGTTGGTCAGTGTCACAGGCTTGCCATTCTCTACGCTTTGATAGCTGACATCAGCTGACATCACCAAGCGAATTTCTGTCAAGACACCAACCAGCTCATAACGCTTAAAACGGACATTATTAACCGTAATTGCTGCAATGGTTTCTGCGCCCGCTTTTTGGTTATTGCTGGCCACATCAGCCAAGGTCATATTATCAATAACCTCAACACCCAATGATTGTAGACGCCGTGTTAGGGGACGTTTCAATGGAAATGAGGTGCGATTGTCTTCGATAATTACCGCTGTCTTAGCAACATCAAATAGCATGGGTGCATCATAGCCGCGTAGCTGAAAACCGCAACCACTGAGACTGGCACCTGCACCCAATACCGCAAACATTGGCAAAGCTGTCAGTAGCGCTGTTACCAGTTTTTGGGTGCCTGATTTACGAATCATGCTGCTTTTTCCGTCTGATTTTGCTTGATGTGCCTGCAAAGCTCGGTGCTTATACGACATAATCGCTATCCTTATTTTGATAAGAAGACCTAAAACGCAATGTCTAAAAATGCTGGGTTTAAAACACTAGGTTTGAGAACGCTGCATTTAAAAGTGCAACGTCTAAAAACCCAGTTTTTAAAAACATAACGTTGTAAAGGTCTAGCCTGCAACCACAATATTAACCAGTTTGTTCGGTACGACGATTTCTTTTTTAATCTCGCCCGTAAGGAATTTTGCCACGCCTTCAAGCGCTTTTGCTTGCGCTTTCAGCTGCTCAGGATCGCTATTAGGCGCGACATCCATTTTACCGCGCATTTTACCGTTAACCTGCACCACCATCGTAATCATGTCTTGCACTAGAGCGCTTGCATCGACTTCTGGATAGTTTAGGGTAACGGTATCCATTCCTAATTGCTCAAGCAAATGCTCACCGATGTGCGGCGCGTATACCGAGAGGATAATCAATAAATCAATCAGGGCTTCATGCTGTACTTGCAGGTCTTGCTCACTGTTTGCTTTAAAGTTACTTAACTCGTTAGCAAGCTCCATTAGGCTAGAAACTGGCGTATTGAGTGCTAAACGTTTACCCAAATCACTATCAATCTTACCAATCGTTTCATGGGTCTTACGGCGTAATGCTTTCGCTTCTTTGCTTAAGTTATCCGTATTGAGTGCTTCATTATTTAGCGTATCAAGATTTAAATTTGCGTCGGCAAGTGCTTGCATATGCTCGGTCGCAATGCGCCAAACTTTTTTCACAAAGTTATAAGGGCCTTTTAATGCATCATCTGACCATTCGAGGGTTTGATCGGCAGGGGCGGTAAATAAGGTATATAAACGCACGGTATCCGCGCCATATTTATCAATGGTAATTTGTGGATCGACACCGTTGTTTTTTGACTTCGACATTTTTTCGATTTTACCAATCGTCACTGGCTGACCGTCTGATTTTAAAATGGCTTTAATCGGCTGACCACGCTCGTTAAAGTCAATATCGATGTCTTTGGTAAAGTAATAAGTGGTACTGCCATCGCTATTCACGCGGTAGAACGTGCCGGCAAGTACCATACCTTGGGTCATCAAATTGGCAAATGGCTCATCGCCTGATACCAAGTTTTCATCGCGCATCAGTTTATGGAAGAAGCGGGCATAAAGTAGGTGCATGACTGCATGCTCGACACCGCCGATATATTGGTCAACCGGCAACCATTTATTGGCGGCAGACTTATTAACCATATTGGTCGTATCGTGTGGGCTGGCAAAGCGCGCATAGTACCAGCTCGACTCTACAAAGGTATCAAAGGTATCGGTTTCACGCTCAGCAGGATTGCCACATTTAGGACAAGTGGTATTGACAAATTCTGGGATGTTTTTTAGTGGATTACCGCGACCATCAGGGACGACGTCAGTTGGCAAGACCACTGGCAAATCTTGCTCTTCAACCGGCACCGTACCGCAATGCTCACAGTTGACCATTGGGATAGGGCAGCCCCAATAGCGCTGGCGAGAGACACCCCAATCGCGCAGACGGTATTGGATTTTTTTCTTTGCAAGAGATTGTGGCTCAAGTTTAGCTAGCATGGCTTCAAACGCTTGCTCGAAGTCCATGCCGTCAAATTCGCCTGAATTGACTAAGGTATTGCGCTCGGTATAAGCACGGTTGCTCTCAGTATCATTCGCTTTGGCGTCTTCTTCTACTTGATCAAGAAAGCCTGTAGGAATGTCAATCACTTGCTTAATCGGTAAGTTATACTTAGTCGCAAACTCGTAATCGCGCTCATCATGAGCAGGAACCGCCATCACCGCACCTGAGCCATAGCTCATCAGTACATAGTTGGCAACCCATACAGGCACTTCTTCGCCAGTCAATGGATGAGTGACGGTAAGACCCGTATCCATACCGATTTTTTCGGCTTTAGCCAAATCAGCCTCAGCAACTGAACCTTTTTTACAAAGGGCACAGAATTGGGCAATCGCTTCATCTTGTTCAGATGCGTATTGTGCCAACGGATGCTCGGCCGCGACTGCGACATAAGTCACACCCATCAAAGTATCAGGACGAGTCGTGAACACATCTAAGGTATTGGTTTCGCCAGCCAGCTCATAAGGGAAATGGACTTCCATACCGGCACTACGGCCAATCCAGTTACGCTGCATGGTTAGCACTTCAGACGGCCAGTGACCTTCTAACTGGTCTAAATCATCAAGCAGCTCATCAGCATAATCGGTGATGTTAAAATAATACATTGGGATATCGCGCTTTTCGACTGCCGCGCCACTACGCCAACCTTTACCATCAATGACTTGCTCATTGGCTAATACGGTGTTGTCGACCGGATCCCAGTTAACAGTGGCAAGCTTTTTATAAACCAAGCCTTTTTTGTATAACTGTAAAAACAACCACTGTTCCCACTGATAATACTCAGGGCTACAAGTGGCAAATTCACGTGACCAATCAATAGACAAACCAAGCAATTTAAGCTGCGCGCGCATGCTGTCAATATTGGCAAACGTCCATTCGGCAGGCGGTGTTTGATTGGCAATCGCGGCGTTTTCTGCTGGCAGACCAAAACCATCCCAACCCATTGGCTGCATGACCTCATAGCCTTTTAGGCGATAATAACGGCTCAGTACATCAGAGATAGTATAGTTACGCACGTGACCCATATGCAGCTTACCGCTTGGGTAAGGGAACATCGACAGCATATAGCGACTTGGTTTGTCGCTTGGCTCATTACTGACTTCAAAACGCTTGTCAGTTGCCCATTTGGCTTGCTGCGCCGCTTCAATCAGTTGCGGCTGATACTGGGCGTTATCGATAGAAGTATTATTGGTATGGGTAGTATTAGCAGTTTCTGCTGTCACGGCGTTGCTCATAGTTGGCTCGGAATAGGTTATTACAGATAAATTGGGTAAAATTTTACAATGCCATAGCATAGCGTAATTTGGCAAAAATTGCGACGATATGATGGGGTGTTTGCTCACCGTAAAGGCGATAAATCTGCAAAGTGAATACGCTTATGAATGTTTTCGTCGTCATAAACCAAATGCTGATGTCAGTTAGGTATAATAAACAAAACAATGATCATTGATTTGGAGTTTTTATGACCATCACTATTTACGGTATCAAATCTTGTAGCACCATGAAAAAGGCTTTTACTAAGCTTGATGAGCTGGGCGTTAGCTATGACTTTCACGATTATAAAAAACAAGGCATTGATAAAGACAGCGTACAGCGTTGGGTAGAAAGTTTAGGCATTGATAAAGTATTGAATAAGCGTGGTACGACATGGCGTAAACTGACTGATGAGCAAAAACAAGCCGCCGAAGATAATGTGAATAACGCCATTGATTTGCTGATAGAAAATACCAGTATGATTAAGCGTCCAATAGTTGAAGGTCAGCTGGCAGATAAAAACAATGGTCAGCCGATACTATTATGTGGTTTTGATGCAGCTGAGTTCGAGGCGGCTTTTTTATAAATAAGTGCTCATAAAAACGCTATCAGTTTGGCAAATTATAAATTATTATTATAATTAAGTTTGCTGGCTCATCATGTTCACGGACGAGGATAGGATTATGAGAAAATTAATATTGATAGCAGCGTTAGCGTTAGCGTTAGCGCCTTTATTAACGGTCACCGCGCAAGCTGCTGATACGTCAACCAAAATTACCTTTGCTAAAGACAGCTATTGCGGTAACTTTAGTGGCAATCTCAAAAACGGCAAAGTATTTCGTTTATGGTTACTGCCTGATCAAAAATTAGTGATTCGTAACGTCGGTGACGACCAAATCAGTGTCGCTTATGTCTCAGGGCCAGATGGTCGCTTAAATGGCGATCGCTACGAAAATGAAAACTCTTATATCACCCAGCGCAAAGGCAATCACCACATGAAAGTGTATGGCAACAGTAGCCATAGTAACGTAGAGTTTTGCGCTTATTAAACGATTCTAAATTAAGCGGTTTTGATAAATAAAAATCCCGAGCTTGTAAACCAAGCTCGGGGCTTTTTCATAAATTATTACAGCTATTCGTTAAGTAAGTCTAAATCACGACTGATAAGTGTACCAACCCCTTTATTGGTAAAAATCTCCAATAGCGTTGCATGCGGCACACGACCATCGACGATAACGGCACTTTTTACGCCGCTACGTACCGCATCAAGCGCACATTGAATCTTAGGAATCATACCGCCTGAAATCGTACCATCTTCAATAAGGCTATCGACTGTCTTTGGCGTTAATCCAGTCACGACTTCACCGTCGCGTCCCAATACCCCTTTGATATTAGTCAGTAGCATGAGCTTTTCAGCTTGCAAAAACTCTGCAACTTTACCGGCGACCAAATCGGCATTGATATTATAAGTATTGCCTTCTTCATCGACGCCAAGAGGGGCGATAACAGGGATGAAATCAGAGGCAATCAGCATATTAATCACGTCTTTATTAACGCTGACCACATCACCGACAAAGCCCAAATCGACCGGCACGGCAATACCATCTGCGCCGATTTTTTCCATCATTAACTTTTTAGCTAGGATTAAATTGGCGTCTTTACCCGTCAGACCAATCGCGCGTCCACCGTGCTTATTGATTAAGCTAACGATAGATTTATTGACGCTTCCGCCGAGTACCATCTCGACGATATCCATCGTACTTTTGTCAGTCACGCGCATGCCGTCGATACGATCAGATTGACGACCAAGCTCTTTTAACAGATTATCCACTTGTGGACCACCGCCATGTACGACCACAGGATGCATGCCAACGGTTTTTAATAAGACGATATCACGGGCAAACGAGCTTTCAAGCGCAGGGTCGGTCATGGCATTGCCGCCGTATTTAACTACAATGAGCTTATCAACAAAGCGTTGAATATAAGGCAGCGCCGTGGTTAATACTTCTGCGGTAATTTTGGCTTCATCCAAATTAAGCGTCATGACAAGCTCCTAAAAGACAGGGTTAAGCGGTGGATTAATTGAGGGTTTCTGTTTCTGTGTGGCGTTCTCTAATAAGACGTTCTCTAATAAAATAAACGGTAAAAATCAGTTAAATAATACCTATTCAGCAACAATAGCCAAAATTTGCGTGGCTAAATGCTCATTAAATGGGCGGCATAAAGCGGCAAACCTCGTTTGAATATCGATAAGGTCGGCGATGCTATCACCAGCGAAGCGCACGGTCAGATTTTGACTGGTATTTGATTGACGTAGTACGCCAAACCCGCGTGCAAAATCCAAACGTACTCCATCGATACAGCTGAGCTTGGTGCCCACGGGTAATAATTTTTGCGCCTGCTCTAAAGTCATATATTGGCTTTTAGCTGAACAGCTACAAAGTGACGGCGCACAGCTAATGATTGCTTGTGGGTCAGGTTGGGTAATAAAAGCAGCTGATGTCGCATGAACCAATTGCTGTAAATACTGACAGAATCTTGCCAGTTGCTGCACGATGGAACAGTCGGTAAGAGCGGTTGCTGGTAGCGGTAAATAATGGTCAGCCGTACTGACGATAACGGGTAAATTATCAATGATATCGGCTAAGTTTCTCGCACAATTCGGCTTAGCAGGCAGTGGTTTAGCTAGCCAATGTAGCAGTCTTAATGCGGCATACATGGCATCATCATAAAGAATAAAGTAGCTATCATTAAAAATAAAATGCCCAGATAATTCACCGGCAAAGATAATTTGACCGCCAGAATTCTGTATTTTTTGCCGCATCAGGCTGCTACCTGTTTTACTAATCACAGGCGTTGCGCCAAGTTCAGTAATGAGCTTTGGTAAATGATGGCAGCATTTAATATCAAAGAGTACTTGAGCGTTTGATAATGACTCATTTAAAGGCTGAGGGCGCTGATTGACAGCTACCGTTGCCAACAGATAAAGCAGATGGTCAGGAGTGACGACCTTGCCTTTATTATCGACCACCATCAACCGATCGCCATCACCATCAAAGGCGATACCTATATCTGCTTGATGCAGAAGTACGCTTTGCTGTAACTGCTTAAGACGCTGCGGCTCAGTCGGGTCCGGATTGCCGGCAGGGAAGTCACCGTTTGGCGTATCATTCAGCATGATGACACTTTGGCAAAAATTGGCAAATAAATGCTTGGCGATATTGCTGGTCGCGCCATGCATACAATCAATGACTACCACCAAATCGAGTTTGGAGGAGGGTAGTTGGCTATCTTCTGCAGTTTGGTTAAGAAGCTGATTATTATGTTGATAAATTTGCTTAAAGACTTGTGTAATGGCGTCACTATAAGCGCTTGCGACTTGATTAACAGGCAAATGCTGTTGTTTATGATAAATGGGCTTAGCAATGTTGCTTAAAGACGGGTTTTGCGCATTATCAATACCCAGTTGCTGATATAGCGCTTGAATGTCTGCGCTGCTAGGCGAGATATGATTGACGAGCCATTTAACCCCTAAAATATCTTTAGCAGAATGGCTGGCAGTGACGATAATGCCATGCCCCTGATATTGCTCCGCCCAAAAAATCATCATAGGCGTGGTAACTAAGCCCAGTTGAATGACTTGTATACCTTGTTGAGACAAAATATGAGCAAGTGCCTGCGCAATGGTATGGCTATCACAGCGCACATCATAACCAATCACGACAATGGTTTTTTCATTAGTGCTTTGGCGATTGTTTTCACTGCTAATTTTGCTATTTTTTGCGCTATGTTTTTTACTATCAATATTTTGCTGAAGTTGATAAAGATGAGCAAAAGCGTGCCCCAATGCGTGAATAAAGTCATTGGTAAACTGCTGGCGCGAACCACGAATATCATAAGCACGAAATAAGGATTGCTGCGCAGCAAAAGACGGCATCGCTTACTCTCCTTATTGTCGTGATTGTTAAGTTATCATGATTGTTAAATTAGTATGATTTTTAGATTGTCATCATAATCAACAATTAAAATGGTAAATCAGTACGGACTACGGACTACGGACTACTGACGACCAGAGTGGCCAAAACCACCAGCACCGCGTGCGCTGGTATCACTAAATTCTGCCACTACTTCAAACTCAGGGCGAGCAACCGGTACAACCACATATTGCGCCATACGCTCTGCAGGATTTAGCACAAAATCTTCATTACTGCGATTCCAAATACTGACCATCAGCTCACCTTGATAATCGGCATCAATCAAGCCGACCAAATTACCCAAGACGATACCATGCTTATGACCGAGACCTGAGCGCGGTAAAATCATGCCAGCAAAGTTAGGGTCTTGAATATAAACCGCAAGTCCGGTACCAATCAAATGCGTCGCACCGGCTTTAATCGTCAATGGCTCGTCAATGCAAGCACGCAAGTCGATACCTGCGCTGCCATCGGTTGCACGTGTCGGTAGCGAGAACGCTTTATCTTCAGTAATTTTAGGGTTTAATACTTTAACTTGTACAGCTTGCATAACGCACTCACTTAACGATGTAATGGTGTTGTAAACAGAATGAATCACATTTTTAACTGTTAGGTTTTAAATGCTTAACAACAACTATTAATAGAAATAGCTGCTGATTGTTAACTTTTAGTTTTCAGATTTTCATAGGCGATTGACTAAAGAATCAACACGCTCGCCAAGCCCAAAAACGACATAAAGCCGACAATATCGGTCACGGTGGTTAAGATAACCGAGGCGGATAGCGCAGGGTCGATGTTCATCCGTTTAAGCATTAGCGGAATACTAATGCCTGAAACGTTGGCGGCGGTCATATTAATCGCGATAGCAAGCCCAATGACAGCGCTGATTTTAATGTCATGAAACCACAATTGGGCAATAAACGCCATGATTATCGCCCATATGATACCGTTTATCGCCCCAACCCACAGCTCTTTATTCAATAACCATAGGCGGTTTGAACCACCGATTTGACCCATCGCCATACCACGAATGACGACGGTAAGCGTTTGCGAACCTGCAATACCGCCCATACTGGCAACCACGGGCATTAATATCGCCAGCGCCACGACCTTTGCCAGTACGGCTTCAAACTGACCAATCACTGCGGCGGCTAAGAGCGCGGTGCATAAATTAATACCAAGCCAAATACTGCGGCTTTTAGCACTGGTTAGGATGGGCGCAAACAGCTCTTCATCTTGGCTGACGCCAGCAAGGTTTTTCATGGTGCTATCGACATCATCTTGGATAATCTCCATGATATCTTCGCCATTTAACTGACCGACCAGCTCGCCGTGACTGTTAATCACAGGGGCAAAGCGAATGTCTTCTGAACGGAAAATCGCTGCCGCATCTTGAATGTCTAAGCGGTCATTGATGGTAATGGCCGCATCAATTAATGCCGATACTAGGGTACGTTGGTCATGTTTAATCAAATCGACCAAACTGAGCAGCCCGAGTAATTGCTGGCTTTGGCCGACGACCAATAGTTCTTGGCTCTCGTCATCGAGTAAATCGTCATTTTCTCGCAGCCAGTTTTGTACTTCTGCTAGCGTAATATCGTCTCTAATCTGAATAAGATCAGGATCCATATAGCTACCAACTTCCCAGTCGGCATAGGTATCGAGCTTATTGACCTGAATGCGAATATCTTCATCTAGAGTTGCCATCACCGAGGTGCGCACACTTTCGGTAACGGTATCTAGAATCTCGGAGATATCTTGCGCATCAAGGTCTTGGGTAAAAAGTGATATCTCTTTTGAAGAGACGTTTTCTAACAGCGGCTGGCGTGTATCAAACTCCAGCTCTGCAAGCACTTCGCCTTTGATATCTTCTGGTACTTGTGCCCAAATCAATAAGCGATTTTGGCTAGGAAACGATTCTAATAAGCTGGCAATCTCATATTCTGATTGCTTGGCTAAAAACTCGGTAATGGCCTCATAGGCTTTATCCGCGACCAACTCTTGCAAATACAGCAGCTTATATTCGCCGTTAGATTCCGCCGGATTGTAGTCTCCCTGTCGTGTCGATGGTCGTTCAGCATTCGGCGTCGAGGTTGGCATAAAGGTTCCAAGTTTTTAAAAGGTATTAATAATAATTAAAGTATCGGCTTTATATTTAATAGATTAGCAGTATTTATCAGCCAATTTTAGCTATCAAACTTAACGATTACCTAATAAAGCACGAATATTGGCCAAGTATTCATCAGCAACTTTTTCAGGGTCTTTGCTGGCTTTTTTCTTTTTCGCTTTGGCTGGCCAGTCGATATGATCTTCTGGCAATTCATCTAAAAATCGTGATTCAGACGTCACGCGCATTTGCCCGCCTGCGCGGCGCTGGGTGGCAAGCGTCAATGTCAGCTCACGACGGGCGCGGGTAATACCTACATACATCAAGCGTCGCTCTTCTTCGACCGTCTCGCTAAGAATAGAGTTGCGGTGCGGTAGCATTTCTTCCTCAAGCCCCATGATATAAACGAAATCAAACTCCAAACCTTTTGCCGCATGTAAGGTCATGAGGTTCACTTTATTGGTATTTTCCTCTTCTTGCTGCTGCTCGAGCATATCAAGCAAGACCAGCTTACGAATGATGGTATCAATAGTGCGATCTTCGTCTTCTTCAGCGCGATTAATCAGCGATTGAATACTGGTATAAAGCATGTCGATATTATCGATACGGTTTTTTTCTTGTTGCGGCGTTTTAGAATCGCTACGGACAAAGTCGATATAACCGGTTTCATCAATCATTTGACGGACGATTGGCACGGGGTCGGGATGCTGATCGAGCTCACGGGTATAATGCCCAATAAAATCGCCAAACTCCTTCAACGTGCCATACGCTTTAGACGGCAAAACATGAGCTAGGCCGGCATGGGTACAAGACGCCAATAACGAGATGCTATGCTCTTGTGAAAATAGACCAAGCTTTTCAAGGGTTGCAGGTCCCATCCCGCGCTTCGGCGTATTGATAATCCGTAAAAATGCGCTGTCATCTTCTGGGTTCAAAATCAAACGCAAATAACCCATGATGTCTTTGATTTCACTACGGGCAAAGAACGACTGACCACCTGATAACTTATAAGGCACTTGCAACTGACGAAGTTGTGCCTCTAGCATGCGCGCCTGAAAGTTACTGCGATAAAGAACGGCGTATTGCTCCCATTCATTACCAAAACGCAATTTATGCGTGACAATCTCTTTTGCCACGCGCTCGGATTCATCATCATCATTACGACAATTAATAATACGAATTTTTTCGCCTTGACCTTTATCTGACCAGAGTTTCTTTTCAAATAAATGCTCGTTATTGGTAATAACGGCGTTGGCAGAGGTCAAGATACGCGTGGTTGAACGATAATTTTGTTCAAGCATGACGATTTTAAGCTTAGGAAAATCTTCTTTCAGTAATCCCATGTTTTCAGGTTTAGCACCGCGCCACGCATAGATAGATTGGTCGTCATCACCAACAACGGTAAAGCGTCCTTGTGGTCCGACCAGATATTTAATCATCTCATACTGGGCGGTATTGGTATCTTGATATTCATCGACGAGCAAGTAACGAATACGGTTTTGCCATTTATCACGCAGCTCTCTATTTTCACGTAAGATTTTGGTCGGCAAGACAATCAAATCATCGAAATCAACGGCATTATAAGCACGCAGATTGCGCTCATATAAAGCATAAAGGGTGGCAAAAATCATATCTTCTGGGTCGTCTAAGGTTGCCATTGCCTTGTCCGGCTCAATCAGATCGTTTTTCCAATCAGAAATCATTTTTATCGCTTTACCGACCAGCTCACGACTTTCCGCGCCACTTAAGTTGTCACGCATCATCAGCTCCATCAGCAGACGTTTGCTGTCGTCGCTGTCCATGATGGAAAAGTTACCTTTAAGCGGCGTATGTATCAGCTCATAACGTAAAAACTGTAGCCCAAATTGGTGAAAGGTAGACACTGTCAGCCCGCGAGTTTTTTCACTCGGCAGCAATTTACTGACCCGGGCTTTCATCTCCCGCGCCGCTTTATTGGTAAAGGTCACCGCCGTAATGCGCTCGGCTGGCATGTTGCATTCTTCGATTAGATAAGCAATTTTACGGGTAATCACCGATGTCTTACCGGAGCCGGCACCTGCTAGAACGAGCAATGGACCAGATACGTAGAGCATCGCTTCTTGTTGTTTGGGATTAAGTTGACTCATAAGGTGACCTGTAAGACAAAAGCAAAAAAAGTAAGCAAAAGGGGGCGAGCTTCGATATTAACAGCCGCTAAGTTCAATCAGTATTGCACGCATTAAGCAAATCGATAGCGCAACATAAAAATATAACATTATAGCTTGCTGCCTCATCTTGATATCAAAACATGGCGTAGGTAAGATTATTCAATCCGTCCGCTAATTAAGCACATAGCAGTTAATATTTTGTGACAATTAACCATAAGTGCCGTCATTAAAAAAGCTGCCGATACGACCATGGAATTCGGTGGGTCATTATAAAGCAAAAACCCTATCTTTGGGTGAGGAGTTGAAGGATGCGTGCCGAGTAAAAAAGCGTTTGGATTGCGTGACTTACACTATATATACCAGCGCCTTTTTAGAAATATGGATTTGGGCTTAATATAAGGTAACGTCTATATCATAGGTCGTAGTAAAAAAAACATATTTTTTTTGCAGAGAAAATGACCGTTCAATGCAGTTAAAAACTAGCTTTTGATTGCCGATATGCGTATAGTACGTAAATAATTTATGCCAGTTGTCACGTCATTGTTGACCACGTGTAATGAGCTATTAAATCAATTAAGTAAACACCGGATATGATATTGATTTAATACGTTGATCTTACGTTGTTACAAGATGCGTTGGGCGACCAGCCTTTTTATCCGTGTACAGAGCGGAACATCTACAGTTGGTCACGTCTGACATCGTCGTCAATAAGCTTGATAATTGGTTATTACCAGCACAGTAGCTATAATAGTCATTGATTTATATAATCACTGAGTTATTTAAATAAATTTACTCAAATAAAGTGACTCAATGACAGTTACTTTGTGTTTTCGTCTGCGTTACGCCTGTCGCCATTACCACCATTATTTGTGAGTATTTGCGGTGCGCTTGACACTCGATTGGGTGAGGAGCACGTATTATCATGTCTGCTTTTAATTGGTCAGCAATCGCTTTTATTTTAGCCGCCATTGGGCTAGTTGTATTTATGCTGGTCGTTCCGCGCTTACTTGGCGGTCGCTCTCAGGGCTCACAAAAAGAAGAGGTATTTGAAGCGGGTGTTGTCGGAGCTGGCAACGCCCGCATTCGTTTGTCTGCCAAATTCTATTTGGTGGCAATCTTCTTTGTTATTTTTGATTTAGAAGCGCTGTATCTATATGCCTATGCGGTTTCCGTTCGTGAGGCTGGCTGGCTTGGCTTTGTCGCTGCCGCGATATTTATCACCATCTTGATTATTGGCTTGGTATACGAGCTCAGTCTGGGTGCGATGAACTGGGCACCGGCGGATAAACGCCGTAAGCAACCTCGCTTACATGCGGCTCCGGCAGGTTTCAATTTGGCAGACATCACCAAATTTGATGGCGTTGATGAGCTGATGGTTGATCCGACGGGTAAAATACCGGCGCAATCTTCAGGGCAAATTAATGTCTCGAACAACATTGAGACCAATCGTCGTCATTTGCAGAATATCGATCATATTAATACCACAGGTAATATTACCTCCGTGGATTTTGCCACCTCTGCGCAGCCCGATAAGGTCGAACGCTAATCGCTTATAGCTAGATTAGCTTATTATAGCTAGATTGTTTTAGCCTTATTCCCGCATGTCAGCATGATTAATTTATTCATAATAGAAGTTATGGCGCTCGTAGTGGCAATCTGATTGCCGCATGGCGCTTAAAATAAAGGTTGTATGTTATGAAATACACATTAACAAAAGCCAACCCTGATGCAGATACCTATCCTGCACAGACTAGTCAAACGGTCAATGATCCGCTCGAAGACGAAGTCAATAAAAACGTCTTTATGGGTCGTCTCGAAGACCTTGTCCATTCAACAGCAAACTGGGGGCGCAAGCACTCACTGTGGCCATTTAACTTTGGTACCTCATGCTGTTATGTCGAATATGCAACTACCTTAACTGCGGTTCACGATTTATCACGCTTTGGTGCCGAAGTTATTCGCGCCTCGCCCCGTCAGGCGGACGTGATGATTGTTGCTGGTACTTGCTTTGTAAAAATGGCACCGGTTATTCAGCGTCTATATGAGCAAATGCTTGAGCCAAAATGGGTCATCTCAATGGGTGCTTGTGCCAACTCGGGCGGTATGTATGATATCTACTCAGTGGTGCAAGGCGTAGATAAAATCATACCTGTTGATGTCTATGTACCCGGTTGTCCACCGCGTCCAGAAGCCTTGATTCAAGGCTTGATGCTGCTGCAAGAGTCGATTACTAAAGAGCGTCGTCCGCTGGGTATTCATGTCAATGAGCAGGGTATCTATCAGCCGCAAATGACGCCTGAGCGTGACCGTAAGCAAGCAGATCGTATCGCTGTGAAAAACTTGCGTAGCCCAGATAGTATTTAATCAGCAAGCATGTAGCCAAACTGTATGTGAAAAAGCAATATATAAGCATAAGGTATTTTATGTGCTTGTTTGGCTCAATAATTCATAATCCGTAAAAATGCTCAGTACGCATATATTCATCGTAGTTCAGTTGTGTTCAACATAGCTTAATTATGATTAATGAAGGAATACATCATTCATGGTCACGGTAGTCGAAAACATAGATCCTAAGATTAAGCCTGTCCCAGCGGTTATCACCGAGCTTGAGCAGAAGTATGCCGGTAAGTTTGTCGTACAGCACACGGTGGATGAGATTCCAACGGTGTGGGTTGCGCGTGCCGACTTATTAGACGTTCTATTATACCTGCGTAAATTGCCAAAACCTTATGTCATGCTATTTGACTTATCAGCGATAGATGAGCGCTTGCGTCAACATCGTCAAGGTTTGCCTGACAGCGATTTTACGGTGTTTTATCATTTGATGTCGCTTGAGCGCAATAGCGATGTGCGTATCAAAGTCGCGCTAAGCGAAGACGATATTAATGTACCGAGCGCGACCAAGATTTGGCCAAATGCCAACTGGTATGAGCGTGAAGTGTGGGATATGTTTGGTATTGTCTTTACAGGTCATCCGCATTTAACCCGTATCTTATTGCCAAAATATTGGGAAGGTCATCCACTGCGCAAAGAATATCATGCGCGGGCGACTGAATTTACCCCGTATTTCTTGAATACCGCCAAACAACAATACGAGCAAGAAAACCTGCGCTTTGTTCCTGAAGAGTGGGGCATGAAGCGCTCGGGTCGTGATGAAGACTTTATGTTCTTGAACATCGGTCCTAACCATCCATCGGCTCACGGTGCTTTCCGTTTGGTGCTACAGCTTGATGGCGAAGAAGTCGTCGATTGTATTCCCGATATTGGCTATCACCATCGCGGCGCCGAAAAAATGGCTGAGCGTCAAACGTGGCACTCATTTATTCCTTATACCGACCGTATCGATTATCTCGGTGGTGTGATGAATGAGCTACCATATATCATGTCGGTTGAAAAGCTTGCCGGTATTACCATTCCACCGCGCGCTGAAACCATCCGCGTGATGATGAGTGAGTTTTTCCGTATTACTAATAACTTGCTGTTCGTCGGTACTTTTATTCAAGATGCCGGCGGTATGACGCCGGTATTCTATATGTTTACCGACCGCCAAAAAGCCTATGACGTCATCGAAGCGGTGACCGGTTACCGTATGCATCCTGCGTGGTTCCGTATCGGCGGTACAGCACATGATTTACCGCGTGGCTGGCAGCGTTTGGTACGTGAGTTCTTAGATTGGATGCCAAAACGCTTGGATGAGTATGTCAAAGCGGCGCTGCAAAACAGTGTGCTTAAAGGTCGTACCCAAGGCGTTGCACAATATAATACCAAGCAAGCATTGGCATGGGGCGTTACCGGCGCAGGTTTACGTGCAACAGGTTTAGATTTTGATTTGCGTAAAGCTCGTCCGTATATGGGCTACGAGAATTACGACTTTGAAGTCCCAGTCGGCTATAACGGCGATGCTTATGATCGCTGTATGGTAAAAGTCGAAGAGATGCGCCAGTCGCTACGTATCATCCGTCAATGTATGGATAATATGCCGCAAGGTCCTTATAAGGCGGATCATCCATTGGCAGTACCACCGCCAAAAGACCGTACCTTGAATGACATCGAAACCTTGATTAACCACTTTATCTCCGTTTCTTGGGGTCCTGTGATGCCAGCGGGTGAGTGCACCACGATTGTTGAAGCCACCAAAGGTCTAAACAGTTATTACATCACCTCCGATAAAGCGACGATGAGCTATCGTACTCGTATCCGTACGCCGACATTTGCGCACCTGCAGCAGATGCCATCGGTGATTAATGGCTCATTGGTATCCGATGCCATAATGTATTTGGCATCGATTGATATTGTGATGGCCGATTGTGACCGCTAGATGTTAGCCGTAATGCATTGATCATCATCTTTTATCAATGCTAAATGCTAAATATTAGAAGTTAAGTATTAAAAGTAAGACACGTTCATTAACATGTTATCGCCAAACTGGCACACCAAAACGCTGTCATTGCGCCATGAGCGCAACCTTAACAGTGGGCTGAGTGAGGAAAGAAAAAGATTATGAGAATTGTTTCCGATAAAATGCCAAAAGTAGATGTGGCAAGTATCTTAACCGCTGAAGAAATTGCGGCTATCCATGAGTTTATGCATCATTATCCCCATCCACGGGCAGCGTCTTTAGATGCACTAAAAATCGTGCAAAAGCGTAACGGCTGGGTCGATGATGCACAAGTCAATGCCATCGCTAATATTCTAAATATTCCTGTGACCGATATGGATGGGGTGGCAACCTTCTTTAACCGTATCTATCGTCAGCCAGTCGGTCGCAATGTCATCCTTATTTGTGATTCAGTGGCTTGTTATCTAACTGGTTACGAAGCACTGGCCGCTGAATTAAAAGCGCAGCTGGGCATCGACTATGGTCAGACCACCGCTGATAACCGCTTTACGCTATTGCCGATTTGCTGTTTGGGCAACTGTGATAAAGGTCCTGCTGTCTTAATTAATGAAGACACCTATGGTCCTGTGCAGCCCACCGAAGTCGTCCAATTGTTGGAGCTATACGCATGAGTTTAACGATTTCAGAGCAGATTGCTCGTCGCGGTCAAGGCAAAGCGCCAAGCCAATTAAATGACCAGCGCATTCCTGTTTATGGCGATAAAGCGACCGCTACCAGTGAAACCAAACCGCTTACATGGCGCCTCGCCCATCACGATGCGGTATTGGATTTAGCCACTTATGAATCGCTACGTGGTTTTGAAGCTTTAAAGATGGCTTTAAACCAATCGCCAGCTGACACTTTAAATACCATTAAAGAAGCAGTGGTCAAAGGTCGCGGCGGTGCAGGTTTCCCAGCAGGTATTAAATGGTCGCTCATGGCACCACCCGATGGCGGTCCACGTTATCTTGTCTGTAATGCCGATGAGATGGAGCCGGGTACTTTTAAAGACCGTCTCTTGATGGAGCGCCTACCGCTACAGCTTATCGAAGGTATGCTGATTTCTGCCTACGCGATTGGTGCAACGGCTGGTTATATCTTTATTCGCGGCGAGTATATCTTAGCAGCAGAGCGTCTAACGGCTGCGCTTGAAGAATTGCGTGCCAATAACTTAGTCGGCGATAATATCTTAGGCTCAGACTTTAGCTTTGATTTGCACGTCCATACCGGCGCTGGTCGTTATATTTGCGGTGAAGAGACTGCTTTGATTAACTGCCTAGAAGGTCGCCGTGCCAATCCGCGTACCAAACCACCATTTCCGCAGGTGGCAGGTGCATGGGGACGTCCAACCGTCGTTAATAACGTTGAAACTTTACATAACGTTTCAGCGATTATTTTGCACGGTAGTAAATGGTATCAAGACTTACCAAAAGCCAAAGGCGTGGTCGAAACTCCGGGTACTAAGCTGTTTGGTTGTTCAGGTCTGGTCAATGATCCCGGTCTATGGGAGTTACCATTTGGTTATACAGCGCGCGAAATTATTGAAGATTTCGCTGGCGGTATGCAGGAAGGTAAAAAGCTCAAGGCTTGGCTACCGGGCGGCGCATCAACCGACTTTTTAACCGCTGACCATTTAGATACCGTTGTCGATTTTGACACCATTCAAAAAGCCGGTAGCCGTATGGGTACTGGGCTAATCATGGTCGTCGATGAAGAACAAGACATGGTGCCATTACTACGCAACCTTGAGATTTTCTTCCAACGTGAATCGTGCGGTTGGTGTACGCCATGCCGTGATGGTCTACCGTGGGGCGTAAAAATATTGACCGCTATCAATGATGGTCAAGGTCAAATCGGTGACGTTGAGAAGTTAGAAGGCTTAACCCGTGATTTATGGATCGGCAAAACCTTCTGTGCCCATGCGCCGGGTGCGATGGAACCACTGATGAGTGCAATTAAATATTTCCGTCCTGAGTTTGATCAAAAAATTGCGCAGGCGGTTGGTGAAGATGTCATTGAGGCTGCAGCCAATCAACAGCCAGAAGTGAAATAAGGAGAGCGGCATGGCAGTCATACATATTGATGGAACCACTGTCGAAGTAGATAGCGCAGATAACTTGCTGCAAGCATGTTTATCACTCGGCATTGATGTGCCGTATTTTTGTTATCACCCCGCCTTAGGTTCAGTCGGCTCTTGCCGTCAGTGCGCGGTTAAGCAATATCAGTCTAAAGAAGATATGGAAGCGGGTCGCGGTCGCCTCGTGATGTCATGTATGGTCGCTCCGGGCGATGATATGTACATCTCGGTCACTGACGATGAAGCCAAAGCATTTCGTAAGTCGATGGTTGAGCTGTTGATGGTCAACCATCCGCATGACTGTCCAACTTGTGAAGAAGGCGGACATTGTCATTTGCAAGACATGACCTATATGTCAGGTCATAGCCGCCGTCGCTATCGCTTTACTAAGCGCACCCATCATAATCAAGAGCTTGGGCCGTTTATCGCTCATGAGATGAACCGCTGTATCGCTTGCTATCGCTGCGTCCGTTTTTATAAAGACTATGCGGGCGGCGAAGATTTGGGCGTTTATGGCTCAAACGAGCGCGTTTATTTTGGTCGCGATAAAGACGGTCAGTTCGAAAGTGAGTTCTCTGGTAACTTAACCGAAGTGTGCCCAACCGGTGTATTTACCGATAAAACCCACTCTGAGCGCTATAACCGTAAATGGGACATGCAGTATGCGCCAAGCATCTGTCATGGTTGCTCAGCCGGTTGTAATATCTCACCGGGCGAGCGTTATGGTGAATTGCGCCGTATTGAAAACCGCTATAACGGTGAAGTAAACCGTTACTTCTTATGTGACCGTGGTCGCTTTGGTTACGGTTATGTCAATCGCGAAGACCGCCCAACGCAAGCGCTCGAACGTATCAATGATAAGCACGTTAAAATCAATATCGACTATGCCCTCGATGAAACCATCAAACGTATCAAAGATAAAAAAGTCATCGGTATTGGCTCACCACGTGCCAGCCTTGAGACCAACTTTGCGCTAAAAAATATGGTCGGCTTTGATAACTTTTCAACCGGTTTAAACCATCAGCAGCAAGCACTGGTCAATAAATGTATTGAAGTATTAAGTACTGAGGGTATTTATAACCCGGGTATGACGGATATCGAAAGCCACGATGCGGTATTGGTGCTAGGTGAAGATATTACTCAAACCTCATCACGTGTGGCGCTGTCTATTCGTCAAGCAGCAAAAAATGAAGCCATTAAAATGGCTGCTGCGACCAAAACGCAATCGTGGTTGGCCGAGCCAGTCAAACGTATTGGTCAAGGTGTACAAAGTCCGGTATATGTCATCGATGTTATCCAAACTAAGCTAGAAGATATCAGTAAAGTCAGTGTTGTTGCGACACCTGAAGATATTACCAAGCTTGGCTTTAAAGTCGCTGATGCGATTGCTGATTTTGCTGATGATTTAGCAGAAATCGCAGAACCAACGTCAGATAGTGATGACGATGCTAATAGTGATGCTATGCAAGCGTTGGCACAGCAAATCGCTTATGACTTGATTCAAGCCGATAAGCCGTTAGTTGTCTCTGGTAGCAGCTTATCATCGACTGCTTTGATAGAAGCAGCGGCACAAATCACTCAAGCATTAAGCCAAAAGCGGGCAGCGATTAAAGCGACTGAGCAGCAGCAAGTTGAGGCGCATAATGCTCTAGTTCGTGATAAACAGCTTCGTGATGAGCAGGTTGCAGCCGCTGAAGCACAAGCAGCAACTGCTCAGCAGAGCGAAGACAAAGACTTATCTGCTAAGCCGAACAAACCTGAAACCGGCGTTGATACAGAAGCGCAAGACGACGTCGAACGTAAGCCGGCAACCAAGCTTGAGCTAAAAGAAGTTAATAAACAATACCATGCGCAAGCCGGTATTTATTTAGCGGTTCCTGATGCCAATAGTATTGGTGTTTGTATGCTTGGCGGTCAATCAGTCGAAGAGTTATTAGCGACTGATTTCGATGTGGTCATCGTTGCTGAAAACCAGTTAACGGATGCCATTGATGCGCATAAATTAACCCAGCTATTGACCGATAAAACCGTCATCGCCCTTGATCATCAGCTCCTTGATTGGCATAAAGATGTCGATATCGTCTTACCAGCTGCTAGTTTTGCGGAAGCGGACGGTACGCTTATTTCTGCTGAAGGTCGTGCGCAGCGCTTCTTCCAAGTTTATGATAACGAATATTATCATCCGATGAGCAGTATTAAAGAAGGCTGGCGCTGGTTACATGCCGTCCATAGCAGCTTAGAAGGTCGCGATGTCGACTGGACACAGCTTGATGATGTCATCAATGCATTGGTTGCCACTCATCCTAAACTTGCTGGTATTAAGGGCGCTGCTCCTGATGCCGATTACCGTATGACCGGTCTAAAAATTGCCCGTCAGCCGCGTCGCTACTCAGGTCGTACTTCTATGCGTGCGCCAGTATCCGTGCATGAGCCGATGCAGCCAAAAGATTTGGATACCGGTTTAACCTTCTCAATGGAAGGCTATAGCGGTAAGCAAACGCCAAGCTCGATGATTCCTTTTGCCAATGCGGCAGGTTGGAACTCACCGCAAGCGTGGAACAAATACCAAGATAAAGTCGGTGGTAGCCTCAAAAATGGTGATCCAGGCGTCCGTCTGTTTGATCAATTAGAGCGCCTAGCCACGCGTCAATATGTTGCCCCAGAAGTTACTTCGGTGACGACCACGGATATGCAGCAAGGACAAGCAAAACTGGTACCGATTTATAACCTTTATGCCAGCTCTATGATGGCATCACGTAGCCCAGTGGTTGCTGAGCAATTACCGCTAGCCACATGGCGCGTCGGTATTGATGATGCCAAAGACTGGGGTCTTGCAGCGGGTGATTATCTGGCGATTGAGATTGATAAACAGCAAATCACCTTACCCGTTGAGCTCGTTGGTTACTTAGCAGAAGGTTGTATCGGCTATCCAGTTGGGCAGGTGGATATCATCCATCCGTCAATGCCAGCATCGGTACGTAAAGTTGATGCGCCGGTGACGATGATGGGCAGCATGGCGACTGATAGTGCTTTAACCGCCAATACCAACAACCGCGCAACGCCAGTAAGCAGCGCGCCGACCACCACCACACAGGAGGTGTAATATGCAAGTTACCCGTATTATCCCTGATGTGCCAAGCTTTTTGGCTGGTATGATGACCTTTGATACCTGGTCGATACTCTTTATGGTCGTGCAATCGTTGGTCATCTTTTTGGTGGTCGTCATTGTCGCGGCAATGATGATTATTTACGAGCGCCGCATGCTAGCACTCTGGCAAGACCGTTACGGTCCGAATCGTGTTGGTCCGTTTGGCTCATTGCAGCTGGTTGCTGATATGCTCAAAATCTTCTTTAAAGAAGATTGGACGCCAAACTTTACCGATAAGTTTATGTTTACCTTGGCGCCAGCGGTTGCCATGTTTACTGCTTTGGCCTCTTTTGCCATTATTCCTATCTCGCCATCCCTTGGGGTTGCTGATTGGGATATCGGTATTTTGTTCTTCTTTGCTATGGCCGGTATTGCTGTCTATGCGGTGATGTTCGGTGGCTGGGCATCGGCCAATAAGTTCTCTTTACTTGGCGGCTTACGTTCTGCGGCGCAAACCATCAGTTATGAAGTCTTTTTGGGCTTATCATTGATGGGTGTGGTTGCCTTAACAGGTTCATTCAACCTACGTGAAATCGTTGAATCGCAAATTGACGGCTGGTATATCATTCCACAATTCTTTGGCTTTTTAACCTTTGTGGTTGCTGGTGTTGCCGTTACCCATAGACATCCATTTGATCAGCCAGAAGCCGAGCAAGAATTGGCCGAAGGTTATCATGTCGAATATTCTGGCATGAAGTTCGGTATGTTCTTTATCGGTGAATACGTCAACGTCGTACTGATTTCTGCGTTGATGACTTGTTTGTTCTTCGGCGGTTGGCTTGCGCCGTTTAATTTAGATATTCCGTTTATTCCACCAGCTTTTTGGTTCATGATTAAGACACTATTCTTTATGACCATGTTTATTTTGGCTCGAGGCTCACTCATGCGTCCGCGCTATGATCAGGTGATGAACTTTGGCTGGAAAGTCTGCCTGCCGGTAACCTTGATTAATCTGTTGGTTACTGCTGCAGTCATTTTGATTTTTTCCCCAACGTTGTAGTCATTACTAGTAGCCATTACTAGCCATCACTGATGAACTAGGGTAAAGCTGATAAGGATAATAATCCCATGTTTACTACTATAAAAAAGACCGTCATTGGTATGTTTACCATTGTCCGCAGTATGTGGATGGTCAATAGTCATGCAATCAGGCCACGCGACACCATTCTTTATCCAGAAGTGCCGGTACCTGTACCGCCGCGCTTTCGCGGACGTATCATCTTGTCTCGTGACCCTGATGGTGATGAGCGCTGCGTCGCTTGTAACCTATGTGCTGTGGCATGTCCGGTCGGCTGTATCTCACTGCAAAAAGCAGAACGTGAAGATGGACGCTGGTATCCAGAGTTTTTCCGCATCAACTTTTCACGCTGTATCTTTTGTGGATTGTGTGAAGAGGCGTGTCCGACGACTGCGATTCAGATGACCCCAGACTTTGAGATGGGCGAATATGTCCGTCAAGACTTGGTTTATGAAAAAGAGCATTTGCTGATTTCAGGACCGGGTAAATATCCCGATTATAACTATTATCGCGTGACGGGTATGGCGGTAGCAGATAAACCAAAAGGCGCGGCACAAAACGAAGCTGCACCGATTGATCTAAGGAGCTTGCTACCATGATGAATATCTTAAATAGTCCTGAATTGGCAGGGTTTTATGCGCTGGCAGCGGTGGCAATATTTGCCAGCTTGCGCGTGGTGACCCTCGCCAATCCAGTGCATGCTATTTTATCGATGATTGTGTCGTTACTGGCCATCTCAGGTATTTTCTTTGTATTAGGGGCACCTTTTGCTGGTGCGCTTGAAGTGGTCGTTTATGCCGGTGCCATTATGGTGCTGTTCGTTTTCGTTATTATGATGCTAAATCTCGGCATGAGTAATGATGAGCGCGAAGAGCGCTGGCTTGATGCCAAAACTTGGGCGGTACCGACGGGGCTAACGATTATTATCGCGGTTGTGCTGTATGCGATGATTGGTCTTAACCATAATGAAGCGGCGATGATTGGCGGTACGACGATTTCAGCCAAAGCAGTAGGTACGGCGCTGTTTACCAAATATATTATGCTGATAGAAGTAGCGGCATTGCTCTTATTAGCCGCTTTGGTTGCTGCTTATCATTTGGGTAAAGAGTCAATCGATGATGAGATTGTCGGTAATGCAAGTCAAGATAATGCAAGCCGAGGTGCTAGCCAAGCAACCAATCCGAATGTCGCCAGTATCAAACACTACGATGATAACGGCATGCCCATAGATACTGATGCAGTAAAAATGGCTGAACCATACGAATATAAAGATGTTGACCCGCATGACTATGTTGGCAAGAAAGTCGGCATGAAAGCAGGTACGCAGGTAGGTGTGAATAAAGTCACGCGCAAGGAGTCGGACTGATGGTACTAGCAGCGAGCGTGGCACAGGAGGTTGCGAATGTGCCGTTTGCCCACGAGGTAGCAGGCTTAGTGCAGCCGGTTGCTGAGGCGCAGAATGTACTGGGTATGATACCCATGAGCCATGGATTGATTTTGGCCGGTATTTTATTTGCGATAGGTCTGTGCGGTGTCATGGTAAGGCGTAATTTCTTATTTATGCTGATGAGCCTTGAGATCATGATGAATGCGACGGCTTTGGCATTTGTGGTCGCAGGTAGCCGCTGGGTTGATCCAGATGGACAGATTATGTTTATCTTTATTCTGACTTTAGCAGCGGCAGAGGCGGCCATTGGTTTGGCAATATTATTGCGGTTTTATCATCAGCGTGGGCATCTTGATGTCGATAGCGCCAATGAGATGAAAGGATGATGTCATGAGTTTATTACCATTAACCTTTATATTCCCGCTCGTTGGCTTTTTGATTCTAGCCTTTATGCGCGACAAGTTAAGCGAGCAGGTAGCAGCGATTGTCGGTGTCGGTAGCATGCTGCTATCAGCACTTTGTACGCTGATTGTCAGCTATACCTTTTTAACAAGCAACCCTGCCGGTACGGTGATCGAGATTCCATTATGGACTTGGTTTCAAGTCGGCGATTTTGCGCCAAGTTTTGGTCTAAGCTTTGATGGCTTAGCATTGACGATGACGGGTGTTATTACCGGTATCGGCTTTTTGATTCATCTGTTTGCCGCATGGTATATGAAAGGTGAAACAGGCTTTGCGCGCTTCTTTAGCTATATGAACTTATTCGTCGCTAGCATGTTATTGCTGGTATTGGCGGATAACTTGTTCTTGCTCTATCTTGGCTGGGAAGGCGTCGGTATCTGTTCTTACTTGCTGATTGGTTTTTATTATCAAGACCGCGCCAATGGTCGGGCAGCAATTAAAGCCTTTACCGTCACCCGCGTTGGTGATGTGTTCTTAGCCTTTGGTTTGTTTTTATTGTTCCGCGAATTTGGCACGCTTAATATTCAAGAGATTATTACCCGTGCGCCGGAAATCTTTGATATTAATAACCCAACGATGATTTTGACCACCATGATGTTGGTTGGTGGTGCGATGGGTAAATCAGCGCAGCTACCACTACATACGTGGCTTGCTGATGCGATGGCAGGTCCAACGCCTGTATCGGCTTTGATTCACGCAGCAACCATGGTTACTGCGGGTGTTTATCTGATTGCGCGTCTACATCCATTATTTCTCCTCACACCGGGCGTCTTGTTGTACTGGGTTGGGGCAGTGGGTGCATTGACGCTCGTCGTTGCTGGATTTTGTGCGCTGGTACAAACTGATATTAAACGTATCCTTGCTTATTCGACCATGAGCCAAATTGGCTATATGTTCTTAGCATTGGGCGTTGGCGCATGGCAAGGGGCTATCTTCCACTTGATGACGCATGCTTTCTTTAAAGCCTTGCTATTCTTATCATCAGGTGCGGTGATTCTTGCGGTTCATCATGAGCAAAACATCTTTAAGATGGGCGGTTTGCGCAAAAAGATACCGTTAGTATTTTGGTGCTATGTCGTCGGTGGCGGTGCGCTTGCGGCGATACCTTGGGTTACCGTTGGTTTCTATTCTAAAGAAGCGATTCTGTGGGAAAGCTACGCAACCGGTCACCAAGTCTTATTCTATATGGGCGTATTCGGTGCTTTCTTAACCGCGCTTTATACCTTCCGTATGATTTGGATTATCTTTTTTGGTGAAGAAAAAACCCATGCGCACAAGCTATCTGGTGTGTCATATTGGTTGCCGCTGACAGTATTGCTGGTATTATCAACCGCCGTTGGTGCGTGGATTACGCCGCCATTACAAGGCGTATTGCCAGAAAGCGTTGGGCATTTATTAGAAGTGGCTGGTCAAGCACATGACAAACATACGGCGGAATATATCGCCATGGGCGCCATGCTTGCTGGTTTGATTCTCGCAGCATTCTTATATGTCGTCGATAAAGGTCGCATGTTGACCCGCTTTAAGCGCACGACTATTGGTGCAGCGTTATATCATTGGTGCTATCACGGTATGGGCTTTGATGCGCTATACGATATAGTTTTTGTAAAACCCTTTTTGTTCATCGGCCGCTTATTTAAAGCCGACCCTATCGATAAAACGTGGCTGTTATTACCGAAACTGGCATCTGCTGGTAACAAGGTATTGTCTGCGACGCAAACAGGGTCACTTCGAGGTTACGCTGCAAGCTTTGGCTTGGGTGTGGCTGTGCTGTTGGTGCTGGTAATGATGACGGTGGTATAAGATGATTGAGTTACAACAAACGTGGATGCTACCAGCATTAATCGCAATTCCTTTTATTGCAGGGTTGCTATGTTGGTTGGTCGAACGCTTTAATAAACGTCTACCGCGCTGGATTGCTTTAATCGGTATGACGTTGACCTTTGCCTTGTCACTAGTGCTGTGGCAGTACGGCGATTATAGCGGTATGAGTCAGCAAGTGATTGCGCCAGATGCAAATGTGCCATGGGTCGCTGAATTCAGTGTGCCGTGGATACCAAGTTTTGGTATCAGCTTTCACTTAGCGTTAGATGGCTTATCGCTATTGATGGTTGGCTTAACAGGTCTGCTTGGTATTGCTGCCGTTGCCTGTTCGTGGAATGAGATTCAACGCCGTGTTGGTTTCTTCCATCTAAACTTGCTCTGGAGCTTGGGCGGCGTTATTGGTGTTTTCTTAGCCATTGATATGTTCTTATTCTTCTTCTTTTGGGAGATGATGCTGGTTCCAATCTACTTCTTGATTGCCATTTGGGGTCATGACGTCGTTGGTAAAACCAAAGAATACGCCGCAACTAAGTTCTTTATTTATACCCAAGCATCTGGTCTTATCATGCTGGTCGGTATTTTGATATTGGTCATTATCAGCTACGCCCAAAAAGGGGTGGTGAGCTTTAATTATAATGACTTGCTCGGCACGTCACTTGGCGGCTGGGAATATCCGATCATGCTGTGCTTCTTTATTGGCTTTGCCGTGAAGTTGCCGATTATTCCATTCCACGGCTGGTTGCCTGACGCGCATGCGCAAGCACCAACCGCAGGTTCGGTGGATTTGGCCGGGGTTTTGATTAAGACTGCCGCTTATGGTTTGATTCGTTTCGTCTTACCATTATTTCCAGCAGCGTCACAAGATTTTGCGCCGATTGCCATGACCTTGGGTACCATTGGTATATTCTATGGCGCGTGGCTGGCCTTTATGCAAACTGATATGAAGCGCTTGCTGGCTTATACCAGTATTTCGCACATGGGCTTTGTGGTATTGGCAATTTATGCAGGAACTTTACTCAGCTTACAAGGTCTGATGATTCAGATGTTGGCTCATGGTTTAAGCTCAGCGGCACTGTTTATCATGGCAGGTCAGCTATATGAGCGTCTACATACACGTGATTTGACCTTGATGGGCGGTATGTGGGGACAGTTCCGTTATTATGCGCCGATACTGATGTTCTTCTGTGCCGCTTTATTGGGTATTCCAGGGACAGGTAACTTCATCGGTGAGTTTATGATTTTATTTGGTGCCTTTGCTGATTATCCGGTGTTTGTGGTCTTGGCGACATTCAGTTTGGTATTGGCAGGTTTATACTCGCTTATCTTAATTCATAAAGCGCTATTCGGTACCAATAACATTAAAGAAGTGGCGTTACAAGAAACCAAGTTACACGGTTTGCCAACACGTCCGTTAAAAGATTTGGGCAAGCGCGAGCTGTCATTATTATTAATGCTAGCGGCAGGCTTGGTATGGCTCGGACTGTATCCACAACCGTTCCTTGATACCTCAAGTCACGCGATGCAGTGGATTAATAACGCCTATATATACAGTCAAGTAACACAAGTAGATGCCTCGCAGCTGCTTGATGCAATGGAGGCACGTTAAGTCATGAACGATTTTACGATGAATGATTTGATGGGGCTGCTGCCTTATGCACCAATCATTGCGGTAGTCATTACAGTATTGGTGGTGATGGTTGCCATCACGATTAAACGCTCTCATATGGTGACCGGTACTATCTCGGTCGTCGGTCTGAATGTCGGTTTGTTTACCTTGCTTGGACAAATGGCAGGCATTATCGATAGTGGGCCTTTAGTACCAACGGCGGAGCAGTTATTTGTTATTGATAACTTCGCCCAGTTTAATATGGTGGTTATCTTTATCTGTGCATTGGCCTGCTTTACGCTGTCTTATGCCTATTTAGCTGATTTAAAAGATCATAAAGAAGAGCTATATTTACTGATGCTGCTATCAACCGTTGGCGCTTTGCTCATGGTCAGTGCTCAGCATTTAGCCTCATTCTTTATGAGCCTTGAGATGCTATCGATACCGCTATACGGCATGCTGGCATATACTTATATGCGTAAACGCTCGCTTGAGTCGGGGCTGAAGTACTTGGTGTTATCAGCGACGGCATCGGCAACACTACTAATGGGTATGGCGTTTATTTATGCAGAAGTAGGTTCGCTCGCCTTTAAACCTATCAGTATGACGTTGGTTGATCTCTTTGAGTCGCCGCTGTTGATTTTAGGCGCTGCAATGATGATGTTTGGTATTGCCTTTAAATTGTCGGCAGCACCGTTTCATATGTGGACGCCAGATGTTTATGAGGGTGCACCCGCACCTATCGCTACTTATTTAGCTTCGGTATCAAAAGTCGCAATGATGGCGTTGGCGGTTCGTTTCTTAATTGATACGTCGTTATTGGCACTGCCATCGGTACAGATGCTGCTTATGGTCATGGCAACCTTGTCGATCTTGGTAGGTAACTTACTAGCGGTCCGTCAGACCAGTCTCAAACGTCTACTTGGTTATTCGTCTATTGCCCATATGGGTTATGTGCTTATCGTGATTGTTAGCATTGGTTCTGCCGCTGATAGTATCTCAAGCATGTATATGGCGATTTATGCCTTTACCTCTATTGGTGCCTTTGGTGTCGTAACCTTGATGTCGAGCCCTTATCGCTTGGCTGGTGAAGCCGATGAGCTGACCCATTACCAAGGGCTATTCTGGCGCCGTCCAGTATTGACCGCTGTGATGACCATCATGATGTTGTCATTAGCAGGTATTCCATTGACCGCAGGCTTTATTACCAAGCTATTTGCGATTCTTGCCGCCGTACAAGGTACCAACTGGTTCTTGGCTGCGATGATTATCTTGGGTAGTGCAATCGGTCTGTTTTATTACTTACGCGTTATGCTCACACTATTTAAACGTCCAAAACAATTTATTGAATTTGACGTCTCGAAGCAGTGGGGTCTACGTACCGGTGGTATTATGGTCATTGCTGTCACTGCTATCATTGTGTTCTTCGGTGTGTTACCGAACAGTATGATTGAATGGGCAAGTTTGGCTCGTATATGGTAATAGCATCATAGATGTGAGTTAAGTATCAGGATTAATATCAGGTAAGACGCCGCATTCTTATGGCGCTGCTTATCTGCTGTTACGGTTAGAAAACCAAGGTGCGCCAGCTTTATGATAAGCTTGGCGCATCTTTTAGTTTGACCCCTTTAAAAATTCATAAAAATAGCCATCTACACTAGAGTAGCCATAATTATTAATAAAAAAAGAAGGTAAGTCATTATTATGAGTGACAATATTCAAAAAGTAACGGTGCTCAGTAAAACCACGTGGACGCCCAACCTATTTAGCTTTACCGTCAGTCGTCCGGATAGTTTTAAATTTACCGCCGGGCAATTTGTGCGTTTGGGCGTTAATCCCAGTCAATTAAAATACTATAAGCAGTTGAGTGCAGTAGCTGATACTGATGATGACGATGAAGAACTGGACGAAACACTGGATGAGGATATCTTCCGCGCGTATTCGATTGTATCGTCACCCTTTGATGAGGTATTAGAATTCTTCTCTATTGTCATCCCTGATGGCGCTTTTACGTCGCAGCTGCAACACTTAGAGGTGGGCGATGAGCTGTTATTAAACACCATGCCATTTGGCTTTTTAACCTTGGCGCGTTATCAAAAACCACTACCAAAAGACTTATGGTTATTGGCGACAGGTACGGGTCTAGCACCATTTTTATCGATGCTGCAAGATTTAAAGACATGGGAAGATTACGAGCATATCATCCTTGCTTATAGTGCGCGCTCAACGGAAGAATTGGCATATATCGACAAGATTGAAAGCTTACAAGAAGACTTTGGCTCCTTGGTTGATAATCCAGCCAAACTCATTTTTATACCCATCGTGACTCGTGAGCCTGTCGAAGGGGCATTGACAGAGCGCCTACCAAAACTCTTATTAGATGGGGCGCTACAAGAGCGCGCCGGTATTGCTTTAGATGTCGATAGCACGCACGTCATGCTCTGCGGCAACCCAGACATGGTAGAAGATACCAAAGAGACGTTAAAGCGCTTAGGACTGGTGATGAATCGCCGCGGCGAAGGCAATATCGCGGTAGAAAACTACTGGTAGTCTTGTGATTGTCCTGAATCTACTATAGACGGGCTTCATTGAAAAAGCGCTGACCTTTAAAGACAATTATCTTTAAAGGTTAGCGCTTTTTTATGGACAGCGTTTAAATAGCGCTTAGGCGGCTTTTAGTATGTCTATGAAGAGGGTTCTAAACTTGGCTCCGTAGCATCCGCAATCGGATTGATAGGACCTTGCATCAGCTGTGGTTCATCTTTATCACTAATGATATCTTCGTTAGCACTACTGGCTAGTAAGTCGCGATAATTGATTTGCGTTTTAAGCACCAATTGTTCTTCTTCAAGCTCGCCGTAATTGACCTGTACCTTATGTAAGGTGCTGATGATTTTCTTATTCTTTTTCAGCCAGCGATTGATATCAAGATATATGATTTCCTCTTTGGCGCGGGCAATATTGATATAAGACAAAATAAAGCCTAACGGGTCTTTTTTCAGTACACTATGATAAAACCAGATAAAAAGCTTGATACCTTGGCGTTTGATAAAGGATTCGCAGCGTAGATTAAGGACGTCGGTATAAGTCTGCTGACCAAACACAAGGCGCTGAACGTTGCGATCAAGCTGTACATGAACCAAGCTAAAATTACTCGCCACCTCCGCATAGATACCGGCAGCATCGACAGTACAATACAGGCGAAACCAGTCATCATGTATCTCAACGCGCAGCTCTAAAATGGCTTTGACATTGTCTGTGACAAACTTTTGCAGGGCATCGTTGACGTAGGTTTGGGCCACCGGCAAGGATATTTCATCCTCAAGCTTATCGGTGGTTTTGTTATAAATGTTTTTAATCGCTTGGGTAAGACGCTCCCAGCCATCACTAAATGACTCGTCAAAACGGTAGCCAATATTTTCAAAGAATTCATCAAAACTGTCTGAATCATTTATATTGTCCATATTATCAAAGTTACTCAAACTTATTATCCTTATAATGATGGGGTTCGTCACCTAAGCGTGAAACTGCACCTGTGTTTATATTTCATATTATGCAGGCGTAAAATTCGTATTTGCTAATAGCTCACTTATAAAACAGTATATATGAAAAAGGTAGCGTGCAAAATGAACGTCTAGGTTTTGTCTGATTGAGCAGGCTTACTATTTGCTCTAGCTGATGCGAGGTAGTTAGAGAGTACGTCGCACTTAATATGCAGTAGTTAATATAAAACCGTTAACATAAACATCAGCTGATAGATAAGCAAGTAGCAAGTTAAGAGCTGCAGTATACGGTTGTGCTAGCGACACAATTCTTTGTCATGTTATGATAGCGCCGGCATTGGTCGACAGGTGCTTATATTATCATGCTTCTTGCCGATAGCCCTTATATTCATTAGTTGAGAACAACTGTGGCCTCCATTAAAGACTCGCAAAGCTACCATTTTTCGGCGCAAGCACCTAAGCGTGATATCGGCTTGCCGATGGCGATTGTGATTGCCGTCAGTGTCCATGCGCTGGTTATTTTTGGGATTAGCTTCTCGATGGGGCAAGACCCTGCTGGCATGATGCAAGATGTTGCGAAAGCGCTGACCGATAATATGCAACCAAATGAAGATGCACAATTTATTGCCAATGCTTCACAAGAAGGCGGCGGTACCGTGCAGGATCAACTGCGCCAAGAGACCGACCAGAGCAGTCCATTATCTGCCGAACAAATGAGCGAAACGCAAGATGTGATTAGCTTGCAGCGCCAAGTCCGTCAGCAGCGCTATCAAGAAAGCTATCTGCGTACGACGCTAAGTTGGCGTGAAGCAAGCGTCGAATCTGATAACGATAGCAAGCAAGAACAAGATGATATGAAGGCGCAAGAAGAGCGTCTGCGTAAGCAAATTGCTACTTTAGAGGCCCAGCTGTCTCAGCGGCAACAGCTGTATGCGACCAAATCAAAAGTCGTGACCGTCGATAGCAATTCGACAACGCGCGGTGCGGCAGCGGACTATATCAATACCTTTCGTGAGCACGTCGAGCGCGTCGGTAACTTGCAATATCCTGCCCAAGCGCGCGCCCAAGGTATCACGGGCGAAGTACGCTTGATGGTCGTCATCGGTAATGACGGTAATATTAAAGCCATTCGTTTGCTTGAGAGTTCAAACTCAACGATATTAGATGAGGCCGCCAAACAATCGGTCAGACAAGCAGCGCCCTTTGGTAAATTTACCGAAGATATGAATGATATCGTCGAGTTGCGTCTGATACGTACGTATCGCTATAGTGATAAAGTAGACATCACTTATTAAGCTCATTGAGAGCCTGAAATATTTTATCGGGCTTTAATTTAGCTTTAACTTCAATTTAGCGTTAAATAATCATAAATATCATGTTTATAACAAAGTATTTATAAAAATACATTTTTAAAAATCAGTAATAGAGTAAAGAGTCAGTATGGAATTTTTAGGTTTTACCCTTGATATAGCCAGCTTAACAGAGAGTGCTTTGAGCATTGCGCTTAAAATTGCTTTTGCCTTATTGATATTTATTGTTGGGCGTTGGTTGGCAAAAAAAGTCGTGACCATCAGTAATCGCATTATGTTACGTAGCCGTTTAGAGGCGACGGCGGCCAACTTTTTAAGCCGATTATTATATGGTTTATTATTGGTTGTCGTGATTTTGGCAGCGCTGAGTAAAGTTGGCGTACAGACCACGTCGGTTGTCGCTATCTTAGGCGGTGCAGCGGTAGCGATTGGTTTGTCACTGAAAGATCAGCTATCGAATTTTGCCGCTGGTATCATGATTGTGACTTTTCGCCCGTTTGTCCGCGGCGACTATGTACAGATTAGCAGTTATACCGGTACGGTGACCGAAATCACCTTGGTCAATACCCATTTAACGACCATTAATAATCACGACATCATCATTCCAAATGGCGATATTACTACCTCAGCGGTGATTAACTATACGGCGTTGCCGAACCGCCGCGTCGATATCACGGTCGGTATCGGTTATGATGCCGATATCAAAACTGCCAAAGATATCATGCTAAATTTGGCAAAAAATAATCCAATGGCGTTTACTGATCCTGCACCGGTGGTACGGGTGACCAACTTGGGCGACAATTCAGTCGATTTAACTTTAAATGTTTGGACCACCAACGATGATTGGTGGTCGATGCAATGCGATTTATTAGAACAATTCAAAAACGCCCTTGATGACAATGAAATTGACATTCCATTCCCGCAGCGCAGTGTGCATGTTAAAGGCTTAGATCAGATGATTAACCAGATGGATCAAGCGCAAAAAACCATGTTAAAGAAAAGTTAAACGAGTCTAAAAATCTTAGAGATAAGGGTTTGGTAGGCCTAACTCTGCCAAAATAGCAATCTCAAAGCTTTCCATCTCATCTTGCTCGGCTTGTCCGAGCTCATGGTCAAAGCCCAATAGGTGCAGTATGCCATGTATCAATAAATGGCTAATGTGCTGATTGACAGTCTTGTTTTGCTCAGCAGCTTCACGTACCACTACGCCATGACAAATCACCAGCTCACCTAGCGGTAACGTTGGCATCAAGCCAATGATTGCCGCTGGTAAGTCGCTTGGGTAGGATAGAATATTGGTGGCATAATCTTTGCCGCGCGCCTCTAAATTAAGCTCTTGCCCTTCCACTGCATCAGTAATATAGATATCTAGCGCTTTCGATTTTTCTTGCCATACTTCAGTATCGATATCGGCATAATAAGGCAGCGTCAGACCATTTTTAATGCGCTCATCTATATTATCCAAAGTCGCCATCATGACCTTTAATAAGTTTTCGCGATTATAAAAGCTCTCAAGTATATCGTCATCAATACTATCGGCGGCGCTGATATCAAGTACAGCTAAGCTGTCATCATTATTAAAGCTACTATTAAAACTGTCATTAAAGGTGTTATTCAAACTGTCATTAAAACTACTATTAACATTATCATCAACATTATTGTCAGTATCATTCTGTTCGGCTTGGCTCATGCCATTATCCTTTTTTTATCAATATTAAAAATATTTAACAATAAATATCTAACAATGAACTACCCACTACCTTAGAGGTAGGGATTTCTTAGGTAATACCCATACTTGATACGGTATTCTGTATCAGCGGTTAGGTAAATTGACTAAGCTAACTCCGTCGCACCGACGGTTTTGAGTGTGGCCAGTTTCAAACCCTCATTGAGAATGTTGATACTGGCGTTAATGTCCCGGTCATTGGTTTGCAAACAACTAGGGCAATCCCATGATCTTAATGACAAGGGTAATTCAGCCTTGGTCAGTAAGTGGTTGCAGCCTGAGCAGGTTTTAGAGGATGGATACCATCGGTCTATTTTAACAAGCGTTTTGCCATACCATTGCGCTTTATAAGCAAGCATGGTGGTGAATGTTGACCATGAACTGTTTGATATGGCTTTGGCGAGTTTATGGTTCTTAACCATACCCTTGACGTTCAAATCCTCTATGGCAATCACATCGTGGTTTTTGATGAGATTAAATGAGAGTTTGTGTAGAAAGTCAGTGCGGCTATTGGTTATTTGCTCATAAACTTTAGCGACTTTAAATTTTTGCTTTTGATAATTGCGACTGTCACTAAGTTTGCGATTAGCAACTTCGGCAACTGCTCTACGTTTGGCTAAAATCTTTTGTGCGCGAGCTAACTTGTGTTGCAACTTCGATAAAAACTTAGGATTAGCTACTTTAGTGCCGTCCGATAAGACGATGAAGTCTGTCAATCCTAAATCAATGCCAATATTTGATTGGGTGTTTGGTAGTTCGTCAACGATGGTTTCCACCAACACGCTTGCATAATACTGACCTGTGGCGGTCTTGGTAATGGTGGCACTTTTGATCAAGCCATTCATTCTATTTGGAAGCTTGGCTTTAATATGACCGATTTTAGGCAGCTTAACGGTATTGTGCGTGACGGCCACTGTACCCTTTTGGTTGTTTGTGGTGTAGCTATCGCGTTGCCCTTTTTTCTTGAACTTGGGGAAGCCTGTGCCGTTTTTAAAGAACGACTGATAGGCTTTTTGCAAATGACGTTCAACTTTTGACAACGCCAGGCTATCGACCTCTTGTAGCCACTCAAACTCTTTTTTATACTGAGCAGGGTAGTTTTTGAGGGTTGTTTTAGTTTCTTTATAGTGCTCAATCTTATCGCTAAGCATCTTATTCCAAATAAAGCGCACACAGCCGAATGACTTGGCAAAGAATACTTGCTGGTCAATGGTCGGATATAGTCTGACTTTATAGGCTTTTAGGATTTGCTTTGGCATCGCTGCTTGTTGTTAATAAGTGGTATGATTATTAATTATAATACCATAGGTAGTAAGGACTGCTACCAATAACGCATTCATCCCGCTACTTTAGAAGTAGGGGCTTTCTGCGCGGTTTTTGGTAAAAAACCGGATATCTGAACTGACCCCCAAATCTTGGACGGTTTAAGTTTGTATCAAGGACTGAGTTCTGTACTTAACAGGGCTCAGTCCTTTTAGTTTAAACTGAATTCTCTCATGATTGTAGTAGTGAATATACTCATGAATCTGTTTTTCTAACGCCTCAATCGAGATTGGCTTATCAATATAAATAGTCTCACACTTTAGCGTACCGAAGAAGCCTTCCATCAGCGCATTATCGAGGCAGTTGCCTTTTCTGCTCATACTCTGCTTAATCTTATGCTTTTTGAGCGTCTTTTTAAACAGCTTCATCTGATAATGCCATCCTTGATCTGAATGTAGCATTAGCTTCTTATCACGACTGGCTTTAGTCTTGTCTAGCGCACAATCAAGCATTTGGCTGACCAAATCATAGGTTGGCCTTCTTGAGAGCGTATAACTGATGATCTCATTATTAAAGCAGTCGAGTATTGGCGATAAATATAACTTATCATCACCAACCTTAAACTCGGTAATATCAGTGAGCCAACGTTTATAAGTTCTACCTGCTTTGAACCGGCGCTTTAAACGATTCTTCGCTATTTTGCCTTGTTGTCCTTTATATGAGCGCCACTTTTGCCGTCGAATCTTTGCACTGAGCTTCAGCTGTTTCATGAGCTTGGCGATAAGCTTGTGGTTATGATGAACCCCTAACTGCTTTAGTGCAGCCGTTATTCTACGATACCCATATCTGCCTTTATGCTGATGATAAAGGGCAGTGATATGCTGCTTTAAATCACTGTACTTATCTTTAGTCCAAAGCTTTGCTTTGTGATAGTAGAAACTGCTCCTTGCAAGTTCTGCTATGGCTAGTAGATCAGATAATGGATGATGCTCTCTTAATCCTTCGATGAGCCTTGCTTTGTCGTAGCTTGTTCCCTTTCCCGAAGCCGTGCATCTAGCTTTTTTAGGTAGGCATTCTCCGCACGCAGATATTGCAGTTCACGCTTAAGCTCTGTAGGCGTCTTTTCATTATCTGGTTTGTCTGTGATAGGAGAGGTCATGGTGCTACTACCTTTATATTTGGGTGTGAGTCCAGACATACCGTAGAGCCTGTAAGCCTTATGCCAATGGCTAATAAGAGCAGGTGAGCTGATATGAAATTTAAGTGCCGTTTGAGATTGGCTCAATCCTCCTGCCAACATCGAAGTGATCACTTTATATTTGAAATCAGCACTGTATGTTGTCTTACTGGTTTTAGGCTTGATGGCGTCTATACCACCGCTTTGATATTGTTGAACCCATTTAAATACCATCTTGTCGTCAAGTCCAAACTGCTTGGCTGTAGAAACGCCAGTATGTCCTTGCCAATAGTATGCAATGACTTTGATCTTAAAGTCTAGATCGTAATGCATAAAATAACCCCCATAAGTTGTGTCCAACTTATGGGGGTCAGTTCACAAATCCGGTTTTCTTGCCATATTTTCTTAAGTTTTCTCATATAACTATATTAAGATAACTTACAGCTTAGCAGCTGCATCGGTTATTGCCTGTTTGCGCTCTTGCTCTTTCATGCGCTCAAACTTACGCTTCTCTTGCAAGGCGAGTTGTTCTTCATCAAAGACATCATAAGCTTCGACGATTTTTTGTACCAATTGATGGCGTACGACGTCTTTTGAATCAAACTTGGTGATATGAATCTCTTCAATACCGCTTAGGATTTCCATCGCTTGCGCTAAACCAGATTTACTACCGCGCGGTAAATCGACCTGCGTAATGTCACCAGTAATAACCGCACGTGAACCAAACCCTAAGCGCGTTAAAAACATCTTCATTTGTTCTGGCGTGGTATTTTGCGCTTCATCCAAAATGACAAATGAGTTATTCAAAGTACGACCACGCATATAAGCAAGCGGGGCGACCTCGATGATTTGCTTCTCAAGCATTTTGCCGACTTTATCAAAGCCAAGCATCTCATATAGCGCGTCATATAAAGGACGCAAATACGGATCGATTTTTTGCGTTAAATCACCCGGTAAAAAGCCTAGCTTCTCGCCAGCTTCTACCGCAGGGCGTACCAGTAAAATACGCTCAATCTCATTGCGTTCTAGCATATCGACAGCACAAGCGACGGCAAGATAAGTTTTGCCAGTACCGGCAGGTCCAATACCAAACGACACATCAGACGATAAAATATCTCTCACATAACGCTGCTGATTGCCACCGCGCGGAATGATTTTACCATTACGGGTGCGCAGGCTAACTGGCGTAAAGTCACTGGCAGCATCCAAGTTGTCTGCATCTTCCTCGTCATCTAATTCTTCATCGGCTGCTATATCTTCATCGCGTGAGATACTCGATTGGATGATTAAGTGCAGCTCTTCTGCGCTGATATCTTTGCTGTTTTGCGCTTCATCGACCAGCTTATAAATAATACGTTCGCCGCGCTCAACACCCAATATATCGCCGCTCAGGCAAAAGTCGCCTTGGCGTTGGCTGATTTTAATATCGAGGCGTTCTTGGATATATTTCATGTGGTTATTATATTCGCCGAGCACGGTTTTAAGCTGTGCTGGGGTCAACGATTCGAACTTTATACGGCGGCTCATGGAATCAGTCAAGCGATTATCCTTGTATTTGGTTGCCCGCTGCTATGGCCAATCTTCTATGGTTTGGTTAATAAATGGCGATAGATTAACGGGCTTCAGAGATAAAATAATTAATTGTGTTTCATTGCTTTTAAATAGTTTTTATAACGTTTGTTGCTTTTATGACGGTTGCTTAGCTGAGAGAAATTAAAATGACGGTAAATGGCTGAGAAAAATGGTTATTCGTAAAATGACTGGTAATAAGTAACTATCCTGCCTTCATTATGGTAGATAGATTTTAAAATTCAAGCGATATAAGGGAGGTAGCGCTCTGTTTTTGTATGGCGATTGCAACTACTGACTGCGTTTTTGCTGTTTTTAATGTTGAGTCATTTTAAAGGCCAGTGTTTTGTAGGTTTAAGCTTTCTAAGATACAAGCCGTTTTTAGATAATAGGTGAGTATTAGAAATCTTTTACACTCGCTGAGGATACTGTCAAGAGCACAGCATGCGCGGTAATTTGTGGTAATCTATTGCTTAGATAAGACAGCTATAAAAGCCAAGCTGAAAAGCGGCAGACAACGATAAATTTTCCAAAAAAACAACATTTTTGAGTGCGTATTCATCACGTCTAAACGCGTGTTAAAAGGATCATATTAGGAATAATAACCATGCAAAATACTGAAGCAAATTTGTCAAAATCCAATCATGTTAAATCTAGTCATATTAAATCTAGCCATGTTAATAAAGCTGCTATGACTGAGCAGCAAGTGCTTATCGCGGGCGGCGGGCATGTCGGTTTATCGTTTGCATTGTTACTTGCCCATCATGGTATCGCTAGCACCTTGCTGGAAAAAAACAGCTATCCAACCATCAGTCCTAATGATGATGCTAAGCGTAGCCATTATTTGGACAGCCGTAATACCGCATTGTCACGGCGCACGGTACAGATTTATCAAGAGATTGGGCTATGGGCTGAGCTACAAAGCCATGCCTGTCGCATTGATGCGGTACAGATCAGTGAGCAAGGCAGCTTTGGACGCGCGCAATTAAATAAAGCTGAGGAGCAGGTCGAATCGTTCGGACAAGTGATGGAAAATGCGTGGCTTGGACGTAAGTTGTTACTGGCTGCCCAGCAAGAGCCGCTGATTACTTTAATTGATAATGCCAATGTGATAGCCGTTAGCCAACAAAGCGATGGCGTGACGCTAAGCTTTAGCTATTACGGTGAAGAAGAGCATGAGCAGCAATTGCAGGCCAGCGTATTAGTCGCTTGTGATGGTCGTGACTCTACCGTGCGTCAGCTATTAGGTATCAGCACTACCACTTATGATTATAAGCAAACCGCTATTGTTGGGGTGGTAGAGACCGATCAGCCGCATGAACATATTGCCATTGAGCGCTTTAGTCCGGCAGGGCCGCTTGCGGTGTTGCCATTGACTGATCCAGAAGGCGACGGCAATGATGAGTACCAAAAAGGTTATAGACGCTCGGTAGTTTGGGTTTGCCCAACTGGCGAAGAGACACAATATCTAGAAGATGATGCGCATTTCTTGGCGACCTTGCAGCAAGCCTTTGGTGAGCGCGCTGGTACGTTTAAAACTGCTGGTCGCCGCGGTGCTTATCCATTAACGCGGGTACTGGCAGACAAACAAGTCGATGGTCGCTGCGTCATCATGGGTAACGCGGCTCATACCTTGCATCCGGTCGCTGGACAAGGGTTTAACCTCTGTATGCGTGATGCCCATGTATTGGCGCAAATGATGAGTCAGCAAGTGCTCAAAGGTGAAGACATTGGTAATCCGACTTTGCTCAAACGTTATGAAAAAGCTCGTCAAACCGATCAAAAGCGCGTGATTCGCTTTTGTGATGCCGTCGTACATGGTTTTACGCATCCAAACCCAGCGGTGAAGCTGGCACGTAACGTGGCTTTGGTTGCCTTTGATAAACTGCCGAACATTAAGCCATTGATTGCCAACTATGCGATGGGCTTGAAGTCGTAGTTCGACATACGGGTAAATTATTAAGCAAATAAAATCTATCATTTCAGCTGCTGCTAAACTACATAAATATGAGCGGATAGCATGAATAACGCGACAAAGGATGTTTTATGAAAAATAACCATACGCTCATTATCGGCGGCGGTATCGTCGGTGCAACCCTTGCGCTGAAACTGGCACAAGCTGAAATGCCAGTGACCCTCATTGATGCGCGCCCGCAACGTAATGAATCAGATTGGCAGCAGGTGCTTGGCAAGCGGGATGCGCGTGTTTATGCATTAAGTCTTGCCAGTATCAACTTACTCAAAGACGTGGGCGCTTGGCAAAAGATAGCGGCATCAGAGCGTAAAGCCGATTATTCGCAAATGCAGGTTTGGCAGCTAAACGGTCGTGGCGAGCTACTGTTTGGCGATAGTGGCGATAACAGTAATGGCAATAATAGTAGTAATGACAGTAATCAAAGCTCTGAGCCAAAAATGCTCGGTAGTATGGTTGAGCCCGCAGTTATCGAATATGCATTATGGCAGCGTTTATCTGCCGCTGATGTCAGCCAGTATTTAACTGTTATCGATGGGCAAAAGGTTGTCGATATGGACTGGCTTGGTAGCGCGCAAGGTTACCGTGTGACCTTAAATAATGGCAGTGTGATTGACGCGCGTTTATTGGTTGGTGCTGACGGTCGCAGCTCGTTTGTGCGTAAGCAGGCGGCAATTGAGCTAGATGTACTCGATTATAAGCAAACGGCGATTTGCTGCGCCATTCAAACTGACAAGCCGCATCGAGCGACTGCTCGTCAAGCCATGCTACCAACTGGTACATTGGCATTATTACCACTTGCTGATATTACTGATGAAGATAAAGCCAACCCGCAACATTGGCAGTCGATTGTATGGACATTGCCACGCAACCAAGCGTTGGCATTGTTGGAAGAAACGCCTCGCTATATCGCTGATAAATTGGCTGCTGCTAGCAATTATGAGCTTGGCGCTATCCGCGAGATTGAATCCATCGCCAGCTTTCCGTTAGCAGCGCAGCAAGCAAAAAGCTACGTCGCGGATAACTTAGTATTAATTGGGGACGCCGCACATGGTGTGCATCCGCTGGCAGGTCAGGGGCTGAATTTGGGTATGCTCGATGTGAAGGCATTAAGTGAGCAACTCACCCATGACTATGCCCGCAGTGGCAACAAGCTGTGGGGTTCGAACCAAACCTTGCGGAGCTATGAGCGTCTGCGTCGTCCGCATAATAGTCTGATGATGCATAGCTTTTCGGCGCTTAATTGGCTGTTTGCCGGCTCGCTTGCGCAGATGCGTCCGATTCAACAACTTCGTAATGAAGGTATGTATCGCGTCAGCAAAATTAAACCATTGATGCAGTTGTTTGCGAAGCAGGCAAGTGGGGTCTAGGGGTTTAAACTGAACGTTTTATATGAACTAAGGATGGCGTATGAAAAATAATTCATGGATGACGATAGGCGTGGTAATAGCTAGTTTTATGTTAGCTTCCTGCCAATCTGTACCCAAAAACACCATAATCAATAAAAAGGCAGACAACACACCTAAAGTCATGATAGAGCCACATGCAGATACAGACAGTGATGGCGTCCCTGACATCATAGATAATTGCCCGAACACCCCTAAGGGTGTGGTGATGGATGAGTATGGTTGTCCTCTCACCACTATTGGAACTGGTTTACAAATGGAGTATCGTGCCTTTTTTGCTAAAGGTAGCAGTGAACTAACATCTAAATATCAGGTTGAACTGGATAAAGTAGCCGCAAGAATGAAAGAGTATGATAGCGCTATTTTTAAAATTGAAGCGCACATTTCAGAGGATGAAATTAATAAAGAGTTAAGCTCACTACCTAAAAACAGAGCACTGATAATCAAAAACTACCTTTTATTAAAGCATAGTATAGAATCTAGTCGATTGATGACTTTAAATTGTGATGCTAGAGCGCCCATTGCACCTAATGATACTGAGGAGGGTAGAGCTTTTAATCGTCGGGTTTATGGTTTATTAACTGAGCCTGATAGTGACTATCCTATCAATTTAAAAGACGGCATCTGCGTTGAATTTTAAAGAGAGTTGTTATTGATAAATAGCTGTCATCTCAACATAAACAAAAAATTGTTTTTGAATGTATTCAGAGGGGGTAATGATGGGAATGAAAAACTGTAGCACTTTATTGCTACTAGCAGTATCTATAACGTTAACTGGTTGCCAAACCACTACAACTGCGCCGTCTAAAGAGTTACCTCAACATGAAAACATCAGGACGATGCAAGCAGAAGTTGATTCAGATGGTGACGGTGTACTTGATGCTATAGACGAGTGTCCTGAAACGCCACCTAACGTAGTGGTCGATGCGAAAGGCTGTCCAGTAGAGGTTTATACAGGTTCGCTAGAAATGCAGTTGCAAGGATTTTTTGAACCGATGAGCAGTCAATTATCTGACGAATATGATCAAGCATTTGCAATAATTGAAGAAAACCTTCATGAGCAACCAGATGCTAAGGTTTTTATTTTTGGTCATGTAGCATCAAACGAGCTTGCGATAACGCCTAATAAAAATAATTTATCGCG
>NZ_DEIR01000024.1:36202-79260 GCF_002352555.1 Psychrobacter sp. UBA2769 | reverse complement strand
ACGCCAACGCCAACGCCAACGCCGACGCCGCCAGTTAATCCCGATGCTAAAGTAGATACTGAACTTACTGGTTTCCAGAGTAATACGCTAAGTAGTAAAAAGTTCTTAACTCTTACGGAAGATGCGATTGGTTATGCAGAGATACGTAATGACAAATCTGACTTTACAGAGACTGTGACTGTAGATGGATCTAAGGTTCCTGTAGACAATCAATTAGGAGATAACTTTACTGGTTACGATAAATTCTTTGCCCGTGCTGACATGACCAAGCCTGACTCTGTAAAACAGAAGGTTCTTGTCAATATAAGTGGAACTAGTGATTCAGAGTATGGTAATGGTTTTAAGCTTCATACTGAAAACACAAAAGTTCAAGGTCCTGTAGCATTAGATCTAAACTATTCATCTGTTTATAAGAACTTTGATACACAAATGAAAACGCAGATGCAAATTGGACATGTATATGGAGATCCAAAGTTAGCTACAACAGACTTGGCGCGTGTATCCACTGTCTACGTACAAGGCAATGGTACAAACCTTGAAGATATGCAGTACATGAAAGACTTGGCACAGTACAATATTGATAACGACATCAATGATGGTATGGTAGTCTATGCTGGTGTTGCTACCTATATGGAGAACCTGCATCTAAAAGAAGGCGCTCGCGGTGGTCCGGTAGTTGATGGTACCTCTAAGTTCGATGTTGATTTTGTGAACAGCAAGCTTGAAGGTACATTGAAGTTTGCAGATGGCGATTATAAATATATGCCTACTGGCAACCAAATTAATATCAATGCTAATATTACAGGAAATACTTTCGCCGGTAACAAGGATGGTATCGATGCCGCAGGTGGTTTCTATGGTGAAGATGCTAAATTCTTAGGCGGCGTTTACCAAGAAGCGTTAGCTCAAGGCGGCAAGGGTGCTCAACCAGGTGAAGGCACGACTTTCCAAGGAACCTTTGGTGCTGAAAAGCAATAAATAAATTAAACATAAAAACTTAGATATAAAAAAGCGCCTTAGGGCGCTTTTTTTTGTTTTCTAGATTCTTGTATTCACGAAATCTGTATAAAGCATGATGGAAAGATTAACTAGTAAGTAGAAGTAATAAAAATACAAAACAAAAATTGGTATATTTTGTATCAATATAGTTTAAGACTGCTATTTAATATGAGAATTTACTGAACATAGTTCGATTTTTATAATTAATTCTCAAATTGTTATTTGACTCAATCCCTGTCTTTAATCTCAATAACATCTCTATATGTATCAAGGTATATAAATTAATATGAGGAGGATTTTTTATTATTTCAAAACTTCCTAATTAATATTTCTAATATTGTATTAATAAAGGACTTATATAATTACTAATGCTTCATTATTTTTCTTATATTAGTCTAATTATTCTTATAAAACATAGGAAATACTCAATTTACTCTAAAAAAATGATGATTATCTTACTTTTTCTAAAAAATGACGCAATACATGGAAATGCATCATTGATTATCGTAATTATTTTAATTTGGATAACTATGAAAATACAAGAGTATCCTATATTCTTTTGTGCGTATATTGATACATATTTTCTCTATATAGCTTATTATATTCGCTTATAAGGATTAATTGGTAACTAAATATTACAGTGAACATTATTTCATTAATATTAATTGACTTTCTGTGGTGAATTTGTTTATGTATGCATGCAACTAGATTAAAGTTGTATCTTATTCGAAGTAACGGAATATCATAAACTCTTCATGGAGGAAGACGAATGTCGCCTAACTGTCATTCAATCTCAGCTGTAACAGCAGCAAAAAAACTAAATACACCACTCAAAGCCAGTGTGGTTCTCTTAAGTGCTATTATTCTAGCGTCATGTGTGACTAGTGGCGGAGATGATCCTATCACTCCGAAACCAACACCTGTGTTGCCAGGTACTGATACGGGAAGTGGAGCTGGTAATATAACTGAGGCTGAAAAAGCTATTAAAGCGGCTGAGGCTAAAACCAAAGCAGCAGAAGAAGCGCTTAAAGTAGCAGAAGCCAAAACCAAGGCAGCAGAAGAAGCGCTTAAAACAGCAGAATTGAAGTTTGGAGAGGAATCAGAAAAAGCAGCACAAGCATCGAAGACAGCAATTGATGCAGCAAGAGCAGAAGCAGTACAGGCAAAAGCAGCAGCAGAAGCTGCAAGAGTCGAAGCAGTAGCAAAAATTGAAGCCGCTGCAAAAGCATCTAAAGAAGAAGTGGATGTAGCCAAAAAGATAGCTAGTGAAGCAGTAGCAAAAGTTAAAGACGCTGAAGAAAAAGCAAAAGCTGCAGATCTTCGTGCTACGGTAGCAGAGGCCAAAGCTAAAGAAATTGAAGAGTCACTTAAAGCGGAAATAGCGGCTAAAAAGGCAGCAGAAGAAGCCAAGGAGCTGGCGCAAGCAGCAGAAAATGCTGCTAAAGATGCTAAAGTAAAAGCAGAACAAGCTGCCACAGCCGCCAAAGCGCAAGCAGAGCTTGAGAAACAAAAAGCGGCCACTGCGCAAGCAGAAGCGGATAAAGCCAAAGGTGAGTTAGTCACCGCACAAGATAAGTTAGCGGCTGCAGAGAAAGCCCTAGCAGACGCATTGGCAAATGGCAGTGGTGACACCGCCGCCCTGCAAGCAGAAGTGGATCGTCGCAAAGCCGCCCTTGAGGCCGCCAATGCCCAAATAACCGCTGCCCAGCAAGCGCAAGCTGCAGCGACTGCCGCAGCAGAAGCTCAAATTGCTGCCGCCAACCAAGCCGCGCAAGCCGCCAAAGACGCCCTAGCAGCAGCCACCATCAAGAACGCTGCCGAAGCGAAGAAATCGGGTGTTCAATCATTAAACATTAATGCCGGCTCACTCGGGTTGTTTAATACCACCACCCGCGACTTTGCCGTGAATGAAGACGGCTCTGCCGTTGATGCCCGTGCTGATATTGCCTCTCAGAATCCAGATGGCACAGCAGGCTTACTCCCACTGGTCCCAATCACCCTCTCTGGTGAAGGCGACACAGCAGTCGCAGACTCAAACGGCTTTAAAGCCCATAAAGGCAAAGCAGACATCGTGGTTGCCGCCATTGGTCAGACACTGCCTTTAACCTACACCTCAACCTATAAAGACTTTGGCGATGACATGCGCATCGGTCATATTGATGGCTCTGCTGAAGTTGCTCTATTGAACAAAACCTTACCCGTCAATGGTGTCGCCGTCATCGGTAATGCCACCCAAGTGGCTAACATGCCGAAAGAGGGCACCGTAGGTTACACAGGGGACGCCACTTACCGCAAGCTGGGTATTGGCAATGACATCGAGTTTGGCAAATCTGTATTCACCGCCGACTTTGTTGCTAAAAACGTGAAAGGGGACTTAACCTTTGCTAACGCCGGTAAGATTGGTCTAACCGCTGGTATCAATGGCAATCAATTCTCAGGCACGGCGGCTGACAATGCCGGTTACAGCACTGAAGGGGGATTCTTCGGTGGTGACGCTCAATACCTAGGCGGGGTTTACGCTGGTAATGAGGCTCAAGGCACCTATGGCGCGAAGAGCGACAAGCAAACCGCAGCAGAAAAAGCCGCTGCCAAAGCCCAAGCGGATGCCGCCAAAGCCAATGCTGACAAAGACACTGCCCAAGCCCAAGCCGCCGCCGCCCAAGCTGCTGCAGACAAAGCCCAAGCGGATGCCGTTAAAGCCCAAGAGGCCCTGAAAAAAGCAGAAGACGCCTTAGCAAATGCTGGTAATGGCGAAGATCAGCTCGCCGCCGCCTTAGCACGTGCGGCCGCCGCCGAAGCCGCTCAAGCTGCAGCCGAAGCCGCCGCAGAGACTGCAAAAGCTGCTGAAGCGGCTGCATTGTTAGCCAAAACCGCAGCAGAAAATGCAGCCACTGCAGCGCAAGTAGCTGCCGACAAAGCCATTGGTGATGCTAAAGTTGAAGCCGACAAGAAAGTAGCTGCCGCCAATCAACAAGCGGCTGATGCTAAAGCGCAAGCGGCTGCGGCTCAAACACGTGCCGATGAAGCGGAAAAAGAGAAATTAGAAGCTGAAGCTAGAGCGAAAGCGGCAGAAGAGGCTCTTGCAGCGGCACAGCAATTACCGCCAGCACCAACCAACCCAACAGTTGCTGCAAATACTAAAGTTACTGGCTTCCAAAATAGTATTGCAAAAGACGACAATAGTGGTTTGAGCGCAAATACTTCTGCGAGCTACGATACCTACACAGCTCTTTTTAATGAGACTGGATCGAGTTATTTTAAACAACCTGTGAATGTCACATTAAGAAGTACAGATGACGAAGACTACGAAAAGGGTTTTAAGAAGAGCTCTCTCAAGCAAATTGGTGGTACGTGGGACAATAAGCTAAATTACACCTCTACTTATAAAAACTTTGATAATCAAATGCAAATTGGTCATGTGTATGGCGATCTTAAACGTCTTGCTAACTTAACCCAATTAGCTACTTTGTCAAACGTCTATGTACAAGGTAATAGTACAAATGACGTTGATATGAAGTACATGAAAGATCTATCGCAATACAATATTAATAACCGTATTAATGACGGTAAAGTTGCCTACAAAGGTGATGCCACTTATCTTGGTAATACAAAAAGTGAGATTATTGGTGTTGATCCAACTGTAGGTACGTCTAACTTTAGTGTTGATTTTGTGGATAGCCAAGTCGACGGCACACTATCGTTTGCTGGTATGAAAGATAAGAAAATAAAAGCAGAAATTGCAGGTAATACCTTTGCGGGTAATTGGAATGGCGTTGATACTAAAGGTGGGTTCTATGGAGAAGATGCCAAGCTATTAGGTGGTATATATCAAGATGCTGGCGGTAAAGGAACTTATGGTGCTACTAAAGTCGGCTCTAACTCTGAACCAGTACCAGTACCTAAAGCTATAACTGGTGTTATGAGCAATACTGTCAGTAGTGTGTCAGGGACTGGAACAGAAAATGCTATTGGTTATCGTCAGTTTGTAAGGGACAATGATACATTCAATACCACAACAGGTTCTGGTGAAGATACCAACCCAGTAATGATTGTTGATACTAATACAGATAATCTACCGGGTTATAATCAGCTTGTTGGTCGTCTAGATATTACTAAACCAGGTAAATTCGGACAAGCATCGAAACTGACACTAGTAAAATCTGATGATATATCACTCGATGATGGTTTCAAAAAATCTAAAGATACGACTACAGCGACCTTTGGTAAAGTTGAATCCATTCTTGGCAAGATTGATTTAAAATACGATTATCAATCTGTTTATAAGAACTTCGACTCGCAAATGCAAATCGGTCATGTGTATGGTGACATGCGTAAAGAAGGTTCATTTGGTGGGGTGAAATCACGCTATACCAATGTTTACGTCATGGGTGAAGCAACTGAGAATATGCCTACAGAAGGTAAAGTTCAGTATGCTGGTGTTGCAACCTATATGGATAATCTGCATTTAGGCTCAGGCGCTCTTAAAACCCCAGTGGTTAATGGTACATCTAATTTTAATGTTGATTTTGTGAACGATTCATTAACAGGGACATTAAAGTTTGCTGATATTAATAAAAATATTGGTATTAGTGCTGGCATTACGGGTAATACTTTTGCTGGTAGTAAAGATAATATTGCAACCTCAGGTGGTTTCTATGGTGAAGATGCTAAGTTCTTAGGTGGTATTTACCAAGAAGCACAACCTGGTAGCGTACCCGGAACTGGAACTACGCCAGGAACTGGTACAACTTTCCAAGGAACCTTTGGTGCCGAAAAGCAATAAAGTAATATGACTGTATAAAACAAACAAAAAAGCGTCCTAGGACGCTTTTTTGCTCGCTTAAAGCATTAAAATCCCTTAGGATAACTAAAGTTGGAATAATGTTTAGAAAAATAGTGATCGTACTTAGGTAAGGATACCCATGAATAATCAATATATGCGCAAACCTCTCACTGCTTCCATTTTGCTATCGATGATGGCGTTTTCTCTACCATCAATGGCTGCTCCAGACGATTTACCAGAGATAGAGCCCGAGCTTAACCAAGCTGATGAACTGCTTAAACGCGAGAGTCAAACTGCTGTATCAGACCCAACAGCACCTTCTACCACTGTTAATGATACAGAAGCACAACGTGCTATCAGAAGTCGCCAGCAACTTGCTGCCGCCACCGCTTATAACTTAGAAGCCTTAAAAGCCAACCCAGCTGCGTTTAGTAAATTCTTGAATGATGCTTTAGCTGCGCAGGATATGGTGACCGTTAAGCAGGTATTGCCCCACTATAAAGCGTTAGAAACCAATGACTCTATGCTTATCAAGTTTGCTGATGCCTTGATATATCGCAGTGAAGCTAAAAACAAACAAGCGATTGAAATCTATCGCGGTATGTTAGCCGCAGATCCAGACTTTCACCCTGTTCGCTTAAATATGGCAATTGCGATGCAAGCTGATAAGCAATATGCTGCTGCAAAAGAGCAGTTTTTAAAACTGCAGTCGGTTGATCTGCCTGCACCGGTGATGGCTAGAGTTCAAAACTCGTTAGCTCAAATCAATAGCTCAGAGAAATGGCAGTTTAATGCTTCTGCCAGTTATGTTAGAGATAATAATATTAATGATGCGCCCTCTCAAACTATTCAAACAGAGTTGGGAAGAACGGTTGAACAAAAGTCAGCCAATGGTATTCAAGTATCTGGCAGCGCAAACAAACGCTTTAATCTACCTGAGAACTTTTATGCAACTGTAGGTGGCAATGCCTCTTTGAAGGGCTATTGGGACGAAACTGACTATAACGATTATCTATTTACCGCCTCTGCTGGCGTTGGTTATGACGATGCCAAAAATGATCTCTCTCTGACGCCTTTTGTGACTAAAAGGTATTATGATGAAGAAGCTTATAGCTTGCGTAAAGGCGTGACCGTGAGTGGCTCGCGCTGGGTTAAACCAAAGCTCAAACTAACGGCTACAGGTATTTTATCCAATGAAACCTTTGAAGAAGAAAGAGATAAAAACCGTGAAACAGATGGTCAGTTTTTGGGTTTAAATGCTTTTTATATTAAAGATGCCAAAGAATATTTTTATGGGGGATTTGGTAATTATCGAAATGATGTACCCAAATCTAGCGTCATTAGTTATGATCGAAACTCAGTAAATGCTGGTTGGGGTCGTGAATGGAAGCGCGGTATTTCGACATTAGCATCAGCAGGTTATGCGATGAAAAAGTATGATGATATCTCAGAGGATTATCCAAAGGGAAGTTTTTACTATCAAGCCATTGGTGCTGATTATGGCTCAACAAGAGAAGATAAAACCACGTCACTCGGTCTGCAAGTATGGAAGCGCGATTTTACTATACTTGGATTAACGCCAAGATTGGTATTTGATTATGAAACAACTTCTAGTAACTTTGCTTATTATGACGACCGTGATGAAAAATCAGCGACAGTACTATTAACGAAAACCTTTTAGTTAAACCATTTTAATTAAATACGTTTACTACGTATAAAACGCTAATAATAAAAAACCTCGCCAATTAGCGAGGTTTTTTTGTCATACAATAATAAATAAAAACTACTTATCTATCTAAGTTCATTTCCATCTCTTCAAACTTCGCCGATACTGAAGGTCTTGGACCACCAGTCATGATACTCACGGCAAAAATAGCGATGGTACTTAAGATAAAGCCTGGAACGATAGCGTATAACCAGCTGTTTAATGGCACGCCATTCATCTGGAAAGGACCATAAACCCATAAGATAACAGTCAATGCACCGACGACCATGCCAGCAACGGCACCGTTACGGTTCATACGACGCCATGTAAGGCTGAAAATAACCAATGGTCCAAATGCTGCGCCAAATCCTGCCCAAGCGTTAGATACTAAGCTGAGTACAGAACTTTCTGGGTTCGAAGCAAGTAGAATTGCGACTACAGCAACCACGACAACTGAGAGTCGACCAACCAATACTTGACGCGCTTCTGGCGCATCTCTATCAAAGAATAGCTTATAAACATCCTTAGTCAATGAGCTTGATACCACGAGTAGTTGAGAGGAAATCGTACTCATAATAGCGGCTAAAATGGCGGCTAATAAGAAACCCGATACCAGTGGATGGAACAAGAACTGGGTGAATACCAAAAAGATGGTTTCAGGGTCGTCTAATGTCATTGCCGTTTTTTGTACATAGGCGCGACCAGCGATACCTGTCACACAAGCACCGATAAGGCTGATAATCATCCAGCTCATACCGATATTACGCGCAGTGGGGATATCTTTTACTGAGCGAATGGCCATAAAACGGACGATAATATGCGGCTGACCAAAATAACCAAGCCCCCAAGCGAGTAGCGATACAATTCCCAGTACCGTCATGCCGCTGGTAATATCTAACATACTAGGGTCAATGGCTCTAATAGCATTGGTCGTCGCCGACACACCACCAAGGTCGGTCAAGGCGACAATAGGCACGATGACCATGGCAAACAGCATGATGATACCCTGTACAAAGTCAGTCATCGATACCGCTAAGAAACCACCAAATAGCGTATAAGCAACGACGACACCTGCGGTTACCCATAGACCTGTACTATAAGAAAGATTTAACGAGCTTTCAAAAAGTTTACCACCACCGACTAAACTGGCAGCGGTATAAACGGTAAAGAATAAGATAATAACCACGGCAGAGATGACACGTAGCAAATGCGACTTGTCTTCAAAGCGGTTGGCAAAATAATCTGGCAAAGTGATGGCGTTGTCAGCGACTTCGGTATAAACACGAAGGCGCGGTGCCACGATAAGATAGTTTAGAAAAGCACCCAAGGTTAAACCAATGGCAATCCATGCACTGACGACACCGTCAGCGTACATAGCACCTGGCAAACCAAGTAGTAACCAGCCTGACATGTCCGATGCGCCTGCTGATAAGGCAGTGACTGCAGGGCCTAAACTACGACCACCAAGCATATAGCCTTCAGTATCATTGGCTTGCTTAAAATAAGCATAAATGCCAATCCCAATCATCACTAAGAAATAGGCGCCAAGCGATATCATCACGCCACTAGAAACTCCGTTCATATAAACTGTCCTTAACCAACATAATTGGCTGTCATTATTTTGAATGATAAAAATTAGGTCTTACAAGACGCTGTTCGAAAACAATGTCTTAAGATGAAAGAATCTAAAGACGAAAAAAGCCATTAAGTAGGACATAATGGCTTTTATTCAAAATCTTCTGTTAGTTTTATATGATTGATGCTGTTCTAGGACTGCTATCTATAAAGTCATGATTCAACGCAAACGGCATATACATCTGTCAATTTTATAATCTCATCGCTCGCATCTGCTCACCATGTATAAATCTCAGTCGTTTATATAACCAATCATTTAAAACCACTAAACCTACTATTTACTATCATATATTACTAGAAGTGTTCAATATATGACTATCAGTGTGTTTAAGGTAAATTTATGTTATCTAAACAACGTCAAATGTATTATAACGTATGAGTGGCACAAATGCGAATGTGCTATTTTGCTAAATAACGCAGTTCTTTTAGCCAATATTGTTAAAAAGTCTACTTACTCGTTATTCAATGGGCGCTAGCAGCTCTAATAATGCCGTCACGCTGCTTGATTGTGTTAGTTTTGGATTGATGACCACGCCCAAATAACGTTGCAATTCGATATTATCTGCCATATCAATACGTTCTAAATCCTGACTGACCATCGTTTGTGGTAATACCGACCAGCCAAGCCCAACAGAAACCAACATCCGAATAGACTCAAGCGGGTTGGTGCTCATAGTGGCGTAAGGTTTTAGATTGTGCTTAGCAAATTCCGCCAAGGTAATCTGACTGGTAAAGGTATTGGCAGATGGCAGGATTGCAGGATAGCGCGCCAATTGCTCGAGCGTTACATTGGATTTGGTCGCTAAAGGCGATAAAGTGCCGGTCATAAAGTAGAGCGGATCTGACCATAAGGTATGATAGGTCAAACGCTTATCATAGACGGGCGGCAGCGTTAAAAATGCCAATGATAAATCACCATCGAGCACCGCTTTATGGGCAGTTTCTGAATCGACAAAATGCACTTCTAGTTGTACGGCAGGATAAGCTTGGATAAAATGCTTAAGCACAGGCGCTAGGTGATGCAAGCCGATATGATGGCTGGTACCAATCACCAATTTGCCAGAGACGATATGTTGCGAATGCTGTAGGTTAATTTTAAAGTTTTCATAATCTTCAAGCCAGCGTTTGGCATGAGGCAGCATTTCACTGGCGGCTTGCGTCGGTACAATGCCGCGACCAACCGTATCAAATAGGGTAATATTAAACTCATCTTCTAAATTTTTGATGCGCTTACTGACCGCAGGCTGAGTAATAAATAGCTTTTCTGCCGCACCTGAGATGCTGCCTGTCTTCATAACAGTGACAAATGTCGTCAAATTTGTGGTATTCACACCGATGTCCTTAGCTACATAACGAGCTATAAATAAAAGTTGGCTAGCCTAATCATAATGAATTAGAAATAAAAGTTTGTGACTATGCAAAAATCATCAATTATTATTATAGGATTAGCCTGCTATAATCACAAGACATCTAGACGTATTGTGACATATTTATTCTGTTAACGTCATGATTGGCAGTATATGGCGTATTTTGAGTAGCCATTAATGCAATAGAGGATAAATATTATAAAATATCTGTGTTTATTCTTTGTGCCTATAACGTCTTAATAAGGCTCTATAAAACATAAATGAATAAACAAGTAGTAACAATAAACAGGTAGTAACAAAGTATTAAATTAAAGTGCGTCAGTAGACAAAAATATTTTGTCACTCACTCATTATTAAAGCAGTCATTCAGAAATTAGCAACTAAAAAAGGATAGCAACATGGCCGGTCAAACGTTATATGACAAACTTTGGAATGCTCACGAAGTCACCAAGCGCGATGATGGTTCGAGCCTGATTTATATCGACCGCCATTTGCTACACGAAGTGACAAGCCCGCAAGCATTTGAAGGCTTAGAGCTTGCCAACCGTGCACCGTGGCGTCTGTCGGCTAATATCGCAAGCCCTGACCATAATGTACCGACAGTGACTAAAGAGCGCTCAGAAGGCGTGGCTGGTATCAAAGACAAAGTATCGCGCTTACAAGTACTAACCCTGGATGAAAACTGTGCCAAGTTTGATATCGCTGAATTTACCATTAATGATGCGCGTCAAGGTATCTTGCACGTGGTCGGTCCTGAGCAAGGCTTAGTCTTGCCTGGTATGACGGTCGTTTGTGGTGATTCACATACCGCTACCCATGGTGCTCTTGGCTGCTTAGCACACGGTATCGGCACCTCAGAAGTTGAGCATGTATTGGCAACCCAGTGTTTGATTCAAAAGAAATCAAAAAATATGCAAATCCGGGTCACCGGTAAGCTTGGCGCTGGCGTGACGTCAAAAGATGTGGTGCTTGCTATCATTGCCAAAATCGGTACCGCTGGCGGGACGGGGCATGCGATTGAGTTTGCCGGACAAGTATTTGAAGACATGAGCATGGAGGGTCGTATGACCGTCTGTAATATGGCAATTGAAGCGGGCGCACGCGTCGGCATGGTTGCTGTCGATGATACGACCATTGAATATGTGAAAGGCCGTCCTTATGCACCGACTGAGGAGCAGTGGGAGCAAGCCGAAGCCTATTGGCGCACCTTGTACTCAGATGATGATGCCGTATTTGATACCGTGGTTGAGATTGATGGTAGCGAGATAGCACCGCAAGTTTCTTGGGGCACCTCACCTGAAATGGTCGTTGATATTACTCAGTCGGTACCAACCCCTGACCAAGCGGCTGATGAAGCGCAAGAAGAAGGCTGGTTACGCGCTTATACTTATATGGGTTTAGAAGCTGGGCAAAAAATCACCGATATCCAGCTTGACCGTATCTTTATTGGTTCGTGTACCAACTCACGTATCGAAGATTTACGTGATGCAGCAGCAGTGATTAAAGGTCGTAAAGTTGCCGATAATATTAAAGAAGCCATTGTTGTTGCAGGTTCTGGTCAAGTGAAATTGCAGGCAGAAGCAGAAGGCTTAGATGCTTTGTTCACAGAAGCGGGTTTTGAGTGGCGCGAGCCGGGCTGCTCTATGTGTTTGGCGATGAATGCCGATAAGCTTGAGCCGCAAGAGCATTGTGCCTCAACGTCTAACCGTAACTTTGAGGGTCGTCAGGGTAATGGCGGTCGTACGCATTTGGTCAGCCCAGCGATGGCAGCAGCAGCAGCTTTGGCTGGTCACTTTGTCGATGTGCGCACGTTTTAATGACCCTATTATCAATGATTGATTTTGAAGTAACTAGAGATTCTGTCTGTATGGGTGATGACGTTGACGCACCTCATTATGCTAAATTAAGTCTTGAGTCTAGCCTACCTTTAAAAGAGTTAGTAACTACAATTTTGAATAAGTATCAATTAGCTAGTGTAGCAAGTCCTAAGATTTATTGGATATGTAAAATAAATGGTATTCATGTCGCTACTATTACCGTCACTGAGGATTTGTGTAGAAGTATTCAATTTGAAGAAGGCTGTAAGGTTCATTTAGATTTATTAAATAGCGTTCATTTTAAATATACTTGGTGAATTTTAATTGAACTCCGTTGGAATATAGGCAGATGCGTCATATTAAAAATAGATAGTTTTGACCATACTATATCTATAGTTCACATCATCACTAAACTTCAAAAAAATATAAACTTAATAGAAAAGGTAACCCTATGCAAGCTTATAACACCCAAACCGGTATCGTTTGCCCACTCGATCGCGCAAACGTCGATACCGACCAAATTATCGCCAAACAATTTTTAAAATCCATTAAACGTACGGGCTTTGGCGTCAATTTATTTGATGATTGGCGTTATCTCGACGAAGGTTATCCGGGTCAAGACAATAGCACCCGCGTGATTAACCCAGACTTTGTTTTAAATCAGCCACGTTATCAAGGTGCAACCATATTGCTGGCACGTAGAAACTTTGGTTGTGGCTCGAGCCGTGAACATGCACCTTGGGCGCTTTCAGAATACGGCTTTCGTACTATCATTGCACCAAGCTTTGCTGATATTTTTTATAATAACTGCTTTAAAAATGGCATGCTGCCAATCGTCTTGGATGAAGCCATTGTTGATACCTTGATGAAAGCAACGCTTGCCAATGAAGGCTATGAGTTGACTGCCGACCTTGAGCGTCAAGTGGTTATTACCCCAAGCGGTGAAGAGTATGCTTTTGAGGTCGATGAGTTTCGTAAGCATTGTTTACTCAATGGGCTTGATGATATCGGTCTGACTTTGCAGCAAAGCGATGCGATTAAAGACTATGAGCATAAAATGATGCAAAAAACGCCTTGGATATTTAATGATGTTAGAGCATAGCTATTAGAGAATAGTCCTTAGTATTCAAAGGACTGATAAATTTTTTTTAGTAGAAAATATTATTCAACATATAAAAGTGCTCAACGCTAATACAGCGTTGAGTTATGGTAATTAAGTGGCTAAAATGAATGATAATGTATTTTTACCTTATCGTAATTTCTACCTCATAAATAGTAGCCACCATTATGAATAAAACACGCTTTGTTGTATGGACAAGTACGGCTATTGCCGCAAGTTTATTATTATCTGGCTGTCAGGTATTGACGGGTTATCAACAAATAGACTCGGCAGAAAATGCCAAAGTATGGACTGGGAAAATAACCCCTGTCGCCGGTGAAGTAAATATTGCCTGTGTCGGTACTTATCATTGCGAAATTGCCCGCATTGATCAGACGCGCATTATAGGTAGTGATACTCATGAGCCTCTTAATCCTACCATGCTGGTTGCGATGCAAGCGGTGAATGCAAACGGTAAGAGCCGTACTGGTAATAAGCATGGACAAGCGCCAGTGGCGATGGATATGACGCCGCTTACTCATAAAAAAGCGATAAAGATTGTACCCTTGTCAGCATCTGCTATGCCTGGGCTAACCAATTATTATGCGCGAGTAAAGCCTGGCAAGCGTGAGGTACAAGTCAATTTCTATCCAGAAAATAACGTGGGCTATGTCGAGCGTTTCGCGATGATTCACGATTTTTCTGAGGCAGGAACCTATCAGCTGCGCGCTTATCAAAAAAAATCAAGCAACAACTCAGGCAGTTTGCTTGATAGTGCTTCGCCAGAGCCGTTATGTGTTGAGCTATATCAAGGCAATAGTGTCCAGCGCCGCTTTTGCAAAGAGATAGAGGCTGAGCATCAAGGGGAGTTTGTGGAAACTCGAGTTGTTAAAGCTGAACCTACTCAGTCGCCATCAAAGCCACTAGCAAAAAATAAAGTAAAAGCCAAAGTTTCATAAAAAAGCGTTTACATCGAAGCTTATTTAAAGAAGTTTATTTAAAGAAACTTATTTAAACAGATAGACCCTGACTTCTTGTGTAACACATTGCACAAGAAGTCATTTTTTAACAGGCTCTCATAAGCTTGTTAGCAGTACCCTAAATAGCAATACCTTAAGTATTAGTAGCATAAACGTCAATTCCATAAAGAATATTTACTTAACCATTTACTCACAAGGATCAGTATGGCAACGATTTTAACATTAGCAGGCGATGGCATTGGCCCTGAAATCATGACTCAAGCCGTTGATGTGCTTAATGCTGTCAATAATAAGTTTGAATTAGGCTTAACCCTTGAATCTGGATTAATCGGTGGTGTGGCGTTTGATGCCACGGGTGAACCATTGCCAGAAGAAACGCTACAACGTGCGCGTGCAGCAGATGCGGTGTTATTAGGTGCGGTTGGCGGTCCTAAGTGGGATGGTATTGAGCGTAGCAAACGCCCTGAGCGTGGCTTACTTAAAATTCGTAGTGAGCTTGGTTTGTTTGCCAATCTGCGCGTAGCCAAACTTTATCCGCAGCTTGTCAATGCTTCAAGCATTAAGCCTGAGATTATCTCGGGTTTGGACTTGCTGATTGTACGTGAATTAACCGGTGGTATTTATTTCGGTGAGCCGCGCGGTATTCGTACCTTAGCGAATGGTGAGCAGCAAGGCTATAACACCATGGTGTATAGCACCAGTGAAATTCAACGCATCGGTAAGGTTGCTTTTGAGCTGGCAAAAACCCGTGCACAAGCAGCAGGGACGCCAGCTAAGGTTTGCTCAATCGATAAAGCCAATGTTTTAGAAGTCACTGAGCTGTGGAAGCAGACGATGATTGAGATGCAGCAAGCGAATTATAACGATGTGGCGTTATCGCATATGTATGCGGACAATGCTTGTATGCAGCTGATTAAAGACCCTAAGCAGTTTGATGTAATGGTCACAGGCAACATGTTTGGTGATATCTTATCTGATGAAGCGGCGATGCTGACCGGTTCTATCGGTATGCTGCCATCGGCGAGCCTCAATGAGGCGGGTAAAGGCATGTATGAGCCTTGCCATGGTTCAGCCCCTGATATCGCTGGTCAAGATAAAGCCAATCCATTGGCGACCATTTTATCTGTGGCAATGATGCTGCGTTATACTTTTAAACAAGAAGCTGCCGCGCAAGCGATTGAGCAAGCGGTCAGTGACGTACTTGACGATGGGTTACGTACCATTGATATCCTCGATCGTAGCGAGACAGGACTCAAGCAAGTAGGTTGTCAAGAAATGGGGCAGGCGGTACTGGCAAAATTGGTTTAGTGATGCAGCTTTAATATAAGCGGATTTTTCAAATATTGTTAACTAGATGCCTTAATAGCTAGGAAAATTAAAAACTAGAAAGCATGATAATTAGAAATCCTTATAGCGCGAAACCCATAATTTGCTTAGCAAATTATGGGTTTTTTTATACCTATTTAAAAGATTTATTCACCGTAACACACTCAATAAACTGGTCGCAGAAAAGGACTTTTTTTAACACAGATGCCGCAGGATAAGGCTTTTATTAACATAAAGCTGTTATATGCTGACAGGCTAATATGTCACTATAGGCGAGTTTACTAAGTTATTAAAATACTGAGTCATTAAAAACTAAGTCATTAAAATAAGCGCTATTTATTAACCTTAGTTTTTCTACGAAAGAAATATTTTATTAAGACATTAAAAATTACTTAAAACAAACGTCCTAATAGTGAGTTTTTATCATTAGATTTCTAATAAAAAACAATATCAATAACAATACCTACTCTAGGAGTTTTACATGTACCAATTAACCAAAATTAGCAGCGCGCTGGCAGCCCTTGGTTTATCGACATTTTTATTGATGGGCCAAAGTGTTGCTGCTACTAATGACAATACTACTAATGCTACTAATGACAATACTACTAATGCGACAAGCAACGCCGCTACCAATGAAACCGTTACCAGTAATGCAGCGTCCAACACTGTCAATAAACAAGCTGCTGCTAACAATGCCACAGATATCAGCCCAGTGACCAATGGGGTGAGCCAAAAATTTGCTGGTAACAGTAGAGCTGCCGTATCGTTGAATAAATTTTTACCGACCATTAAATATACGACAGAAAATCTGCCAGCAGTCGCGCAAAAGATAAATGCCGCTACTTGGAAGGAAGGCACTAAAATTGATCGTAATGTCGGTACCAAGCTACAAGCCTTGTTGAACTGGAACCAAAACGGTGTTGGTCCGGTAGATGGTTATTGGGGTAAAAATACCATCAAAGCCATGCAAGCTTTTCAAAAGGCAAATGGCTTGACCGTAACCAATGATTTGAATAATGAGACTTGGCAAGCATTAACCAAAAATGAGAAGCTGATGACACAGCCAGTATTGGTCAGTTATCAGCTGAGTGAGGCAGATGTTAATATTAAAACCACGAGCATTCCCGCAGGCGCAGAAGCCAAGGCTAAGCTCGATGGTATGTATTATGAAAGCGTGACGGAAGGCTTGGCAGAAAAGTTTCATATTAGTGAAAAATATCTTAAAACGCTCAATCCTACCGCTAAATTTACCGCTGGTGAAACCATCACTGTTTATAACCCTGGCAATCCTAATACGAAGCCTGTGAGCCGAGTCGTCGCTGATAAAGCCACCGAAACGCTATATGCTTATGATGATAAAGATAACTTAATTGCCAGCTATCCGACCACGGTAGGCAGCACAGCGACGCCATCGCCAACAGGGACGCATACGGTAGAAGTAAAGGTACATGAGCCTAATTATACCTACACAGGCAATGATGGTAGCAAAGCTATCATTCCACCAGGTCCTAATAATCCAGTCGGGCTGGTATGGATAGGACTGAGTAAGCCTTCATACGGTATTCATGGTTCACCAGATCCTGCCCGTATCAGCCGTCAAGCATCTGCAGGCTGTATACGCTTGACTAACTGGGACGCGCTTGCACTGTTAGGTGTGATTCAAAATGGTGCAACCGTTGAGTTTAAATAAGTCATCACTATATTGGTTAGCAATAAAATCGATGCGCTAGATACGCTAACAGTTACGTGCGACTGGTATAAAATGAACACAGAGCTATTGGTATTCATTTTGCGCAGCCTCTGTCTGCGTAGGCACAGCAAGCAAGAAAAATGAATACCAGTAGCGCGTTATAATACTTGTACTGATCTTATTTAAGATTGACTATATCGGTTGCAAAGTGAATTCACTATATTTATAGGTTGTTATTTAAAAACCGTTATTTAAAAATCGTTATTTAAAAACGGCTATTGAAAAGTTGTTATTAAGAAAACAAAAGTCGTTATTAAGAAAACAATTAAGTCCTAAGATTTCGGTCTTAAAATGAAGACAAAAAAATACCGCTAAAAGTAGCGGTATTTTTTATGGTAAAAGCAAAAAACAATATTAATAGACTAAAATATGATAGGCAATAATGAGTAGGCTAGCAGTATCATTATTATTATCAGTTAAACCTCTCAAGCATTTATATTAATGCTGTTATAACCATTTTAGCCAATAAGAATTTAGTTTTTACCACGGTAAGTAATGCGACCTTTTGATAAGTCGTAAGGCGTCATCTCAACCTTAACTTTATCGCCAGTCAAAATGCGAATGTAATGTTTGCGCATCTTACCTGAGATGTGCGCAATGATTTCGTGTCCGTTTTCTAAACGAACTTTAAACAATGTATTTGGAAGGGTATCAATGACTTCGCCTTCAAATTCAATAATATCGTCTTTTGCCATAATTTGTATCAATCAATTAAAAATAAGCCCATATTATACGTAACTTAGCGGATTAAAGCAATACGGAACCTGATTTTTGCTTGACAGCCTGTAAGTGATATGTATGTTATCTTTTAACGAGGGGCTGTAGTAGATAAGCACTATGCCCGCTTATATTAGCTTAATCGGGTAGGTTGAGCCAAATAGGCGTTAAAGGCGCATTTGGCAGTAATTGTTGAAAACGCTTAGGATAATAGGCGTTAATAAAATACAAGCCATCGCCAGAAGCCGTCGGCGGCGCAATCGTACGATCTTTTTTGGCTAAAATATCCAAAAAGGCTGCGGGCGGCAATTCGTGTCGACCAATGGCATATAAAGTGCCCATGAGGTTACGTACCATATGATGCAAAAAGCCATCCGCCTGAATGTCAAAAACAATAAATTGACCGTGGGCAAAGAGTCTTGCATGACTGACTGAGCGGACGGGCTGATTAGACTGACAGGCAGCAGCACGGTAGCTGCTAAAATCGTGAGTACCAACGATATCAGCCGCCGCTACTTGCATCGCTGCTAAATCCAGCGGCTCATAAATATGAGTCACTTGATGATTTAAAATAGCAGGGCGCTGGGCTTGATTGAGCGTGATATAACGATAACGACGGGCAATAGCCCCAAAACGGGCATGAAAGTCGTCAGGCATCGGCTGTATCCAGCGTAGGGCAATATCATCGGGCAATAAGCTGTTGACGCCGCGCAGCCAGTTATGAGGGTGACGATAGGCATGAGTGGTAAAATGGGCAATCATATTGCTGGCATGCACGCTTGCATCGGTACGACCAGCCGCGACGACCTCTACTGTCTCATTCGCGACTTTACCGATAGCTGTCTCTAACGCTTCTTGGACGCCCAATACTTCTCGTTGCCGCTGCCAACCATGATAGTGCGTACCCAAAAACTCAATGGCGATGGCTAATGTATAGGTTGGGGGAGCTTTAGCTTCGATGCTGTTAATCTCGGACATGTTAATCTCGGACATGGGTGTTATTGGGCATTATAGTATTGGATATTTTAGTATTAGACGTTCTAGTATTAGACGTTCTAGTATTAGACGTTCTAGTATTGGCGCTTATATTCTAGGATTAGCGCTTATAAAGTACGCATATTCAACGCTAGTCTAACGTTTTTTGATAGTAGTGCCAGCTTGATTGACATTGTTGAGCCAACGTTGACGGCGTCTTGCCGGACTATCATAACGCAGTAAAAGCCATAACAGCCGTGCATAAATAGCGGGAATTGTTAAACGTCCGCCACTAATTACATGGTAATCATATTGCCAACTACCGGCAGCATAGCTCTCACTGACCCCGCCAAATGGAGACTGGCTAGCGCATACCACCATGTGGCCATTTTTATAAGCAAGTTCTAGTGCTTCTGCTAGCGCTGGCGAATAAGGAACGTTGCCTGCGCCGAAACCTAATAAAATAATCCCACAAGGCGGCTGTGATAATAATGCCTGTAGCTGATTGCTCATCACCTCAGTGTCGTTCGGCAGGCAATATAAGGCATGAATGCGCGCTTGTTTAGCACGAGCTTCAATATTGCTGACCAATTCCTGCTGATCATCTAGCCAGTGCTGGCGGCGGGTATCTGGTAAGCTTTTGATATAACTATTGGCAGGATAGGCCGCTCGAGAGTGACCGGTAAATGCCATCAAATCGTGGCTATGAATTTTTTGCACTGTCTGTGCCAGCCAAGACTCGCCGCCAAAACCAATCTTTATACCTGATTCACCAGCTGCCGCCAATTTTAATGAATCGGTGAAGTTATCCCAAGCATCGCTATTTGCGTCAATGGTGTAAGAGTGCAACACGTCACTGTCTAATAATGGGCGCATACTAGCGGTGATAACCACGCAAATATCACTACCAGCAAAAGCCTCTGCTAAAAACGCGCCTAAATAACTCAAAGTATCCGTACCAGTAATAAGCACAAACCGTCTGTCGCCTTGGGCATAGGCGGATAGCAAAAGCTGATAAAAATGTACAAAGTCACTAGGGGTAAGCTGGCTGCTGTCTTTAATTAAAGTATTATCAAGCCATGAAACCTGAGGCAGATTATTAGCATTATTTTGCTCAGCCAGTAGTTGTTGCAAGGTCGGCAAAAAAATATCTGCCGATAACGGTGCTAAGGGTCGCCCGTAGCTACCAAAAGTACCACCAGCATAAATGAGACGAATAAGATTGGAGCGTGTCTTTGTCATAATAGAGGAGGGCATAGTATTAGCACAGTGAAGAGAAATGAGAGCAGAAAGCGCCGCTAAGTTTTAGGGCGCATTCTAGCAAAAATAATGAGTAATGATAGAGTGAATGATAATAGAGAGTATCAAGCTTAAATGCAAAAAAATCAGCAAGTATTCTTAGGATAGTAGAATACTTACTGATAAGAGAAGGTGCTACTTGTTATGCAGTGCGATCTAGTAGAGTTTGCGCTAGGCTTTGTTGCTCCCTCGTACCTTGGCTTATGACTTCATTGAGTAAGCGTTTGGCACTATCATATTCACCCAGCTGTACATACTGACTGGCTAAGTCTAAGGTGACTTGATTGCTGTCTAACGTTTTGACGAAATCAAAGTCAGCTGCAAAGCGTGATGAGAAGTCTTCGGCAGTTTCAGCCTCAGTCTCAGCAGTAACTTCACTGTCAACATTGTTTTCAACTTCGCTTGCAAGGTCAACTGGCGTCGTCGCTGTTGGAGCACTTGTTAAAGAATCAAAGTCAAAATCATCATCAATCAGGGTATTTTCATCGAACGTAACAGTCGTTGGTGCAGTGTTAGAAGCTACTGTTTCATGAGGGACTTCATTTATTTCCTGCGCTGCATTGTCTTCAAAAGTAAAGTCATCAAAATTGTCTTCAGTAAGAATAGGCGTTTCACTTGATGGCTGTATTTCCGTCTCTGCTTCAACTGGTGCATTGAAAGTATCAATATCATTGATATTATCAACATTATCGAGAGATAAAGTAAGGTCTTCTTGCTCTAGTTGAGTTGCTTCTGTAGTGACTTCATCAACATCAGCATAAACGTTATCATCGCTAGCTTCAATTTCTAAATCTGCCAAATCTAAGACAAAGTCTTCATTGTCATCTAATGTAGTATCATTAGACGTATCATTAGACGTATCATTAGATAGAGTGGTAGTAGGCGCTTGCGTAGAGATATCTTGTGGCTCTGCTAAGTCGAAATCAAAATCAAAATCGGAGTCACTGACACTACTATCGCCACTATTATCATTTTCGCTTATAACAGCTGAAGCAGATAAAATTTCATCATCAGCGATATCTAGCTCAGTAACCGGTGTCATGCTAGTAGCGGCGGGCTCGTTAATATCGTTTTCTAAGTCATTCAGGCTCAGGTCAAAATCTTGCTCGATATTATCGAAATCATTAGAAATAGCTAAAGTGGTGTCAGAGCTGTCTGCTAAGTCGCTTCTATAGGCAGTAGGTTGAACCGCATCATCATCAAGATGGTTATCAATAATGGCGTTTTGACTGTCGACTTTGCCTGCAGGTATATCAAAATCAATACTTTCAAAACCTGCATCTTGGTCATTTTCAGCTGGTAGAGCATGTTTGGCTGCTTGATTTTGTTCTTCAGTCAGCAATGCTTTTAATTCATCGGCTTGAGCGATACTTTTTGCATCAGCATGAGTTTTAATAGAGTCATAAACTTTATTAAAGTTATCAGATTGATCTATTGTGGCATATATCGCAAGCAGCTTAAGAGATAATTGGCTATCATTAGGTTTTTCAATAAGACCGCGATTGAGCGTTTCAATGGCTTTGTCATAGCGCTGCTGATCCATAAAACGTTGCGCAATCTCAATAGGATTGAATTTTTTGTCATTATTGCTGTCGGCTTCACTAGGTGCTTCTTTAAGCGCAGTTTTTCCTGCCTTTACAATTGGCTGCCTTGATGGTTTTTGTGCTTTATTTTTACGCACGACCAAAACCGCTATTAGTACAATAAATACCAATCCGGCGATAATATATAGCATATTGTCCATAGTTACTCCTGCGCCCACGATCACAGCATAGTGCATTGATCGGTTAGGCAATTATTGATTGCGTAGTTTTTCGAGACGAGCTTGTAGCTCCGCCAGTTTTTGGTTTTGTAATTGCAACTTTTTAGTATAACCGCCAAGCGTGCTGTTGGTCTTTGATAAACGTTGAGCTTGGTCGGCGGTACTTTGTCGTGATGATTTAAGAATATCTAACACATCTGTGCTAAGCCCGTTGCCCGTTGCCATACCCGCCTTAGTTTTAGTGCCATCTGCGCTACCATCATGGCCAGGAGCGAGAACAGAAAACTGAGCGGTTGGCAGGGTTTGTGTTTTCTTTATAACCGGCTTCTCAGTACGCTTTGTCGCTTTAGCACTCTCAGTTTTTATTTTAGAGGCAGCTTTCGGTGCAGCAGGTTTTTTAACTATGGGTGTATTTGCTTTTCTATTAGGCTTTCTTTGCTCGCTGATAGCGGCCTGTAGCTTTTTTTGAGATGGCACGACATCATACTTGGGTAAACTTAACTGAGCATCGGCTTTTAGCTGATCCGCGTTTTTATTGATAAAGGCATTCGGGTTTTGTGTTTGAATCTCGTTCATGACGGTTTGTACATCAAGATTGTTTTTCTCTGCGATTTGCTGGGCAATGATCCATAAGTTATCGTTACGCTGTACTGTATAGTTAAACTCAGAGCTCGTGTCATTATTAGCAGAAGCTATACTAGCGCCTTTATCATTGGAACCTAGCGTAGATAGATTTCCAGAGGATAGGGTTTGCTGTGAAGCAATCTGGGTAGATGGGGTAGTGCTATAGAGATCTGCACCATCTGACTTGTTTTTAGCAGTTGGCAACGGGTTAACAGGTGTTGGCGTGGCAGCCATCATATTTGTGTTATTTGCATTGCTTGTATTGTTTGAAACGTTAGGCTGTATCTGACGGGTAATCTGGATATTCAAGATATCAAATTGATTATCCGTAAGCCCAGTAGCAGATGCACTGCCATCTAGATTTCCTGTTGCATGATTATTAGCATGATTGACAGCTGTCATCGTAGGATTGCTCTGCTTATCAGCATCATTATTCAAACGCTCATTATCTAAGCGACTATTCTCTAAGCTATTAGGAGAATATACCGTCGTAGTACTTTGCGTGGCAGGCGTGATAACGGCTGTAGGTGCCAATAATAATGGTGGCGGCGTACCCTTTTTAACAATTAACGGTTGCGCATTTGTGGTAGAAACCTCAGGTAAGTTCGGCTTTTTTGCGCCTGTAACGATATTTTGAGTAGGGGTAATCGGCAAGCTGTTATTTAGAGGCATCAGCAATGTCTTAGGAATAACATTGCGCTGAGTACCATCATTAATAGACAGCACCACATCTGCAAAAGGCTTAGAGACAGGTTTGGTCGTTGTGATAAGAACGTGGCCACTGGTGGCTGACGTCGGTTGGAAACGGACGGTCATTGAGTCAGTTGGCGTCAAACCCATTTGCTGATAAATAGTAGAGTTCGCCAAACTGGCTGAAAAATCAGCGGTTTTAATATCAGTGACCATAATACTGGCAGCTAAAGGTTCATGCTGCGCTGAAGTAATGACTGTCTTGCCAATGGTGGCAGCTTGGGCATGAGACATAAAAGCTGCATAGCCGACTGAATAAAGCAGCGCCATTGATACTGAGCGATGTACAGTAGTCAAGCGATGAGATAAGTGACAAGACATGTGCAGCCCTTTAGAGTGAGAGTTATCTGTGTTGTTATAACAAAATACTGTTTAGTTTACCAGTTTATTTCACCGCTGTTGTGAACAATGCATTAATTGTTTGCTTAATGTTTATTCTTGCAACTCAATCTTTTTATCAAGCAGCATGGCATCACCGTAGCTAAAAAAGCGATATTGGGTATTAATGGCATGTTGATAGGCCTGTTCGATAGCCGCTTTGCCTGCAAATGCCGAGACTAGCATCAATAATGTCGACTTTGGTAGATGAAAATTAGTAAACAGTTTGTCTATAACACCAAACTTAAACCCTGGATAAATAAAGATATCGGTATCACCCGCCCAACTAGAAAGCGCTTGTCCATTGACCGCTGTTTTTTGATACGCAGTCTCGAGCACGCGTGTGACCGTTGTTCCAATCGCAATCACTTGCTTACCATTGGCATGCGTTTGATTAATGAGGTCAGCGGTAGTTTGGGGCAGGTGAGCATATTCGCTATGCATGGTGTGATTGAGCAAGTTGTCTGTTTTTACCGGGGCAAACGTACCAGCACCAACATGTAAGGTGACAAAAGCGGTATTAATACCTTTGGCGGCAAGCTTATCTAACACGAGCTCATCAAAATGTAAGCTGGCGGTCGGTGCCGCGACGCTGGCAAGTTTGGCGGGGTCATGAAAAACCGTCTGATAACGGGTATTGTCAGTCGCATCGGCGTGGCGCTCAAAGTAGGGCGGAATAGGCAGCTCACCATAACGCTCTAAATCAGGCAAAATAGACGCCTCAAAAGCTAGAATAAATAAGTTATCTTGGCGACCAATCATCACAGCCTGCATATGACCGTCGGCAATCTGCAATCGTTGCCCAAGTTTGGGTGCTTTACTGGCTTTAACATGACAAAGGGCAATATGCTCTTGGCTAACGGTTGCACCGTCTGTCGTTTGTAAATGTAAGGTCGCGCCATCTAAATCTGATAGCTCAACCAAACGCTCAATAAGTACTTCTATCTTACCGCCCGTATCTTTTTGCCCAAACAAGCGCGCTTTCATGACTTTGGTGTCGTTAAAGACGATTAGGTCGCCCGTGTTTAGCAGGTCGGGCAGCTCAGAAAACTGTTTGTCTAAAATCTGACTGTCATTGTTTTTTTGATTGTTTTTAGCTACATATAGCAACTTTGATGCCGAACGCTGCGCCAATGGGTAACGAGCGATTAAGCTGTCTGGCAGCTCATAATCGTAATCATCAACACTAAGATAGTCTAAAACGTCATCATTCTTATTAATATCGTTATTTAGGTTTCTATCAGTACTGTTGTTGAAGTTTTTGTCGGTATTATTATTGGTCGTATCAGTGAGGTTAATATCTGGGTTTATAGGTTGAGAGTCAGTCATAGTCGGTCTTTCAATAGATAGAAGTTTCGAGGTAATTGTAGCAGAAATGCGGATATGAAAGAACGGTTTCCTAAGCATTAGCCGTTCATAAATGACGAATAGCAAATAAAATAGCCTAAGCAAAAACTTAGGGTATGACAAAGTTATGGCTTTGTTTCCAATAGCTTTGTTTGCAAAACTTTAATGACTTATTCAAATAAATTTAGCTGCGGCAGTATTTGCGTGGCGGGCGTTAACGAAGAAAAAGTCACACCGACAAGCCGGATAGGCAGCAGACGTGGAATATCTAAAAACAGCTTATCAAGCCAGTAATGGGCAGATTCGGCGCTATCAAAAGCCGTAGATAAAGTGTGCGAACGCGTGACTTGGGTAAAATCGGCGTATTTGATTTTAAGGGTAATGGTATAGGCGACTAGCTGCTTTTTATGCAGCTGCTCAAAAGCATCGGCGTTTTGCTCGTATATTTGTATACGTAGCTCATCATCGTGACTTAAATTGTCCCTAAAAGTGGTCTCAGAACCAACCGACTTGTGCGTACGCTGCGATTTAACGGGGCGTTCGTCACGGCCATGGGCGATGTCATGATAAAACTGTCCGCGTTTACCAAATTCATTGACTAAAACCGCAGCAGGGGTGCGCCGTAGGTCAGCACCGTTACTGATACCCATTGTATGCAAGCGTCTCGCTGTCGCTTTGCCAATCCCATGAAAACGCTCAATAGGCAATGTACTAATAAACTCATCCGCATCCGCTGGCGTGATCACCGCCGTGCCATTGGGTTTATTAATATCAGAGGCAATCTTGGCGAGCATTTTATTAAAGGACACGCCCGCAGAGGCATTGAGTCCTGTCTGCTCTAAAATTTGCGCCCGTAGCCAATTTGCCATTAGCGTGGCCGAGCCGTGATGCACGCTCAGTCCTGTCACATCAAGATAGGCCTCATCCAACGATAATGGCTCAACCTGCGGCGTCAAACTATGCATAATGCGGCGAATATCTTGACTGACCGCTCGATAGACATCAAAGCGTGGCTTGACAAATATGACATCGGGGCAACGTTTACGAGCTTCATAACACGACATGGCGGAGCGTACGCCAAACTTACGCACCTCATAACTGGCAGCTGCAACCACTCCGCGACCATTGGGGTCACCACCGACGACTAAAGGCTTGCCGCGTAGCTCAGGAAAGTCGCGCTGTTCTACACTGGCATAAAAAGCATCCATGTCAATGTGAATAATCTTGCGAGGGCTGGGTGTGATAAGAGCAGTCATAACCACTATTTTACCTGATTTGGCTTCTTAATTTTAGTCTCTGTTATTGGGTATAAAATCGTTTATAAGGAGATGAATACTACTGTTAAAATAAGGCGAGCAGGTAGCGCTAAGCACGCTAGCAGACGTTATGAATGGGATATTTGGCAAAATTAATCAGCTTCATTTAACGTTTATCCGAATATTCCTACCGTTTATCGGCAAGAAGTACTTTCGATGTTACAGTTTTGCTGCTATTGTTTTACAATAAAGTATCCAAAGAGGTTAGTGGCTGTTAAATGAGTACGACTTGATGATTTTATTTTTCAGCAGAAATGGATGTTTGTATAGCTCATGTCATGCTCATGGAACGAGCAATGATGCAAGGTATTAGCAGAAAGCCACTGGGTTTTTACTGATAGTACAGGATAGTTAGGGAGCTGGATATGAATGGTGAGTTAACAGGGAGCGATTTGACCCGCGCATTACTTAAACGTAGTGATAAACCAATATGGTGTGCGGTTGATGATGAAAGTGATGAACAAGCGATGATGGATCATGATGGTAATGATTTTACCGCCTATATCGTATCATTTAAAGATGGCTACTTTTATTGTAGCTGCGGCACACCTTGGGCATATGCAGTGCCAGTCAAGATAAGTGCAATCACGCAGTGTGAGGTGAACGTTTGAGTAGCATGGTAAGTAGTAAATCACCTATATAAAATAGCCTCATATTGTAGAGGCTATTTTTTTGTCAATAATAAGCGCTTAGTGCATTAGGTTGCATCAGGTTGAGCCATGGGATCGGCGTCAGCAAAGGCTTTTAGCGTGCGACAATGTGCGTCAATCTCGGCGATATTGGGATAAGCATTTAAGTCTACTTTAAAGCGCCGTGCCGACGAGACTTGCGGAATCAAATAACAATCTGCAAAAGTAGGGCTGTCGCCATAGCAGAATTTCCCACGGTTGTTATCTTGTGCTAAGCGTTTTTCTAACGCTGCAAAACCCTCACTTATCCAGCGATTACACCACTTAATAACAGCTTCCTCGTCTACCGATAGCTCATTGCGCAGATATTGCAAGATACGGCGATTGTTAATAGGATGGATATCACAGCCAATCATGGCGCTTAGCGCACGTACCTGCATACGACCGGCAGCGTCTTGAGGTAATAGCGGCGTCTCAGGATAAACCTCTTCTAACCACTCTAAAATAGCCGGGCTTTGAAACAACAGCAGATCATCTGCTTGCAATACAGGCACTAAACCTTGTGGATTAATGGCTTTAAACGCTGACTCAAGCTGCTGATCTTTTGCCAAGTTAACCGCGATATACTCATACGCTAAACCTTTAAGATTCATTGCGATACGAGTACGATGCGATGTTCCGCTACGAAAGTAACTATATAACTTCATCATTATCAATTCCCTTTATAATGGTAGGTTGTTTGTGTCATAAGTGGTTATAATTATTGATACCATGCTTATGTTATATAATCCAAATAAGTAATGTTAAGTCGTATTGTTATAAGTAGTACTGTTATGGGATTTCCATAAATAATACATTAACAAAGTAGACCATCAATTGAACAAACCACTAATTGAGCAAAACATGCCCGCATCTGAAAACCTAACAGACAATCCTACTAGCAATAAAAACCAAGGTGGCGTGCAGTCACTTGAAATTGGATTGTCAGTATTAGACGTTCTAATCAATCACAACGAGCCTATGATGCTAAAGGATATTGCGCAAAATGTGCAAATGCATCCGGCTAAGTGTCATCGTTATTTGGTCAGCCTTATTCGCAAAAATTATGCGCGGCAGCTGAGTGATGGTCGTTATGGACTTGGCGTGCGCGTTAATGCACTGGCAGCATTGGGGCAGACTGGGTTTAATCAAAACAATATCTTGGAGCGATTGACGCATATCGCCAATGAAATTAAAGATACGCTACACTGCGGCGTGCAAATTGCCAAATGGTTTAGTGAAGGTCCGATTATCATTCAATCGGTTGAGCCAGATAGCCCTATCAGCATCATCACTCGTATCGGCTCGCGTATGCCGCTAACAACGTCGGCAACAGGGCAATTATTTGCCAGCTATCAGCCAGATGCCGTTATCGAGCCGTTGGTGAAGGCGGAATGGCGTATAGAAGATAAAGCAGTCATCGCAGAAAAGTGGCAGCACTTTAACCAGATGCAAGCCAAGATTCGTACCCAAGGCTATGCTACGGTGACCGGTGATATGCTGATGGGAATTAATGCCATTACCATTCCAGTGATTGTGCCTCAATCAGCCAACACTGCTGCTATTCAGTCCACTGCCAATGACAAGTTATCTGTTAATAACCAATCATCTTTTGATAACTTGCCATTAGAATATGCCATTACTATCATTGGTACCACCGAGCAGTTGCCGATGAGTGAGCAATATAACGTGGTTGAGAAAATACTAGCAATCGCGCAGCGTTATCAAATAGCGTAGTCAAGACTCGCTACTTAACTTAGCTACCTGATAAAGTAAAATTTAACCATCCAATAAATTAGCGCTATTACTCACCTGCAGGCGCGACTTCTCGTGCTTGCGCCAGTTCCTCTGCATGTAAAAACTGAGTATGAGCGGGTGCACGCTTGGTACGCGACCATTCTTCTAACATCTCATATTTCATCTCTTCCGTAATCATCGAGACCTTTTCTTCTGAGGTAATATCATCGTAGGTGAGCTCCATACGATGGCCATTAGGATCAAAGAAATAGATAGAGTGGAAAATACCATGATTGGTCACGCCAACCACATCAATACCATTTGCTTCTAAATGCTTTTTTGCGGCCATTAACGCATCACGGTCTTTTACTTTCATGGCTAAGTGTTGTACCCAGTTTGGCGTATTGGGGTCAAAGCCCATTTCCGGTTGATTGGGCACTTCAAAAAACGCCAAGACATTGCCATTACCGGCATCTAAAAACACATGCATATAAGGGTCAAAGGCTTTGGTCGAAGGCACGTGATCTTCAGCGAATGCAAGGATGAAATCCATGTTTAGGTATTTTTGATACCATTCAACGGTTTCTTTGGCGTCTTTGCAGCGATAAGCCACATGATGGATTTTTTCAATTTTAAAGCTCATATCAAACTCCTTTTGATAGGGAATGCAGTGAGTAATAGGCTGCCAGTACCGATTGACTATAGGTCGATGGTTGCTTGGCAGCTCAAAACCACTGTGCTCACATTTTTTCTAGACTATTTATCAAAATCAAAGTTAAGCGCGGGCAGTACTTTGCCGCGTACTTCACCAAAGCCGACACGAATGCCGTCTTTTTCGCTATAGCCTTTCATGATTACTGTGTCGCCATCTTCAATAAAACTGCGGGTCTCGCCGCCTTTTAAAGTGACAGGTTTGGTCGCATTCCAAGCAATCTCTAACATTGAGCCATAAGAATCTGGTGTTGGTCCTGAAATCGTCCCTGAGCCCATCATATCGCCGACTTCTACTTTACAACCCGTGATGGTGTGGTGGGTTAGCTGCTGCGCCATTGACCAATACATATATTTAAAGTTGGTCTCACAAACCACCGTTGCTTCGTCTGCATTTTCAGGCAATAACTCGACTGATAAAGTGATATCAAAGCTGCTATCAGAGGCTTTTTCATTGAGATAAGCCAGTGGTTTTGGCTCTTGCGTTGGGCATGAGGTTTTAAAGGGTGCTAAAGCATCCATGGTCACAATCCAAGGCGATACTTCAGAAGCAAAGGTTTTGGCATTAAAAGGACCTAAAGGCACGTATTCCCATTTTTGGATATCACGGGCTGACCAATCATTAAGTAATACCATGCCAAAGATATGATCCGCGGCTTCATCGACTGCAATCGGTTGACCGATATTATTGCCTTTACCGACGACAAAGGCGGTTTCAAGCTCAAAATCTAGACGTTTACAAGGCGAGAAAATAGGACGGTCATCAGCATTGGGTTTTAGCTGACCCGATGGACGTATCACATCAGTGCCACTAACGATAACGGTGCTGGCGCGTCCGTTGTAACCGACTGGCATTTCAGTCCAGTTAGGCAGTAGGGCGTTATTTGGGTCACGGAACATAGTGCCAACGTTGGTCGCATGCTCTTTAGAAGAATAAAAGTCCGTAAAACCGGGCACTTGCACCGGCAGATGCATGGTGACGTCTGCTGGCTTAAACAAAGCTTTTTGCTGCAAGTCTGCATTGTCGCGCAAGGTATCATTGTCAGCAGACAATAGCATTTGAATGGTGGTGCGCGCCTTGGTCCAGTTGTCGCGACCAGAATCAATAAAGGCGTTTAAGGTTGGTTGATCAAAATACGGACCGTCAGCCAAACTTAATAACCCTTCTGCTTCGAGTACCGATAAGTCTAAAACGTGCTCACCGATAGCAACGCCAGCGCGACGGTTGTTATTACCAGTAGCGCCTTTGGTTTCACTAAAAATGCCATAAGGTAGGTTATGAATAGAAAAGTCAGAATCAGTGGCGATATCGATAAATGAGGTAAGGTCTTTGTCAATCGTTGACATGGGGAAGCTCCTTGCTAAAGCGCATATTGAATTACGTTATAATTAACTACTTACGTATAATGTAATTTATAGCCAAACAGATTGCAAGTTTTTTTGTGCAGTGTTTTTTAGAAAGTATCAGGTATAAAAAAAGGCTGAGTAATGACTCAGCCTTTTCATTCACATGATTTTTATGAAATCGCGTTAGATAATTAGTCTTTTAAGACGTCGACCATGGCATTGGCAACATAATCGATATTACTGCTGTTCAAGCCGGCAACACACATACGCGAGTTCGATACCATGTAGATACCAAACTTACTTTGGAGTTGTTCAACCTGTTCAGGCGTCAGACCTGTAAAGCTAAACATACCGTTTTGCTCAGTTAAGTAATCGAAATTACGATCAGAGATTTTCTCTTCCAATACTGATTTGAGCTTTAAGCGCATGGCTTTGATACGGTCACGCATCGCATAAACTTCGCTAACCCATTGCTTATGTAGCGCTTCGTCGTTCATGACGATATCGACCACACGACCGCCATGTGATGGTGGGCTTGAGTAGATGCGACGTACGGTCGCATTTAGCTGACCAAAAACGCGCTCAGTTTCGTCTACTGTTGGGCAAACGACCGATAAACCGCCGACACGCTCGCCATATAGCGATAAGTTTTTAGAGAATGAGTTACTGACAAACAGTGGCAGACCCATATCAACCGCTTTGCGAATTGCGTAAGCATCGCTGTCCATATCTTCGCCAAAGCCTTGGTAAGCGATGTCCATAAATGGAATCAGCTCACGCGCTTGAATGACGTTTAGGACGGTATCCCACTGCTCACGAGTCAAATCCATACCAGTTGGGTTATGGCAGCAAGGGTGTAATAAGATGACGTCGTCTTTATTTAAAGTCTCAAAAAAAGCAATCATCTCATCAAATTTGATGCTGCTGGTCGCTTTGTCGTAGTACGGATATTTACCGACTTCGACGTCAGAGCCTTCAAAGATAGCAATGTGGTTGCCCCACGTTGGGTCGCTGACGTAGCATTTAGACTGCGGGAACCATTCATGGATAAATTCTGCGCCTACTTTTAACGCACCAGAACCGCCGATTGTGGCGATGGTCGCAACCAAACCGTCTTGTAAGATTTGCGCGTCTTTACCAAACAACAATTCCTGACAACCTTTACGGTGTCCGGGTAAGCCGGCCATTGGCAAATAAGGACGAGGAGAGATGGGGTCTGCAATACGCTGCTCAGCCGTTTTGACACACTCAAGGACGGGCAATTTGCCATCCTCATCATAATAAACGCCCACGCCTAAATTGACTTTATCTGGGTTGGTGTCGGCGGCAAACTTGTCCATCAATCCTAAGATCGGGTCACCAGCATAATAATCGATACGTTCAAACATTTTTTTTCCTTACAAGGGAGATGAGTTAAGGCGTTAAAAAGCATAAACCAGTTTGGCGATTAACTCAACGTTAGATTCAGCGATACTGATTAATTAACGCATTTTTTTGTTTATTGGCAAATTTTTGGACAGATTTAAGCCTTTGCCAAACTTAAGTAATGAGTTGGTTAAAGAAGGCTTAAATACACTTAAATACTCTGTAAATCATCAAAGTGACTCGCAAAGTAAGATTGCAAGAATTGCTTAAAGGCAATGCTGGCGGGTGATAATGCCCGTGACGAGCGTTGGTAAATAAAAAAGCGGCGCATTTTGACCGGTTGTGCTAAGGGGCGCATCTGTAAGCCATTGGCGCTTACCCAATCTATCACCTCCGGCATATAAGGCAAGCACAAGGTAATGCCAAAACCTTGGCGGGTCATCTCAAGGGCGGTGGACATAAAGTTAACTTTATAGCGCGCTTGCTGGATATGGCTAGCAATACTTTCATCAAGCTCGGCGGTCACTTGCTCAATAAACGGCCCTTGCAAGGTAATGAGCGGAATGTCTACCAAGTCTTGCCAGACAACTTCTGATTTTTGCGCCAGCGCATGGCTGTCAGGCATCACCACACAAAACGGCAGCTGATATAACAAATCGGCGCTGATGTCATCCTCAGATTCCATAAAACCAAGCTCAGTCCCGACACCCAAATCTACCTCGATGTTTTGAATGTGCTCTAAAACATTTTCAGCTGAGCAATCAAGCAAAGACACGCTAATATCTGGATATTCTTTAGCAAACTGGGCAATAACCGCTGGCATGGAGGAAGCGGCAAATTGCGACACCGCAAGCCTAACCTGACCTTGTGCCAAACTTGTCAAACTACTGGCTTCATTTTCAAACAGCTGCATCTCATTTAAGATACGCCGCGATTGTGGCAATAAATGATGCCCGACAACGGATAAAGACAGCTGGCGCGTGGTGCGATCAAACAACACGATACCGAGGCTAGATTCTAGCTCTTTAATCAAACCACTGACGGCAGATTGGGTTAAATGCATCTGCTCACTGGCACGGGTAAAACTGCCATTGTCGGCAACGCTGATAAAAGCGGTCAATTGGCGAATACTGATATTCATAAGCAAACCTGATAAATAAATCAAAAAATACGATTAGTCTTATAAATCAAGCTAATCTAATATAAATGCATCGTCAATAAGAATTATTGATTGAAGTTATTTTTTAGCATTATATTTTTACTGTTTTTTATACCACCAATTGAAATTAAGGATGATTACAATGGCCGATTTATTTGAAAACCCAATGGGATTGCAAGGGTTTGACTTTGTTGAATTCGCCTCACCTCAACCACAAGCCGTCGCAGAGTTATTTGAGCAGCTGGGTTTTACCCATGTGGCCAATCACCGCTCAAAGGACGTGGCGTTATACCGTCAAGGTGATATCAACCTTATCATCAATCGTGAGCCAAAAAGCCAAGCCAGTTATTTCGTTGAAGAGCATGGCGCTGGGGCTTGTAGCATGGGTTTTCGCGTCAAGGATTCTAAAAAAGCTTATGAGCTGGCGATTGAAAAAGGCGCGCAGCCAGTAGATGTGCCAACAGGGGTGATGGAATTAAGACTGCCCGCTATCAAAGGCATTGGCGGTTCTCTCATCTATTTGATTGACCGTTTTAAAGACGGCGAGTCTATCTATGATGTCGATTTTGAATTCTTACCAGACGTTGACAGACGCCCTGTAGGTTATGGCTTTAAAGTCATTGACCACCTAACGCATAACGTTTACCGCGGCCGTATGGCGTATTGGGCAAACTTCTATGAGCGCATCTTTAACTTCCGTGAAATCCGTTATTTCGATATCAAAGGCGAGTACACCGGCCTGACCAGTAAAGCGATGACCGCCCCTGATGGCAAAATTCGTATCCCGTTAAATGAAGAGTCTAAGCAAGGCGGCGGCCAAATCGAAGAATATTTGATGCACTTTAACGGTGAAGGTATTCAGCATATTGCCTTAGCCAGTGATGATTTATTTGCCAGTATCGATAAGCTAAAAGCTGCCGGCATTCCATTGATGACCGCACCAAACGCGGCTTACTATGACATGCTAAGCGAGCGTCTACCAAACCACGGCGAGAATGTCTCTGAGCTGCAAATGCGCGGTATCTTGTTAGATGGCACCACTGAGGGTGGAAAACCACGTCTACTGCTACAGATTTTCTCTGAAACTATCTTGGGTAGCCCAGTATTCTTTGAATTTATCCAACGTAAAGGCGATTACGAAGAAGGCTTTGGTGAAGGTAACTTTAAAGCCCTGTTTGAATCAATTGAGCGTGACCAAGTCCGTCGCGGCGCGATTGGTCAGTCAGAGACCGAAACGCCGTAACTTAGTTCAACACCGTAACTTAGTTTAACACCGTAACTTAGTTTAAAGTTTATCTGTTAGCGCTGATATACAAGTGCTTATGTATCCATGCTTATATATCAGTGCTCAGAACAAGAAAATGGACAAGACGAAAGGATAACGTCTTGTCTTCATTAACCCTCATTATTACGACAGTCACTTTAAAGTATCGGTTCAGTTTAACTAAGATTAATTGAGTTTAACTGAGGTGGTTTAAGACAAGTTAATGATGCAAAGTTAATGTAACCCACGGTAATAAAAGGAATACAGGCATGGAACGCCTATCACAGACAACGTCTCATAGTAAAACCGTCAGTGCCAATAGTGTGGTTGTAACACCGCGAGCAGCTGATGGATCTCATCACGACCATTCAACTCATATAAAGCAGCCTTACGTCTCGCGTCAGCCAGACCGTCAGGGGCATATTCATTATAGTACCGATGAAAATGCCATGTGGCAGGCGCTGCTTGAACGTCAAGCCACGCAAATACCCAATCGTGCCTGCTCAGCCTATCTAGATGGCCTTAAAAAACTGAACTTGCCATCGACGCATATCCCGCAACTACATGATATCGATGAGGTGCTACAAGCGACGACTGGCTGGCAAACTGCGGCGGTTCCTGCGCTTATCAGCTTTGGTAAGTTTTTTAAGCTGTTGGCAAATAAATCTTTCCCTGTGGCGACCTTTATCCGTCGCTTCGAAGACATGGATTATATCGAAGAGCCTGATATTTTTCATGAAATCGTTGGACATTGTCCGCTGCTGACTCATCCTGCGTTTGCGGCTTTTAATGAGACGTATGGCAAGCTGGGTTTGAATGCCAGTAAAGAAGAAAGGTGGTTTTTAGCACGACTTTATTGGTTTACCATCGAGTTTGGCTTGGTTGGTAGTCGTCCTGACAATCGTCGTATCTATGGCGGCGGTATTTTAAGTTCGCCTTCTGAAACCCTTTATGCGCTGAGTGGTACTTCTGATAAGCAAGCAGAACATCAGCAGTCCCAATGTCAGTCCCAATATCAGCCACAATCCCAATACGAGCAAACCCATTACCAACAACCCGAATATAGAGCGTTTGACTTGCTTGATGTGCTACGTACGCCTTATCGCATTGATCATATTCAGCCGATTTATTATGTGATTGATGATTTGAATACGCTATTTGATATTGTCGATAGCGACATCATGGGCATGGTCAAGCAGGCGATGTCACTAGGATTGTTTGAACCCACTTATGCGGCAAAAAACTCCTAAACGATTGAGGGAAAGACTTAGTAGTATTTAAGAGGTTGCACCATTTATATGGTTCAGTACTAATGGTTTAGCACTGAAGTAATAGCGTCAACATGGACGTTCGTTTATTAAAAATAATAGTTAACATAAAAGGAAATTATAATGACTACATTATCACAAGCCAGCTGTGAAGCCTGCCGTATCGGCGCACCGACCGTTGACGATACGGAAGCGCGCGAGCTATTAACACAAATTCCTGAGTGGTCGCTGATTGAAGTCGATGGCATCAAGCAACTACAGCGCCAGTATAAATTCAAAAACTTTGTCACAGCAATGGCATTTGCCAACGAGCTTGCTGAGATTTCTGAAGCAGAAGGGCATCATCCGGGTATCTTGGTAGAGTGGGGCAAGGCCACCGTCACTTGGTGGTCACATAGCATTAAAGGTCTGCATCGCAATGATTTTGTCATGGCCGCTAAGACCGATAGCCTACTGGGTAAGTGGTGAGGGTAGCAATAATCATTGCAACTCATTAAACTTGTCAACCCAAAGCCAACCCCAACGCCAGAATCTACTGGCAAGCTAAGGATGTGTGATGCCGCCAAAAATACTAACCCAAATTTCACCGCAACTGGCGTTTATGATTTCTGCCATTGTCATCGCCATCATGGGCGTTACCATGATTGGCTTTGGCTGGGTGCCGCATTTATCATTGATACTCGCTATCTGTGTGCTACTGGCCATCGGTCTGTTCAAAGGTTTGAGCTTCGATGACATGCAAGCGCAAATGGCGTCTGGCGTCATGCGCGGTATCGGTGCGATTTATTTATTCTTCTTTATTGGTTTGATGGTCGCCGCTTTGATGATGTCTGGTGCCATTCCGACGCTGATGTATTTTGGTTTTCAGCTGATATCGCCAGAGTATTATTATATCTCAGCCTTTGTATTGACCTCTATTATCGGTATTGCTTTAGGCAGTAGTTTGACCACTGCTGCTACCCTTGGCGTAGCTTTTATTGGTATGAGCAATGCCTTTGATGCCAATGTGGCGATTGCCGCTGGTGCGGTGGTATCAGGAGCGTTTTTTGGTGATAAAATGTCGCCGTTATCGGATACTTGTACCATTGCCTCATCGGTTGTGGGTATTGATTTGTTTGAGCATATTCGCAATATGATGTATACCACTGTACCGGCTTGGATACTGACGGTGATACTGTTCTGGTTTTTCTCTGGGCAAACGGCTGGCTCGGACTTAAGTCAAGTGAGGGTATTGCAAGGACAATTAATCGAAAGTGGCTTGGTACATGGTTATGCTGTACTGCCTTTTGTCGTGCTAGTAGGACTGGCGATATTTCGCGTCAATGCCATTTATACCATCATCTGTACTATCGCTGCGGCATTGATTATTACTTACTTACATAGCTCGCCAAGCTTTGGTCAGTTGGGTGGTTATCTATTTGCAGGCTATGCCCCTGCTGAGTCATTAGAGCTGGGCGAGGTAGGCGGTATGCTATCGCGCGGCGGTGTCCAAAGCATGTTCTTTACCCAAGCGATTGTGATATTGGCGCTCAGTCTTGGTGGCTTGCTGACGGCATTGGGTATTTTGCCAGCATTATTATCAGGTATTAAAGACAATTTAACGACAGCAGGGCGTGCTATTTTTGCTGCTGCCATGTCGGCTTTAAGCATCAACGTACTTATCGGTGAGCAGTACTTGAGTATCTTATTATCAGGAACCGCCTTCCGAACGACGTTCGAGCGTTTAAACTTACACCCAAAAAACCTATCGCGTACCATTGAAGATGCCGGCACGGTGATCAATCCATTGGTACCTTGGAGTGTGTGCGGCGTGTTTATCAGCCAAGCGTTGGGCGTTCCCGTACTTGATTATCTGCCTTATGCCTTTTTCTGTTATTTATCGCTACTATTAACGATATTATTTGGCTTTACAGGAATAACCATTACGCGTAAAGATGGCACCAATGTCCGTAAGCACCAAAAAGCACAAGTTGCTAATTAACGATAGGCTATTTTAAAATAAATTGAGCTAGCATTAGCGGTCTAAAAAACCACTCTAACCCGATTAGAGTGGTTTTTTTTTGGCAATTTGAACCATTAAACGATATATCTAAAAGTGGCTGAATAAGAGATAATAGGTTATATAGATTTCTAATCACTAAATGAACAAGAAATGTGCATTTAGACACTACTAACGCTTTGTAGTCGCAGAAATCTTATACATTTTACTTAAATAAAAAGGCAGTCCTGCATGACCCATAATAATCCATATAACCTGATACCCTTGCAACCTACGGGCAGAAATGAGACCAATACTGCCAATACTTATTCACCTGAAGACATGATTAAGATTTACGAGCAGCAATTTCTGACCGAAGTGCCAGAAGATAAACTCACAGAATTCTTGCCTTTTTTAAAAGCTTTTTATGATATTGATAACCATACTTTAGATGTCAGCGCCATTATTTTCGATGCGATTGCTGACTCTTGCATTATTTATAATCATAAAGTCAAAGCTGGGCGTTATGAGATATTAGAAGGATTGGTAAAAGAAGAGATTGAAGCAGACGCAAGCGAAGTAGAGAGCGAAAGCGCTGAAGAGGAACAAGTACAAGCCTATACCCTAGAGTGTAAGCGTACTTTTTTTATTAATGATATAGAAATGCCTTATCATTTTAATTTGTTTATCCATGGCGATAGTTATTCTACCTTGACCAAGAGAGAGAGCTTGTTAGAAAAAATGTACTGGTTTGTCAGTGACAGCTTTGATGAGCAGTTATTAGATAACTCTGATGCTACAGAGGGTTTAGCATCTATTAATGAGCAACTGGCGAGCCTAGGTATTCGAGAAATGGATCTGACCACCATCCATGAGCTAGTGGACTATATAGAGGATAGCCTCATAGATGATGCCATGGCAGATGCGGTTAATAAGTTGTTGGATGAAGCCGAATAGCATTGAATATATCGTTTACTGTTAAAAAACGACCACGCTAAGCTAATTAGCGTGGTTTTTTTTGATAGGACAACCATTTCTAAAGAACAGGCAATAAAAAACCCTCGCAATCTATCAATTTTGAGGGTTTCGTATATGGTACCGGTGGTCGATACTATTAATTGAAATTAAGTAAGGGAGGGTAAAAATTACGGCTGTTTAGTTAATATATAAGCGTGTTAATATAGCAATAATCTATAACATTTAGTTACGTGTGATGCTTAAGCTATTTTAGTCGATATGTGTCAGTTTGAGTTCTAAATACAGATATACAGGGCGTATATATATTGAGACAAAACAACAGCCGCGTTATATTCTGAAGAGGAAGAGACATGGAAAACAAGGCTATATCTATCTCTTACAATGTATCTATACTAGCATTGCTTCTTTATTTCTTTTTGAATTTCAATGGCCTATATGTTGAGCATCATGATAATCTAGATCAACACTTTGGGTGGTATAAGCTGCTTTCGGACAATAATGCATGGTTTTTAGGTAATAATGAAAGTATTCCACATATGGGAGACATATCTCGCGGATTACTTTTACCGGAGACGCAGCTAGTAAACATAATTTTTATGATATTCCCCACTTTGCTAGGCCATTGCATATTAATATTAACAAAGTTCACTATAGGCTATTTTTCATTTGTAGCTTTATCTAATTATATACTTAGTGAGAGGTATCTTCCTAAGATATATATAGCCTTAATTTCAATTTCTTTTGCCCTGACATCGGGTAACGAAAACCTTTATATTGCTCAGGCATCGATACCCTTAATAGCTTATTTATATATAAAGTATATTAGAGAACAAAAGTTAATAATATTGGCCTGTATATTTTTCTATCCAATACTGTCTGAACTAACAAGATTTGGTATGTTCATACTCATCTTCATGAGTGTTCATTGTGCATATTTGTTGTACATTAAAGATAGAAAGTTGAAGAATAGTTTAGTCTCGATATGCGTACTATCAGTAGGCTACTTGTGTGTCGAGTACAGGTTGATATTGAGTATTGTTTTATCGAATGAAGATACTATTAGAAAAACAATGGTTACTGATTCTGAAGGGAACTTTATTACGGTTTTCGTATCTTCCTTTCTGAAAGGGCATTACCACTTTTCTAGTTATATATATGTATTTATACCTCTCGTTTTATACCTTATGTATTATATGTATAAGGAAAGAGTGGCTATCCCTAAAGCAGTGTACTTAATAGGTTTAATAATAGTATTCAATAGCTTCATATATGCATTATATACAACAACAGACGTACAGTATGTTTTCTGGGATATTGTAACCCCCCTAGCTGGTTGGGACTTTTCTAGGTTTATTTGGTTTAACTCTTTCCTCTGGCACCTTCTAATTTTAATACTGTTGTCCTATACATATATCATAGAAAAAAATAGAAAAGTAGTGCTTATACTGCTATTTCTTCAGGTCTTATTTACCGTTGTTTATCCAAAATATGGTAATGACTTTTATAAGACTATCAAGTGTAACTACTTAACTATATGTGAATACAATCTATCTTATAATGAGTTTTACAGTACAGATTTGTTTAGCTCTATAAAAACAGATCTTGAATACAAAGGTAATGAGAAGGTTATTGCTTTTGGTATTCATCCAAGTATTCTAGTTTACAATGGGTTTTATACTATGGATGGTTATCACAACGCCTACTATCAAAGCTATAAAGACAAGTTTAGAGAGTTAATCGAACCTGGGTTGGATATATCAGAAAAATATACATCGTATTATGATAACTGGGGGGGGAGGGCATATGTTTTTTCGGAAGAGGCAGATTATCCACCTCACAGAAAACCAAATACAAAGCCTATTGATCTACCGATAGATTTTAAGGTAGCTAGAGATATGGATATCAAGTATGTAATATCAAATGAGCCATTAATTATGAATGATGAGTTATACCTTAAGGGTACGTATAGTAGTTCTGCATCTCCCTACACAATAAGAGTTTTTGAGTTAAGATGATAAAAGGGAAGGTTATTAAAAAGTATAAAGCGAATCAAGATTAGCTTATTGCTAATAAGCAGTATGATCCTAAATTCATGACATTATAGAAGAGAAGAAACGTTTTAAACGTGATCTCAAGAGGAGCGAGACATTCTCAATAAGGAGGGATAAAGCGAAGCACTGCTTTGCCGCGACGCAAGACAAGAGCTGTGCTCGCAGTGGGACTAGAATTTAAAAGGGTTTAGGCTATAAATTGCCAATACAAGTGTGGTTTGATTATTATTGTAATGCTGCGATGAGCTGATAGGCTTACGTGCTTACATAACTGCCACCCCAATGTACATTTAAAAACCAGTGTACATGACAGTGTACTCAAAGTGCATGGATTGGGATAGACAAAGCAGGACAGTATAGAACACCAGATACAACAAAGCCCCTGATATCAGGGGCTTTGGCGGCTCTATAAGATAGTATAGAACTAGGTATTGGTACCGGTGGTCGGACTTGAACCGACACGCTTTTAAAGGCAACGGATTTTGAATCCGTCATGTCTACCAATTCCATCACACCGGCGTGTTAGGTGATAAAGTTTATATTGCAAAAGATTATCGAATTGGGCTACAGGGTTAACTCTGTATAGGCTGCGTATTATAGCAGGCTATTTTTGGCCGTCAAGAATTATTTATCATATTTACGATAAAAATTCATTTTTAACCAACGAAGGCACGTTCAACCACATAATCTGCCTGTACACCCATGCGTGGAGAGACGGTCAGGCCAAAATCATCTAAAATCGTTGACACTTCAGCGTTAAACGGCATACTACCGCAAATCATAACGCGGTCATCCTCTTTATTCATCGGAGGCAGACCGATATCTTCAAAGAATTTGCCCGATTTCATCAGGTCAGTGATACGGCCAGTATTTCTAAACTCTTCGCGGGTGACGGTAGGGTAATAAATGAACTTTTTACGGAAATCTTCACCAAAGATTTCATCATTTGGCAGCTCTTCTTCGAACATCTCGCGATAAGCTAAGTCTTTGACCTGACGCACACCGTGTACCAAAATGATTTTTTCAAAACGCTCATAAACTTCAGGATCACGCGCTAAGGCTAAAAATGGCGCCAGCCCTGTACCTGTTGACAGCATATATAAATGCTTACCCGGTAATAAATCGTCCAGTACCAAAGTGCCTGTTGGTTTTTTACTGACCAATAGCTCATCGCCAACTTTAATATGCTGCAGACGCGAGGTTAATGGACCGTCTTGTACTTTAATAGAGAAAAATTCCAAATGCTCTTCGTAGTTAGGGCTGGCAATCGAGTAAGCGCGCAGTAGCGGTCTACCATCGACAACGATACCAATCATCGCAAACTCGCCATTACGAAAACGTAAACCGTCGTCGCGGGTGGTTTTGATGCTAAATAGTGCATCGTTCCAGTGATGAACCTCTGTGACCGTTTCGGTGCGGAGTTTTGACATAAAGCCCTCGTTAGTAAGTGGTAATGTGTAGTCGCCAATTAAAATATTTTTGGGATAAAAATATTAATGGATTTAACGTTATGCAAAGTATTAATAAAATAAAGCGTTTATTCAGTCAGACTAGCAAATGCAAGCTGCAAAAAACCGTTATTTTAACATTATTATCAGGTTTTATAAGACGTCAGGTTTTACTAAATGACAGCCCTGCCTATAACCGTAAATGCTGACGCCGTACTTTATGAATGCAGGTCTATGAATACAGGTTTGTGAATCCTGCTATATGAATGCAAGCCATTCTCAATAAATTTCTCGCTCATCATAACAAACTTTAAAGTAAAAATCCGTCTGGCTGCCTGTCTGTAGCATGATAAAATGGAATATCGTTAGCGAATAATTTTCTATGATTGGCGCGTGCCATTTATTATCAGCCATTTATTTTTTGGGATTGGATTTATGACTTGTCAGACTACGGC
>NZ_DEIR01000024.1:0-36118 GCF_002352555.1 Psychrobacter sp. UBA2769 | reverse complement strand
TATGATACGCCAGCGGCATTTATCGGGCTGGAGGATTTTAGCCATATTTGGATCAGTTGGCAGTTTCATCATAACTATTTATATAAAGACAAGTTGCATAAAGACAAGCAGACCGGTTTAGATAATCATAATCAGCAAGAAAAGGTCGAGAGCGCTTTTCGCCCGCAAGTTCGCCCGCCGCGCTTGGGTGGCAATCAAAAAATAGGCGTATTTGCCAGTCGCAGTATGTATCGACCTTCCGCGCTTGGGTTATCTGTGGTCAAGCTTGAACGCATTGAGATTGTAGAAGGTCGGGTGTTACTTATTATTAGCGGTGCTGATATGATAGATGGCACGCCCATCATCGATATCAAGCCTTATGTGGCTTATAGTGATGCATTGCCTGATGCACAAAGCGGTTTTGCGCCCTCTGCGCCACACTTATTGGGTGTGACGATTACCAAATTGGGTTATGAGCAATTTGGGCAAATTATCGCCAAGCAAAGTGCAGATAATATAGCAGCAGAAAATGCTCAAAATAAACAATCATCAGTCAAAGCAGTCATTGATAAAACCCAACAGCAGTTATTAAGGTCTGATCTTGATACTATCAGAGCGTTAATAGCACAAGACCCACGCCCTGCTTATCGGCGTACAGAGATAAATACGTCATTTGTCATGCGTTATAAATCTGTCGATATCAGCTTTCAATTGCTGGAATCGGGTGAATTACAGATAACGAATATTGTCGCAGTATAATTAAAGTAAATATCAGAGTTATAGTAAACATCACCGCCGACCAAATGACCTAAACCATAGAAAAATGCAACTATAGAAGAATAAAACTATGCCTGCTCAAAAATATTCGATAGTGATTGATTTACGTTGGTGCCTAGATGAATTGTTGGCAGATAGGGTGATTGATCAGCGCGGCTATAATCTCGTCATTACCAGTCGCCGTAATAAGGCGCAGCATCCGCTCTTAACGATTAGTGAGTTTGGGCTGCCAAATGGTCACGCGCTTGATAGTCATTCTGAGAATAAATTAACGCTGGCATGGCTTAATCAATGGTTGGCTGCCAAAGCAGATATGCCGCTGGTGCGTATTGACCCGTTAAAGGTCGATGTACCGGCGGTGACGCAGCTGATGTCGTTTGAGTATGCGCGCTCGCAGCATATTTTACCGATTGAAGTGACGCTTGATGAGGTGGTTATCGGTACTGATCAACCATTTTATACCGATTGGCATGGCAATATTGAAAAGCTCATTAAGTCAAAAAGCTATCGTACAGTCTTTATTAATCCTGAACAAATCAATCGCTATCGGCAAGAGTTTTATCAAGTCACGCAAGCGATTGCAGGCGCGAACTCCCTACATAAGCGTGCAGCGGCGGACGTCACCAATGTCGAAGCTTTATTGCAGCTGGGCGATAACACCAATCCCGATGCCAATGACCAACATATTGTCAAAGTGGTCGATTGGCTATTGCAATATGCTTTTGAGCAGCGTGCCAGTGATATTCATCTAGAACCACGCCGCGAAAGAGGCAAGGTGCGCTTTCGTATCGATGGGGTGCTACATAGCGTGTACGAGATGCCACTCGCCATTATAGTGGCGGTGACCGCACGTATTAAAATTTTGGGGCGGCTTAATGTCGCAGAAAAACGTAAGCCGCAAGATGGACGCCTAAAAACCCGTACGCCAAAAGGCTTAGAGACTGAGCTGCGTCTCTCTACCATGCCGACTGCTTTTGGTGAAAAGCTTGTCATGCGGGTATTTGACCCAGAAGTGCTGGTGCGTTCATTTGCCCAGCTTGGTCTGTCGGGTAAGCAGCTTGAAACGTGGCATGAGCTGACCGCGCATCCAAATGGCATTATATTGGTTAGTGGTCCGACCGGTTCAGGTAAAACGACCACTTTATATAGTACGCTGAAGCAGCTCGCCACTGAGCAAGTCAATGTCTGTACTATTGAGGACCCGATTGAGATGATTGAGCCGGCCTTTAATCAAATGCAGGTCAATCCAGGGGTCGATTTGCATTTCGCTGATGGTATTCGCTCTTTGATGCGCCAAGACCCAGATATCATAATGGTCGGTGAGATTCGCGATGCTGAGACTGCCAATATGGCGGTGCAAGCATCGTTAACAGGGCATTTGGTACTATCGACTCTGCATACTAACGATGCGCCAAGCTCAATCACCCGTCTGCATGATTTGGGTATTCAGCCTTTTTTAACCTCGGCCACGATACTAGGCATCATGGCGCAGCGTCTGTTACGGACATTATGTTCGCATTGTAAGCAAGCCATCGATGTGAGACCAGATAGCGAGATTGCTATTCAGTGGCAAGAATTGGTACAGCCTTGGCGCGCCCCAGTGCCAGCACAAGTTTATAAAGCGCAGGGTTGTGAACACTGTCGCCATACCGGCTATCAAGGTCGCGTTGGTCTGTATGAGATCATGCCGTTATCAAATGAGCTAAAAAAACTGGTCGCCGCTGATGCCAATTTGGACGTACTTAAGCAGCAAGCTTACCGTGAAGGCGTACAGCCGCTGCGCTTATCTGGGGCAAAGCGTATCAGTGAAGGGGTGACGACCATAGAAGAGGTGATGCGCGTGGTGCCTCTTAATTAACTTACATTGCTTCAGCTGTTTTTTAGCGCTCCCAGCGTACATTTTGGCGAATAATTTTTGCAGGCGTGCCAGCGACCATACAGTTTGGCGTCTCAATGGGTTTGTTGACAAAAGCACCTGCTGCAATGATACAACCGCTAGCGATAGTGACGTTTTTAGAGATGGTTACGTTGGCGGCAACCCAGATGTGATCTCCTAATACGACATCAGCATGAGCATCATTCAGACGTACTTTAGAGTCTATATCGTAAACCTTGTGGACGTCAGTCGCTCGAATTTCGATGCCACGCGATATCATGCAAGATTTACCTATGGTCACGCTCTTATCACGTGCCAAAATATAGCAATCTATGGCAGTGGTGTGCTCACCTATATGTATGTGTAAATGATTGCCAACGATCAATAATTGACCAGAGAATTTGACATACTCACTGATGATAATTTGATTGTGACTACCATTGATATCAATTTTTAGCTTATTAAATTTACCATGCTCACCAATGGTGATTTGATTGTCATGACCTTTACGAATGGTGATAGCTGAATTGCCAATAATATGTGCATCTTTAGCGATATCGATATGATTGTCGTGTCCGTTGTCCTGTAATAAAAATCGTTGCTTGTAAAAATATTTAGGTAGCAGAGTCTTCATAATAGGTACTAGGGATACGGTTTTTTTATGATTCATAATGATAGAACTTGTGAAAAAGGAGTAGAGGATGCGAGGTTTTTACCAGTGATACACCATTATTTGCGTAGTATGTTTATAATTTTTTAGCCATATTTATATCATCAATAAATCCAATTGGAATGTTATGAATAGCTAACCTGATAGCTTACTGTTAAACACCCCTTGAAAACAGTGCTATTTAGAGCAATTAATACTATTACGATTACCAAATCTATATTATAAGATAATTCTACTTATTGATTTTTATTAACGAGATTGTTTATGTTTACTGATAGCCACTGCCATCTAAACCGTTTAGATTTAACCAAGTATGATGGTCAATTGTCCGGCGCAATTGCCGCGATGAAAGAAGCCAATGTCACCCGTGCGATGGCCATTATGTGTGATTTCGCTGAATATGATGAGATTGCCAATATCGTCAGCACTTATGGGGACGAAACGCTAAATCTTGGTATGAGCGTCGGCATTCATCCTTGTGAAGATATCAGCGTCTTACAATCAGCGACGGTTGAGCGCTTAATTGAAACCGCTGATGCGGACCATGTATGGGCGATAGGGGAAACGGGGCTGGATTATTACTGGTCGACAGAAAACAAAAAAGAGCAACAAGCCAGCCTTGCGCGTCATATTCATGCCAGCCAAAGCTTGAAGAAACCTCTAGTCGTGCATATGCGTGATGCTAAAGAAGATACGCTTGATATTTTAAAAGCGGAAGGCGCTGAACACGGTATCATTCATTGCTTTACTGAAGACTGGGAAACCGCAAAACGAGCATTAGACTTAGGGTTTTATATCTCATTCTCAGGCATTGTTAGCTTTAAAAGTGCACAAATGATTCAAGATGCTGCAAAAAATATGCCCAAAGATAGAATGCTTATCGAAACGGATAGCCCGTATTTAGCACCGGTGCCTAAACGTGGTAGACCCAATGAGCCAGCATACGTGCCATATGTGGCACGCTATCTTGCCGAGATGTACGGCTGTAGTAGCGGGGAAGTAGGTGCAATGACTGCAAAAAACTTTGAGAATTTACTGGCACAGTACCACTAAAATGGTTATGCTATGACCACTCAGTCATTTATTAGCTAGTCTTCTGGTTCTGTTCTATAAGTATTCATAATACTGAACTTAACCTTATGATTATCAATGACTATTTAGCAAACATAAGCATATTTCCTTGGATGATATTGGCGTAGCTGTTGCATGACTTATACATGCGCTGCCGATATACCGATGTAAATGATGGTCATATGCATGATATTGTCAGATTTTAGGAGAGATTATGAGTCGTCAGCACCAGTTCAAGGCACGAGAAGAGAATATCTTAGCGATGGCAGAGCAATTGCTACTTGAGTCAGGCGATGGTGATATCACTTTGGACAGTTTGGCCGACCAGCTTGATTTGGCTAAAGGCACCTTGTATAAGCATTTCTCCAGTAAAGATGAGCTCTACCTGCGTATTATTATTCGTTATGAAGAGCAGTTATTTGAGATTAACCGTATTGATGACTGCCCGTCGGCAGGTGTCGCACGTATGATTTTTCAGCAATTGTTTAATCCACAAAAAGCCATGCTTCTTAATCAAATCGAAGAACGTTTGGCGGCATCGGTGACGGGTTTGAATCGCTTATTCGGCGAGCTTTACGATATTCGTCGTCAGCGTATGAAGCGTTTGATTGATATTATCAGTGCGTATTTACAAGAGCAGCACAGTAGCTTAAGTACGCGCGATTATTTGTCCTCGATTTGGGCGATGGGTCAGGGCGGTGCAGGATTATTAAACTCAAGTTTTTATCAGCGCTACTTAGGTCGCCGTGATACTTTGCGTTATGCCTTTGTGCAGCAAATGCTTGAATTGCCAAGCCATTATCCAGCGGCCGATGACGAGGTGATGGATGAGGATATGCAAGAATTGGTGGAGCAAATCGATACTGAGTCAGAAGAGCACCGTAATACCAATTACTAGATTCCTATTATATTTTTAATGTATTGAGTTATTTTTTTATAAAATCCGTGTTGTTATATTCTGTATGGCAGCACGTTAAATTTATCTTCTAACATGTGTACAGATTTATTTTTTAATCAGGCATATCTATCGTTTTATCTCCATCATACTCATACCACACAATTCAGTGTCATTTCTAATAAAATGACACCATTCTAGATGACTTCTGTATGTCAAAACCGACTTCCTCAATTTCTTCAATAGCCGCTCCTCACGCGCACAGCCGCATCGGGCAAGCGGGTTTTACCCTTGTCGAAATAGTAGTGGTGGTCGTCATTCTATCTATATTTGCTGGCATGATGAGTTTGTCGGTCGGTAGTAGTGAATCGCGCAAAAACCGTGCTTTTTATGAGCATTTAACGGATTCATTAAGCTATGTACGATTGTTGTCCGCTGAGCGTATGCAGCCCATGGGTTTGAGCTTACAAGCTGATAAACAAGGCCAAGTCACGCCTGTCATTGTCACTCTATTTAATCCTTATGTTGCTTATCAAACTCAGGTTTCCATAGCTTCTAGTGGAGACAGTACGCCTAAGAACGCCATGGAGCTGTCAGCGGATTTGACGAGTATGTCAGCTGCTGCTGCAGATAAAGCACCCACACCAAGCTGGGAGCTTGAGCCAGAAGTTAGTTTGCCTGTATTGCCTACGGGTGTGAGCTTAAGCGTGCAAAGCTTGGATGCAGGTAATCAGGCAAACGCAGGCCAAACGCAAGCGCTGCAGCTGTGGTTTAGCGACCAAAACGTACCGCAAGTACTATGGTTTGGGACAGGGCAGGCCACGCCGGTAACGATTGAGGTGCGCCATAATTCACGTTTGGTGGGTGAGGTGATTACGATTATGCCTGATGGCAGTATGTCGATAGGGCAAGGGCGCTAACTTATGATAGATAATGATAAAGCCAAATCGACCTATACAAACCCTAAACCCGCTCTGTCAAAGCATGAGAGCGGATTTACCCTGATTGAGGTCATGGTTGCTTTAGCGATTTTGGCGGTCGTTGCCGTCGCCGCGAGCCGGGCTAGTAGTGCGTATTTAAGCTCAGTCGATGTCTTGCGCACTCGTACGCTAGCGCAGTTTGTTGCACAAAACGCGGCAGCAGACTTGCGTATTCAAGATACGTGGCTGACGGCCAACAAAACCCAAACTATCAATGCGCAAGGTCGCGATTGGCAAGTGACAATGACTGCCACAGATGCCATCACACCCGTATTAAAGCAGGTGAATATTACTGTTGCACCCATTATAGACGGACAGACACGCAGCGCAGTAACGGATATCAACGTGATGCTAAGTAACGCTGAGCAAGAAGTCGGTAGTTTGGATTTGAGCCGATTAAACCCTAATGGAGGCAATCCATGAAATCAAATCATGGATTCACTTTGCTAGAGTTGATGGTTGCGATGGCGATATTTGCCATGCTAGCGGTTGCAGGTTGGCAAGTATTTGATGGTGTTAACCGTGCGCGTGAACGGGCGCAGTTTCATGCGGATAATTTAGCGGTTTTGCAATATGCCTATCTGCAGTTACAGCAAGATATGAACCAAATGATTCCTTATCAGGCAGTGGATACGCAAGGTGCTAATTCCTTAATTAATAACGCTCCAACCAACAATGCTGCAACTAACAGCACTGCAAATAATAATACTAATAATAGCAATCAAGAAAATGCACCAGCGCCTGAACCCTTTATGAGCCTAGACGGCGCACGTATCAGCTTTGTGCGTTTTGCCGACCCCGACCCACGTTATCAAAGCAGCGCGAGTGTGCAGCATATCGAATACATTTTTGCTGATGAGCGCTTAATTCGTCGTCAATATACCAGTCTTGCCGGTGGCAGTGACAGCATTAGTCTAGATAGTGTATTGCTTGAAGGCGTCACGGCTGGGCGCTGGCAAGCTTATTTACCTGAATTAAGCGCCAAATTTCCCAATAAAGACAGCAGCAACATCAATAACAATGCTTTAGCAGCGCCGACGGCAAATTCAGCCAATGCGCCCTCTGAAATTATGCTACTGCCAAAAGGGGTCGTGCTCAACTTTACTTATCAGGATATGCCCATTACTTGGCAATGGGCACTTACTCCGCAACCAATCCCAAATATAAGTACAGATACCAGCAATAAAAATACTCCTAACAATCCTAATGGCAATGGTAACGATAGTAATAACAATAATAACGGCAACAGTAATGACGGCACCAATAACGATAATGCAGCCAATGGTAATGTAGCAGATAATAACTCAGGCAACGCTACTGAAAATGCCCCATTTGGTCAATGATAGAGACTGTTTATGCCAACTAAGCCACAAATGAGGCCAATGATGCCTATAGCTTCTATGAAAGCCAACTCTCAACGAGGAGTCGCGCTGCTGACTATTTTGCTATTGGTGGTCAGTATTACTGTGGTTGCAGGGGCGATGCTGGCCAGTCAAAAGATTGCCATTAGGCGCAGCGGCTTATTGTTTGACCAAAACCAGCTCTTACAAGATATCAACGCAGGTCAGCAATTGGCCGTTACCTTGATTCGTGCTGATGCTAAATTAAATGATACCGATAGCGCGCAGGATATTTGGGCGCAGCCAATACCGCCTTATACGCTAGGCGGACATAGCATCGGCATCGAATTACGCGATGAGGGCAGTCGTTTTAATATTAATAATTTATATCATAATGGCGCCGTTGATACTGCCGCATTGGCTGTCTTTCAAAGGTTACTCACGCAGCTAAATTTAGAACCTGATATCGCCATTGCCGTCCTTGATTATCAAGATGGCGACAGCGAGGTCTATCAAGATGGCGGTGATGAAAGTGTGGTTTATGCTCAGCAGGCTAATAGCAGCGTGGACAACATTTTACCCAATCAAGCCTTGCTTAGTATCGATCAATTAGCAGAAGTGAAGGGTCTTAATGCGCAAGTATTAGCGGCACTGCGTCCCTATATCACAGCGGTGCCGTATTATTTACCCATTAATATCAATACCGCCAGCCCCGTTTTGCTGGCCGCTTTGCTAGAGGGTGCGAGCAGTCAGCAAATGCAGAGCATCGTTGAGCTGCGAGCAAAGCAAGCATTTGGCTCTATTGATGATATCTGGCAGTTGCCGATATTAAGTAGTGTAAAAGCAGAGCAGCGCAAAGCGTTAAAACCATTATTAGCGGTTGATAGCCAAGCTTTTATGGCGCTTATTACCGCTAGTGATAATGCGGATGGTGGTCAGGCAAGACAACGCTTTGCGACCATTGTTATTAGCAAAGCGGCGGCTGAGGGTGAAATAGCAAATAGCAGTAATAACAGTAACAGTAATGAAAATAGCAATGATGCTAATAACGCTGATAGTAATACGAAAAACGCTCAAAATACTGATAATAAAAAGCCCAAAGAGGTACGCGTAGTAACGCAGCGACTTTGGGCTTTTCGACCAAGTTTTTGATGACGATAGCTACATGGAAACTAAAAGACTATCTCTAAAGAAATGGTAAGATAAGTATCATCAAATAACTTGCAAAAATTAAGCCCAATTAATCACTTAAACGGGTTTCTTCCGTAGATTTCCAGTTGTAAGCACCATAAAACAGCATCTGTGCTTGCCGTGTACAATTATGCAGCATCAGCTGTTTTTTATCTTCAATATCAGCCAAGTCGACTTCATCATCATGGTCTTCGGTATAGGTCAGCTCTAGCCAATCAATAATCCAGGAAAAGAACATATTGACCCCAGCCTCAGCCAATAATCTACGGTCATAAGTATTGATATGGGCAAAAGCAGGTTGTAGGGCTAAATCGTCTGCTAGACTCTGCCCGTGGTTTTTAATCAGCTCATTGATGGCTTTGCGTACCGCTTCTGAGCCGCCATAGCGTTCACTGACTAAAAATTGCCAATAGCAAGGCTGCTCGCTGACCATATATAAAAACATCTGGATACTTTTAGCGATTTGACGCTCAAAGCTACGTTTGCGCCCAATTTGCAGGTTGTCACTTAAAGTTGCTAGCGTACCGCCCAACTCTTCGATAACCAAGGCACGACCGAGCGATTCCATGTCATCAAAATGGCGATAAAAGGCGGTCGGCACCACGCCAACCTCACGCGTGACTTGCCTGAGACTGATTGAGCTAAAAGATTGCCCCGTCATACATAAATCGAGCACCGCATTAAAAAAAGCGTGCCGTGTTTGAAGTTTCTTTTGTTCGCGACTACTCATAATATTTCAAAATTACCTGATAGATGTCTATCATACTCATTTCATTGCGAAAATACGAATGAAATAGACGGTTATCGTTGATTGTCCAGTTTTTAGAATTGGTTTTAGACTGAATTTTAAGCTTGGTTTTAAATTAATTCTAGACTTCTTTTTAAACTTGCTGCTTAAACATTTCGCTTAAACAATAGTGCCCCAATGTCCTTGTAGCTCTTGCGCCAATCGATACGCTTCATGGTCATTCATACCGGTTATAAAGTCTAAGACATTGAGCATATTATCATAGGTGTCATCGGATAAAACGCGACGATGCTCATCGAGATGCGGCTGTAGCAATTTTAGCAGACGCTGCTGCTCAAAGGACATTTGGGTTATGGAAGCGCTGGTCTCATTTGTCCAAGCCAATGGCATAAAAGCATCGAGCAGGCGCTGCAGGCATTGATTGGCCATCAGCTCCATGCGTACTTTACTTGGGTGATTAAATATCTTTTCACGCGCCAATTGCTTAGCTTGGGTGATGCCGCTTTGCACAGTTGCATCACAATGGGCAAACAGGCTGCCTTGTAGCGTCCCAGCCAGCATAGCGTTACTATTGGCTACAAAAGCATCGGTGACGGCATTGACCAAACGCATCATTGCCCGTGCCCGCAGCGATGCCAAATGCTGCCTGACTGACACATGAGTGGGTAAATTAAGCGTATCAGGGCGCTCGCCAATCAACTCATAAAAAATAGCCGCAACCTCCGCATAGCTTAGCATATTCAAATTGATGCCATCCTCCAAATCTATCAGCGCATAGCAGATATCGTCTGCCGCTTCCAATAAATAAGCCAGCGGATGACGAGCGAAGCCATCGTGTTGCTCGGAGCGCGGCAGATGTAAACGTGCTGCTAACTCTTCTAATTGAGCTGCCTCACTATAAAAGCAGCCAAATTTTTGCATGTTAGTGGTGGGACTGTCTTGATAAATAGCATTGCTATGGGTTGCAAGCCAAGGGTATTTCATAAACGCGCCCAAAGTGGCGCAAGTCAAGCGCATACCGCCTAAATCAGGGTGGTGCTCATTGCGGGCAAGGATGCGAAATCCCTGCGCATTACCTTCATAAGCAAGCAAGTCTAACTGCTCATTGCTACTTAGGTTGTGCAAGATCTTTTGACGCTCAGGATGCATAAACCAGTCACGAATGGCGTACTCTCCGGCATGACCAAACGGTGGGTTGCCGATATCATGGGCAAGGCATGCCGCTTGTACAATAACACCAACATCAGCGGGCGCGACACCATTTGGTAAGCCACCATCTAATTTATCATGCAGCTTCTCTGCCGCCATAATGCCCAAGGAGCGCCCAATACAAGAAACCTCTAGCGAATGCGTTAAGCGCGTATGAATACCGAGTTGATTGGTTAGGGGATGGACTTGGGTTTTTTGGTTAAGCTGGCGAAAGGAGTGTGAAAACACCAGTCTGTCGTAATCTTTATGAAAGGAGGAGCGCGCGCTGTCCTCGGCAGGGGCTTTTTTATGACTCCCTAAACGCTGGGCATTAAATAATTTTGCCCAATGGTCACTGGAATTAAGCACTTGATTAACAGAAGCAGTCATAGGTTATAGTCCGTTATTTTTATCATTTTATTTTATCGTTGTTTTTAGAGAGGTTAATTATTCTAACGTTCTTCCCTTTATTATAATAAAAAAAGCCAGCTTTGAAGCTGGCTTTTGGTTGTTCTCTAATAAGACTGTGTAAACACGCAATCCGCTTTATTAAACGTTAAACGTTAAAGCGGAAATGCATCACGTCGCCATCTTGTACGATATAGGTTTTGCCTTCTAAGCGTGATTTACCTGCAGCAGCTGCGCCTTTTTCACCGTTGTATTCGATAAAGTCATCATAAGCAATCACTTCAGCGCGGATAAAGCCACGTTCAAAATCAGTATGAATCACACCAGCGGCTTCAGGAGCCGTTGCACCAACAGCAACTGTCCAAGCGCGGACTTCTTTGACGCCCGCAGTGAAATAAGTCTGCATATCAAGCAACTCATACCCGCCGCGAATGACTTGATCAAGGCCAGCCTCTTCCATGTCCATTTCAGCTAGGAAGTCTTTTTTGTCATCTTCATCAAGCTGAGCAATTTCAGATTCGATTTGGTTACATAGCGCAATGACAATAGAGTCTTCACCAGTAGCGTAGTTACGCACTGCATCAAGATATGGATTATTCTCAAAACCATCCTCAGCAACGTTAGCGATATACATGGTTGGCTTTAGGGTAATCAGACCATAGCTTCTGATCAGTTTTTGTTCGTCTTTGTCTAAATTGGCAGCGCGAGCCGCTTTACCTTCTGCTAATAAAGGCTCGATTTTTTTGAAAATATCGAGCATAGCAGAGGCGTCTTTATCACCGCCTTTGGCTTTTTTGCTTAAGTTGTGGATAGCGCGCTCAACGGCTTCTAAATCTGCCAATGCCAATTCGGTATTGATGGTTTCGATGTCATCGATAGGGCTGACGCGGCCGTCAACGTGGACGACGTTGTCATCATCAAAGCAGCGTACTACGTGAGCAATCGCATCGGTCTCGCGAATATTGGCTAAAAACTGGTTGCCCATACCTTCGCCTTTTGACGCGCCAGCGACCAAACCTGCTATATCAACAAATTCCATGGTCGTAGGCAATACGCGCTCAGGCTTGACGATATCAGCCAATTTTTTCAGGCGTGGATCTGGTACAGGTACGATACCTGTATTGGGATCCTTGGTACAAAATGGAAAGTTTTCAGCGGCGATACCCGCTTTGGTCAAGGCGTTAAACAGGGTGGATTTACCCACGTTTGGTAGACCGACAATGCCGCAATTAAAACCCATAACATGCTCTCAATATATTAATAAAATCAGTCAATAACAGACTTCGTAAAATAGTAACTCAAAATTGGGCATATTGTAGCAAATTTCAGCCAAAATGGGTGAGGTTGTTGTGCTTGCTGTTCCAATTTTTATGGTCAATAACAATACTTAATACCGCCGTTTAATATCAATGTTCGTTATCAACGACCCTCAGAGCTTTGCCTATTATGATAAGCTACTACCTATAAATGATGATGTATGCTGCTGCGCTGTCATCAATAGCTAGCACGATAAACCATACCAAAGGCAATTGTTAATAATGACCACCATTTTTGCTACCCACCATTATAATTATCCGCAAAATTTCGTTGACATGAAACCCAAGCTTATGCGGCTTGAGCAGGCGATTAAAAAGCTCGAGGCCAACTTGATAAATGCGGATGCTGAAATATTAGAGCAACGGCTTGCCAGTCATTTAGGGTTGCAAGTGGATTATGCCAGTGAGTTAAATCCTAATCAGCTATTGGCTGCTACCACAACTGAGGGCAAGGTGTTGGTTATCGCCGGTGCAGGTTCTGGTAAAACGAAAACTCTGACCTATAGAACCAGCTACCTGATAGAAAATGGTGTAGCGCCAAAAGAGATTCTGCTATTGACCTTTACCCGTAAAGCGGCCAATGAGATTAAAAGTCGCGCTAGAACTTTGCTGGCTAGCCGTCTAGATGATAATAGTCACATAAACAGTAAGGCGTTAAATGATATCACTAGCGGCACTTTTCACTCATTTTGCAATATGTTATTGCGCCAATATTCTGGGCTGCTTGGTATCAATCCGCGCTTTACTATTTTAGATACCGGCGACAGTGAAGACGCTATTGATTTGATTAATAAAGAAAAAAAGTATCCGGCCAAAATAATCAATCAAGCATTTCCGCGCAAAAAAACCTTGCAAAATATCTTCTCAACCTCTAGAAATCGGCGCATTCATATTCGTGACTTAATTGAAAGCAGTTATCCTGATATCGCCGTGCATATTCCTGTTATTGAGCAATTGGCCGTCGACTTTCATGAGTATAAGCGCGCCAACCATTTATACGATTTTGATGACATCATCAGTCAAGTGGTGCGGCATCTAAAACACAATGACACTTTTCGTCAACTGCTACAAAAGCACTATCGTTATGTCATGGTCGATGAATATCAAGACACCAATATTCCGCAAAAAGAACTCATTGACCTCATCTGTGCGCCTATATCGGTGTCGCTGATGGTTGTTGGTGATGATAACCAAAGTATTTATGCCTTTCGCGGTGCCAATTATGAAAATATCTTATTATTTGGCGAAAGCTATCCCGAAGCAAAACTGATTAAGCTAGAGCAAAATTATCGCAGTACACCAGCGGTGCTTGATTATATCAATGCTTTATCGGCTCAAATCACGTTAGGCTATCAAAAGCAATTGTACTCGGGCGCATCTATAGAAGGCATAAAGCCAGTTTTTCGCCGTTTAAGCGATGAAACCAAAGAAGCAAAGTATATCGCTGATAAAATTATCGAATTAAAACCGGATTACGATTATCAAGATTTTGCCGTCTTGTGCCGCACGTCCTTTCAATCCAACTACGTTCAGCTTGAATTTATGGAGCGCAATATTCCCTTTATTGTCGTAGGCGGCATCCGCTTTATTGAAAGACGCCATATCAAGGACGTCTTAGCCTTTGTCAAAATACTTTATAACCCAAATGATACGATTGCATGGCACCGTATTTTAACCTTGTTTAAAGGGGTGGGAGCGGTAACGGCAACGCGTTTGACCCAAGCCATTAATGCCGATAGCAATGTTAATAATAATGTTAATAGCAACACTTTCGAGCCGCTATTAACACCATCATTTGCGAAAAAAAGCCCACAGCTTAAATCATTGCATACGACTTTGACCAAAGCCAGTCAGGCAGAGTCAGTCGAAATAGTGATTGAGCGGATTCTAGAGTTTTATATTCCTCTCCTAAAAACGATTGAAGAGAATTGGCGTGAACGTAGCGAAGATTTTCGTGTACTCAAAAACCTAGCGACAGAGTATGACAGTCTCGATAAATTCTTAGAAAATCTTGCCCTTGATCCGCCCAATGATTCAGTTGCTACCGCAGGCGAGACTGAAAAAGGCGAAGATAGTAATGACAAAGTTATCATTTCTACCATTCATAGTGCCAAAGGGCTTGAATGGCCTGTTGTGTTTGTCAATTCCCTCGTCGATGGTATGACGCCGCACTATCGCTCGCTCAGTGATTTTGAAGAGTTAGAGGAGGAGCGTAAGCTGTTTTATGTTGCCTGCAGTCGCGCTAAGAGCAGATTGTTTTTAACCGCGCCAGAGTACTTCTCAAGCTATTCAGGATACTTTGATAAGCCCTCAAGATTTATTGCTGAGCTACCTGCTGATAAGTTAACGGTCGAGACCAGTAAAAGGCTTTTAGAGACGCTAGCGAATGAAGATCCGATTTGGTGGTGATTGCTTGTGATAAATGTAGGATATGCATCGCTCTTAACGCTAAAATAGTCATTAATTCTAAAAGGCAGCTAACCTCACAACGTTTAGCTGCCTCATTTTTGAAATCGTTTATTGTTTTTAATCTACTTACATCAGCACTATTTTTTCAATCATACTTCCATTATTCCTATCAAAAATACCTTCCATTGAAATCCATGACCAAAAGTATTCAATAGCAAAAATATTTATATCATAAGGGTTTAATCTGGCGCGCAATGCGTTACTATTACTCCCTTATCTGTTATTTCTCATATTTGACATTCTGTATTAAGACCTTAAAAAAGGACAAGTTATGCGCTATGAAGTGATCGTTATCGGTGCAGGGATGGTTGGCACCTCAGTTGCTTGGCATCTACAAAAAAATAACGCTCAAGTATTGCTGTTAGACAAAAAGTTACCGGGCTCTGAGACTTCATACGGCAATGCGGGTTTGATTCAGCGTGAGGCGATTCATACCCATCCGTTTCCGCGCCATCTGACTGAAATGATACGCGTATTGCCGAACCAAGGGACTGATATTCGCTATCGAATTCCGGCTATTTTGCGCTATCATCAGGCGCTATTGCAGTATTGGAAATATTCTACACCTGCTTCAGTCAAAAAAATAGAAGCGGAATGGCAGACGCTGATTGAGCATTGTACCAGCGAGCACCAAACCATGATTGAAGCCTCTGGTGCGGATGAATTGATTACCCGTGATGGTTGGTTGCAGCTGCATCGCTCTGAAGAGACGTTTAAAGAAGCCATTGCTGCTGCTATTGACGCGCGCAATCAGGGTGTTGAGCATAACGTCTTGACGGTTGAAGCGTTAAAAGCCATGGAGCCTAGTGCCAATTTTGACGCGTTCGTTGGCGCGATTCATTGGCTCAACTCTTGGCAAGTGTCAAACCCAAGCTCACTTGTAAAAGCTTATGCTAAAAACTTCCAAGAGATGCAAGGTACCATCAAAGAAAGCAGCGTCAAAGAAATTGTACAAGAAGAAAACGGCTGGAAAGTCATTACCGACAATGACACTTATTACAGTGATAAATTGGTCATTGCCGCTGGACCTTGGTCGAATGATTTAATCAAACCGCTTGGTTATGATTTGCCGTTGTTCCCGATGCGTGGCTATCATCAGCATTTTAAAGTGAATGAGAAAAATACCATTCATCATAGTATGTTTGATATGGATAAAGGCTTTGTGATGGGGCCAATGCAACAAGGTATCCGCATTACCACCGGTGCTGAGATGACGACGATGAATGCGCCAAAGAACTTTGGCCAATTAAATACCGTGTTAAAACTTGCGCGCAAAATTCTACCGCTAGAAGATGCCGTTGAAAGTGAAGCATGGGCAGGCTCACGTCCTTGTATGCCTGATATGAAGCCGGTTATCGGTCCTGCGCCTAAGCATGACAAATTATGGTTTGCCTTTGGTCATAGCCATCAAGGCTTTACTTTAGGGCCAATGACCGGTCGTATCGTCGAAGAGATGATTCATGACAAACCAACACTCGTTGATATTGAGCCCTTTAGCGCCGATCGTTTTTCTCGCTAATTTCTTGCCAAGCACTGTTTAATAAAACGTGAGTTATTTATAAATTTAAACGCTCATGTATTTAAGACCATTAAAAAATTAAGGATAATAATCCATGCAAAAGCTGCATAGTAATCAACGTATGAGTAAAATCGTAGTGCATAACCAGACCGTTTATTTATGTGGTCAAGTGGGCAATAGCGAAGACGATATCAAAGCGCAAACATTGACGTGTTTAGAGAAGATACAAACACTGTTAGAGGAAGTGGGCAGCGATAAATCAAAGCTATTGTCAGTGACAGTCTGGATAAAAGATATGGCAGACTTTGCTGCAATGAATGAAGTGTGGGATAAATGGTTTGAAGGCGTGCAGCCACCCGCTCGTGCTTGCGGCGAGTCGGCGTTGGCACGTCCTGAACTATTGGTTGAGATGATTGCCATCGCTGCTGAGTAAACGTTGCCATTTCATTGGCTATATTAACTGCTTATTTTATTAGCTAAATACAGTATAAGGGTGTGATATCGATATCACGCCCTTTTCTATGAGCTATTCAGGCAAACTAGTCTATAATCAACGCCATTAACGTATTTGACGAACAACTAACAGGGTTATCCATCATGATTAATACCAAAATATATAAATCCATTTATGTGCTAGCAGAAAAACTGCTAGAAGCGGACAGTAAAAACGATCAAAAAACCTTTGATATGCTATATACGCAGTTAAAGGATCTTTGTAACGAAAATGAAAAGAGCGATAAAGACCATCCTGAACAGTGGGAAACGTTGGCTGACTTTACCGAAGATTTGGATGAAGCATTGGTTATCTATCAAAAAGCGTTAGATAAAGCCGCGGCGATTAATTCAAAAGACCATTTGGCATCAATTGCATTTTCTATGGCTGAGCTGCAAATCGAATTGGGTCAAACAGAGGCGGCTATCGAAAACCTACAAAATGCTAAAATTAGCGCCAATAAAATCGAAGACAGAGAATTTAAAGTTGAGATAAATGAGCTGTTGGCGAAATTATTAGCAGAGTAGTTTTCGTTATTGTCCTTCTTTATTGAGCAAAGCGTATTGTATTATCTAAAAAGTCGCGTGTGGCGATATCAGTATTTTATGTTATAAAATGCTGATATTGCTCTTAGTGTCCTGTCCATACGGCAGGACGCTTTTCGATAAAGGCATCAATCCCTTCACTCACGTCATCCGCCATCATATTACAGCTCATCACCTCGCTGGCATACTCATAAGCCTCTGCCAATGTCATATCCAACTGGTTATAGAACATGGTTTTGCCGGTGGTCAAAGCGACTGAGGATTTGGCGGTAATGCTATCTATTAAAGACTGCAAAGTCGTATCTAATTGCTCTGCGATTGCCACACGGTTGATGAGTCCTTGTTGCAGTGCAGTATGAGCATCGATAAATTCACCGGTGATGAGCATCTCAAATGCTTGCTTGCGAGAGAGGTTGCGACTGACTGCTACTGCAGGGGTGGAACAAAACAGCCCTACGCTGATACCAGAAGTGGCAAATTTGGCATTGTCCGAGGCGACAGCTAAATCACAGGCTGCCACCAGCTGACAGCCAGCAGCAGTAGCGATGCCTTCTACTTTAGCTATCACCACTTGTGGCATGCGATTGATGGTCAGCATCATCTGGCTGCACTGTTCAAATAAGGCGCGCTGAAATGCCTTTTCTGGATTGGCGCGCATCTCTTTTAGATTATGACCGGCACAAAAGGCCTTACCGTTTGCGGCAATGACGACCACGCGAATACTGCTATCGTGGGTGATGCTGTCAAGCTCTGTTTGCATAGCAGATAACATATCTACTGATAGCGCGTTGAATTGTTTGGGACAATTGAGTGTCAATGTCACAACACTGCCTAAGTTTTCTCTAATAACCAAAGGCTCGCTGGGATTCATTGAGGAGCAAGGTTCTGATGGCTTGAGGTTATGGTTATTCATTTATCGTCCTTGATAACTGCTAATTAATAAGCACTAGCTAAATTTAGAATAAAATACAAACGAGACTTAAATCATAACCCAAATAGTAGCATGCCTAACTCCTTAAGTGACTTCCTTATGCAACAGCTCAGTATTGTTGATAGCTCACATAAAAATGGTGCTCTTAGATAATAAGAGCACCATTTAACGCTAATACAGTCAAAAATGGCTATGAGAAAATATAAAGTAGCTCTCTAAATACTATTTTATGCATTGACCCAATTTTATCGCCGCCGCAATATTGGCAGCAGTGATTTCAATATTATGATAAGCGTTTTTAAAGATATTATCGATGGACTCTAGCTTTTGGATACTGGGCATAATGACATCAAACTGACTGGTTTGTGCAGGTTCTAACACATCAACACTGCCGCAAATCGCAATCACTGGCGTCTGGCTTAGTTTGGCGATTTGGCTAATGCCGCCAGCTACTTTGCCCATAGCAGACTGCACGTCAAGCTTGCCTTCACCAGTGATGACCAAATCTGCATCGGCAATATGCTGTGATAAGTTGGTAACTTTTGCCACTGTATCAAAGCCTGGTTTTAACTCAGCTTGGCAAAAGCTCATTAACGCATAGCCAAGACCACCTGCTGCGCCAGCACCCGCTATGTCTTGGTAATTCTGATAGCCATGCTGCTCACATACACTCGCAAAATGCGTTAGCGCTTTATCCAAATCATTAACTTGCTGCGGGCTGGCGCCTTTTTGAGGGCCAAATATTGCACTGGCACCCAATTCGCCACATAAAGGGTTGGTGACATCACAGGCTACTTCAAATACTGTCTCCAGCACACTAGTATGGAAGCTTGTAGCATCTAATCGTTGCAAGTTGGCAAGCGCGCCGCCTTGGGCTAACGTATTGTCGTCACTATCATGAAACGTCATGCCAAGCGCCATTAGCATACCAAGTCCTGCGTCATTGGTAGCGCTACCACCCAAACCGATAATGATGCGTTTAACGCCTTCATCTAAAGCATCCGCAATAAGTTCGCCAACTCCATAGCTACTCGTAATTAACGGATTTCTTTCTTCAGTCGTCAATAAATGTAGACCGCAGGCTTGAGCACTTTCAATTACGGCTGTCTCATTTTCTAATAGCAGATATTTAGCATTGATTGGTCGCATTAATGGATCGTTCACAACCACGTTTTTCCAGCGCCCACCTAGCACATAAGACAATACTGCAGAAGTTCCTTCACCACCATCTGCCATGGGTAGCAGCTTATAGTCAGCGTCAGGAAACACTTGGCTGAATCCAGACTGGATAGCGTGGCAGACATCCAATGCTTCTACACTTTCTTTAAATGAGTCAGGGGCGATTAAAATTTTCATGAAATACTCTACGATTATGCAAGTTGGAATTGTGCAATTAAGCCAATCATATCATTATAAATTGGATAATCTGCTACCATAGTCTCCTGTTTCATTTATAACCTTTAGGATGATTGCCTTGAACACCTTTACCGCACCTACTATTCCCAATATCGAAAATAATGAGCTGCGCCAGCAATTGCAGCAAATCATCGACCAAAAGACTAAGCCGCTTGGCGCACTTGGACGTTTAGAAACGCTCGCTGTACAGTTAGGTATGATTCAAGGTACGACCACGCCGCATATTAATCAGCCACAGATTCGAGTGTTTGCCGCCGATCACGGTCTAACCAAGCATGGCACATCCGCGTATCCTAGTGCCGTCACTGCGCAGATGGTTTATAACTTTTTGCAAGGCGGCGCTGCTATCAATGTCTTAGCCCGTCAGCATAATATTGAGCTAAAAGTAGTCGATGCTGGTGTCGATGCCGACTTTGCCAATTCTCCTTTTAAAGACCACGCGCAATTGCTCGATTATAAAGTCCGTCACGGTAGCCGTGATGCGCTAACCGAGCCTGCGATGAGCGTAGCAGAATGTTTAGCTGCCTTAGAGAGCGGCATGAAAGTTGTCGAGAGCATGGCGGGTAATTTGCTTATCGTCGGAGAGATGGGCATTGGTAATACCTCAGCGGCAAGTCTTTTGCTGGCAAGATTGGGCGATACACCGATTAATGATTGTATCGGTCGCGGCACCGGTCTTGACGATGCAGGGTTACAACACAAGGCAAGTATTTTAACGCAAGTATTGGCGCGTCATAGTGAAGCACAAGCGCCATTCGACATACTTGCTGCGTTGGGCGGGCTTGAGATTGCTATGATGGCAGGGGCGCTGATTCAGGCCGCCAGTGAGCGCCGTATTCTTTTAATCGATGGTTTTATTGCCAGTAGCGCGTTGTTGGCTGCTGAGCGCCTAGCGCCCGGTGTTGCTCAATATGCTGTCTTTGCCCATCACTCGGTTGAACCCGGGCATGCGCATTTATTAAAACTGCTCAATGCTGAGCCATTACTCAATATGGGTATGCGCCTAGGTGAGGGTAGCGGTGCAGCATTAGCGTATCCATTATTGCAATCGGCTTGTGCCATTATAAATGAGATGGCAAGTTTTAACGATGCAGGTATTAGTGGACAAAACAGCTAATGTCACAATTATCAAAAAAGCCATCAAAACAACCATCAAAACAACCATCAAATCAGTCATTGAATCAACCAGAGCCGCCACAGCAACCATCGTTTAAACCAAGCGTTGGTCAATTTATAAAGCATGAATGGCGTCTATTATTGGTGGCGGTGCAGTTTTTAACGCGTCTGCCCGTACCGCAATTTGCCAATTACAATCCGCAGTGGTTGCACCAGAGCAGCCGTCATTTTCCTGCAGTCGGTCTGCTGGTTGGGCTGCTTTGCGCTGGCGTATTTTGGCTGGGCAGTATTTTATTTACACCCTTGGTCGCGGCAGTGATAAGTACCGCCTTTGGGATTAAGCTTACTGGCGCTTTTCATGAAGATGGACTTGCCGATAGTTGCGATGGGCTTGGCGGAGGTCTGACCCGAGAGCGTACTTTAGAGATTATGAAGGACTCACGTTTAGGGACTTATGGTGTACTGGGTTTGGTCTCGGCCTTATTAATGAAAATCAGTTTATTAGCTTCTATGCCGCTATCGGTGGCTATCGTGGCGCTGATTATTGGCCATACGACCTCACGCTTATTATGCATTAGCTTACTGGCGCTATTGCCTTATGGCGGTGAGATTGAGCATGCCAAAGCCAAGCCGATGGCGCAGCAGCTGACGCCTTTTCAAGGGCTATTGAGCAGTGCTTGGTTGCTATTGGCTGGCGTGCTTGTCGTACTCCTGTTTCCTGCTACCGTGCAGCAGATTGGTATTTGGCAATGGTTATTGGCTTTATTGCTAGGTATCGTAGCGACAGACTATATGCGCCGTTTATTACACAGACGTTTAGAGGGCTATACGGGTGATGGCTTGGGCGCCACGCAGCAGTTAAGTGAGATTGCCATTTATATTGGACTTGCTGCTTCTATACCGCTTATCTGATATAAAAGTCATGGTCAAAATAGGACAGTAACAGCAAATGATTTTTCATATTTGGCGCCATCCAAAGCCCATTGCGGCTAGTGGGTTTTGTATCGGACAGACGGATATCAATGTCGATAAACGCAAAATTAAGCGTCTGGCTAATAAAATACAGCGCTTTGTGCGTCTGCATCAATTACCAAAGGTGATTTGGGTCAGCCCGTTACAGCGCTCATTAAAAGTCGGGGAGATACTGGCGCAGCAAGGCTTTCAATGTAATATCGCACCTGAGCTTGCAGAGATTGATTTTGGTAATTGGGACGGTCAGCCTTGGGCACAAATACCAAAACAACAGATTGACGACTGGTGCACTGATTTTGCGGATTTTGCACCCAAGGGCGGCGAAAGTTTACAGCAGTTATTTGAGCGTATTGAGAATTGGATAAATGAGATGGCTAGGCAAAATAGCAGTCATAGACCAATATTGGCAGTCGGTCATGCAGGCTGGATAAATGCTGCAAGTATGATAGTCGCTGGGCAAGAGGTGCCAAAGATAGCCGCTGAGTGGCCACGACCTGTAAATTATCTAGAGCATCGCCAACTGAATTTTTAGCCAAAAAAAACTGACCATTTATAATGACCAGTTTTTTGGATAATTTTTTTCAAAAATATAGTTTTTTCAAGAACAAGCTTTTCTTAAGCACAGATCTTTCTTAAACAAGTACCTTTGATAAATGCATCAATGAAAACTTCCTAAGCCATCTTATCAAACCAAGCTTTATTGTCTTTAGGGCTCATAGAATCAAAGCTAACATAAATACCTTCGTCATCTAAAGTCGCATACCAGTGATCATCGTTGCTACCAGTCAGTAGCTGAAAATATTTATTATTCACGATTCTACCAACGGTATATATCTCGCCTTCTGCGTAAAACTCATTACCTTGGATACAGATTAATTTGTCATCAGTGTTTATCATATCGTCCCGTCATATCCATCATTATTTAATAAACGGCCCTATAGTTAGTCGACATATTAGTAGCCATATAAATATCTGAATATAGGGTAGCAATTGAGAGGCTATTATTAAAGATGACTTTATAAACAGTATTTTATTGTTAAGTATAGGTTGTACAGGTGTTTTATTACCAATTATTGCGCTTATATATCATTGTAAGTGTTTATTATAAATGACTTATAAATCCGAGCTGCTTGATAAATATTAAATAATTTGACAAACAAAAAAGCCAGCAACATGACGTTACTGGCTTTTCTTTAGACGCGTACTAAATATTACTCTTCAGAGTAATCTTCGTTCTCGTCTTCAACTTCTTCTGCTGACTCTTGAGTGTCGCCATCTTCTGAAAGAATGGTTACTAAGATGCTAGCAGTAACGTCATGGTGTAGCTGAATATCAACATTATATTCGCCAACTTGACGTAAAGTGCCTTCAGGTAGCTTGATTTCAGCACGGTCAACTTCTAGACCTGAGTTAGTCAATGCTTCAGCGATATCGCGAGTACCGATAGAGCCAAATAGCTTGCCTTCGTCACCTGATTTAGCGCGCATGATAACATTAACGTCAGTTAATGCGTCAGCACGTTCTTGAGCAACAGCTACTTCTTTTGCTTCTTCAGCTTCAAGCTCAGCACGACGTGCTTCGAACTTTTCAATGTTAGCTGCAGTAGCAGGTAGTGCTTTACCCAAAGGGATAAGAAAGTTACGTCCGTAACCTGGTTTCACATCGACAGTTTCACCGAGTTTACCAAGGTTGACGATACGCTGTAACAAAATAATTTGCATGAGTCATTCCTAGTTAAAGTTAACGGTTAACCCTGATGGTTATCAGTGTATGGAAGTAGCGATAAATAACGAGCTTGCTTGATAGCAGTCGCAAGTTGACGCTGATACTTAGTAGATGTACCGGTAATGCGGCTTGGTACGATTTTACCATTATCACTGATATACTGTTTTAGCAATTCAACATCTTTATAATCGATGTGAGTGATGCCTTCAGCAGTGAAACGGCAGAATTTGCGACGGCGATAGAAACGTGCCATGAGTATTCTCCTTTAATTAGTCTTCACTGTTGTCGTTGTCGTCATTATCGTTTTCACGACTGTCTGGACGACGAGTAGTTGCTTTGCGTGCGCGTTTTTCATCGGCATTCTTGGCTAACTGCGACTCTTCAGTGACAGCGTCGTCACGGCGCATAACTAGACTACGAATGATCGCGTCGTTATAACGGAATAATTCTTCAAGTTCAGCTAAAGTTTCACCGTCAGTTTCAATGTTGAAAAGAACGTAGTGAGCTTTATGAATCTTGTTAATTGGGTAAGCCAGTTGACGACGACCCCAATCTTCTAGACGATGGATTGTGCCGTTGTTGTCTTGAACCAACTTGATATAGCGTTCAACCATGCCGACCACTTGGTCGCTTTGGTCTGGGTGTACAAGTAACACCAGTTCGTAATGTCGCATTATGACTCCTTACGGATTAGTAGCTATTAACCCTATGTTAATAGCAAGGAGATTTATAAGGTAAGCCCAAATTTTATCGAATTCTATAAAAACAATAGGGGATAAGCTTAGTTTATAAAGCGCCGTATTATAACAGTACTCGGTGCCTAACACAAAGGTTAATCGCTAAGCGGCTGTTAATAAACAATAAAAGCAGCAAATACTGCTCTACTAATAAAAAGTGGCGCCTAAACGCCACTTTTTAATATAACTTTATGATATTTATAATAATCTGTTTATAACAAGGCTATAAATTAATTATTAAGTTAATTATTTTACTTTTGGCTTTTTGACCAATTGGCTGCTATCCGCTTTTACCACTAGGGTTTTAGCAAGTTTGTCATGCCAACCGATATTTTCAGGGCTTTTTGAGGCCATATAATAATGAACAATAATAACCACAAACCCTAAGAAGCTGGTAAACGAAAACAACAAATTATAAATAATAAACAGCAGCAAGGTACGCATGCCAATAAGCTTGGTAAAAGATGGCAGGCGATGAGTCATTTGGTCGACGACGCGGATACCGGTAATCAGCTTACCAAGTGATTGCCCGCGCAAGGTAATAAATACCAGTTGCAGCGCAAACAAACCAAATACCATCACTTGTGACATCATCAAGGTGCTGCTTGGAATACTTTCCATGAGCGTCATTGAGTACTGATAAGCGGCATCCATATCTTGGATGTTTTGAAACTTGGTATAATCCACATCCATCTTGGTCAACGCCATGACTAGCGGAAAAATCGCTAATACATACAGCAAGCCATTGAGCGCAGTTGCCAATACTCGCGACATGATAGGCGCAAGCACAACATCACCGACGACTTTATCGTTGTCGGAAATCTTTTTGGCACCAGACTTATTTAATGACACATTACTATTTGGTGTGTATTGACGATTGGTTGTCATGTCCACTTTGCTGTTTTTAGCGTTTTCTGCTGGACGTTCAGGCTTGCCATATAATCTGTCTAGCGATACGGCTTTGTCATCTTGACCCGTACTACTAGCAGAATCTTCTGGAAAGATAGTGATATTATTAATAATAGAGTCGTTATTATCCGCCGTCACTATAGGAGCAGGACGATAGTAAGGCTGATTGTTGGTTAAATTACCAACACGCTGCCACTGATCTAAGCCTTCATGCCATATCAAATCATCTAATACGACTTCGCCAGAGGTGAGCATGATATTGAGCTGATCCAAAGTGTATGGACCGGCTTGTACGTTATTTCGAGCAAGGAAAATCTGCATAATTGCCTACATAGTTAGTCATATCTCAAGTCACTTTTTATGAGTAGCTGCTTTTAAAGAGCTGTTTTTGATAAACGGTCTTTAAAGCTACTTTTAAGTCACTTTTGGTAATACATTATATTAGGGTCTATTTGAAAAAATCAAATAGACCCTAATGATTATATCTTACATGACGATGTGAATTAACGCTGTGACTGAACGTTACGGCTTACTTCGCTTCTTCACCCGCTAAGAAGAACCAAGTATCTAATACTGAGTCAGGGTTCAATGACACTGAGTCGATACCTTGTTCCATGAGCCAGTAAGCAAGATCTGGGTGATCTGATGGGCCTTGACCACAAATACCAATGTATTTGCCAGCTTTGTTACAAGCTTCAATCGCCATAGACAATAGTTTCTTAACCGCAGGATCACGCTCATCAAATAGATGTGAGACGATACCTGAGTCACGGTCTAGACCAAGTGTTAACTGGGTCAAGTCGTTTGAGCCGATTGAGAAACCATCGAAGTGCTCTAGGAACTCATCTGCTAATAAGGCGTTGGTTGGTAACTCACACATCATGATAACGCGCAGACCATTTTCACCACGTTTTAGACCGTTTTTCGCTAGCAACTCGATGACTTCTTTGGCTTCGCCAACGGTACGGACGAATGGAATCATAATCTCGACGTGAGTCAGACCCATCTCATCACGGACGCGTTTCAATGCTTTACACTCAAGCTCGAAGCAGTCACGGAAGTTGTCAGAAACGTAGCGGCTCGCACCACGGAAACCAAGCATTGGGTTTTCTTCTGATGGCTCGTATAATTTACCGCCAAGCAAGTTAGCATATTCGTTTGATTTAAAATCAGACATACGCACGATAACTGGCTGATCCATAAAGGCAACGGCTAGGGTTGAGATACCTTCGACCAATTTATCAATATAGAAATCAACTGGTGACGCATAACCGGCGATACGCTCATTGATAGCTTGGGCGATTTCACGTGGTAAGCTGTTCATGTTAAGTAATGCTTTTGGATGCACGCCAATCATACGGTTGATGATGAACTCTAAACGCGCAAGACCAATACCTTCGTTTGGCATTTGGGTAAATGAGAAGGCGCGATCTGGGTTACCAACGTTCATCATTACCTTGAATGCAAGCTCTGGCATAGATTCAACAGAGTTGGTTTGTACTTCAAAATCAATCTGACCTTCATAAATAAAGCCAGTATCACCTTCAGCACAAGAAACGGTGACGTCTTGACCATCAACCAATAATTCAGTGGCATTACCACAACCAACGATTGCTGGTACACCAAGCTCACGCGCGATAATAGCGGCGTGACAGGTACGACCACCACGGTTGGTGACGATAGCAGAAGCACGCTTCATAACTGGTTCCCAATCCGGATCCGTCATGTCTGATACTAATACGTCGCCGTCTTGTACTTTGTCCATCTCGTTTAAGTTGCTAACGATACGCACTTTACCAGCGCCGATACGTTGACCGATTGAACGACCTTCGCATAGGATTTTAGCATCGCCAGTATTGATGATATAACGTTCCATGACATTGCTGTCTTGGCGGCTCTTAACGGTTTCTGGACGTGCTTGAACGATGAAGATTTCACCGCTGTCGCCGTCTTTTGCCCACTCGATATCCATCGCTTGACCGTAATGCTTTTCAATAGTCATGGCTTGTTTAGCAAGTGAATTCAGCTCTTCAGTCGATAAAGAGAACTGCATGCGGTCTTGTTTTTCAACATCGACAGTTTTTACTGATTTAGTGGTGCTGCCTTCATCACCATAAATCATTTTCTTATGCTTGCTACCTAGGTTGCGACGGATAATCGCAGGTTTACCGTTAGCAAGTAATTTTTTTGATACGTAGAATTCATCTGGGTTAACCGCGCCTTGCACGACCATTTCACCTAGACCGTAGCTTGAGGTGATAAAGACCACTTGATCAAAACCACTTTCGGTATCTAGGGTGAACATAACGCCTGCGGCGCCAGTTTCTGAACGAACCATGCGCTGTACAGCAGCAGATAGGGCAACGCCTTCGTGCTCAAAACCTTTATGCACACGATAAGAGATAGCGCGGTCGTTATATAAAGAGGCAAATACTTCTTTAATCGCAATGAGGACGTTATCAATGCCGCGAATGTTCAAGAAAGTTTCTTGTTGACCGGCAAATGACGCATCTGGCAAATCTTCAGCAGTAGCAGAAGAACGTACCGCAACAGCGATGTCTTCGCCGCCACTCATGGTTTCAAACGATTGACGCACTTCTTGCTCAAGGTCGCTTGGCAGCTCTTGCTCAATAATCCAAGTACGGATTTTTTTACCCGTTTCAGCAAGCTTGTTGACATCATTAACGTCAAGTGTTTTAAGCTCGCTGTTGATTTTGTCGAGTAAGCCTGTTTCTGTCAAAAAACGATTGAACGCATTTGAAGTGGTCGCAAAGCCACCTGGAACGCTGACACCCAAATCAGATAGATGGCTGATCATCTCGCCAAGCGAGGCATTCTTGCCGCCAACCATATCAATGTCATCTTTTCCTAGCTGATCAAGATTGATTACAAGTGCTGTAGATTGCGCTGCCATGATAACTCCAGAAAATAAGGTTATTTAGTAAAGATTATAACGGTCGATTATACCCCTATATTTGGATAATTTCGATACCTAGAACCAAAAAATTCGTCAAAAAGATACAAATTGTGGGGATTGCTACATATTTGAGCGTCAAGAAAGTAATATTTGGCTGCTAGAATATAGTGAAAATGGGAATGTGAGAGGTTTCATGAATGTATTCACAATAGCTAATGTTGGATAAAACTTCAAAAATTTGCTTAAAGCACTTTTAAAATTTGCTTCTATATATAGGTGACTATTGAATTATTGATAACTGGTTTGATTATTGACTTAAAAGTGAGGTTTGTTTTTATGCTAACTTTTATACAAATGCTTCTAAGTGTACGCCTGTAACATTGATTTCTATTAGATGGCTATTATGCGTATAATATAGCGCATAGATATGTTCTGGACGCGACCATGCTCTTTAGCAGCGAATTCACAGCCAATGACTATGAAAGAGCATGGCAAATAAAGAGCATGGCAAATTTGCTATAAGAAGTTTTTATCATAAGTGGTTATAAACGGCTATTAAGAGTCGATTGAAGTTTTTTCAGCGCTATGCAAAAGCGATTATTGAGGTTTTAACGTTTTAACAAAGGTGTTCACGTTATGTTTGTAAACAATCCGCCCGAACCAGCCAATCCGACTATTCAAAACAAACAAGCATTAGAAGTAGATAATGCTCAAAATATAAGAACCGCCTTTTTTATCTCTGATGGTACGGCGATTACCGCTGAAACCCTTGGACGCGCTATTTTAAGTCAGTTTGCCTCTGTGCCTTTTGAAACCCGAGTACTGCCTTATGTCGATAGCTTAGAGCGTGCCGAAGATGCCGTCGAACAAATCAATACTGCTTATCAACGCGATGATTTATTGCCATTGGTATTTGATACGATTGTCAGTCCTGATATTCGCGAGAAAATCAACTCAGCGCATAGCTGTAATTTGGATATGTACGAAGGTCTCATCGGTCGGGTAGCAGAAGAGACGGGTGTTGAGCCGGACGGACATTCAGGTCATGCCCATGATGATGTCGACTCTGAGACGTATAAAGAACGTATCGATGCGGTGCATTTTGCTTTAGACAATGATGATGGCGCGCGCACTCGCCATTATCATGCGGCAGATATTATTCTTATTGGTGTTTCGCGTTCTGGAAAAACGCCGACTTCATTGTATTTGGCGCTACAATTTGGTATTCGGGCGGCAAATTATCCCTTAACCGAAGAAGATTTAAACGACAATAAGCTGCCTAAAGCCCTACGTGAGCATAAGCATAAGTTATTTGGCTTATTAATCGATACGGATCGCTTAGTGAAAATTCGCCAAGAACGCCGCGCTGGCAGTCGTTATGCTAGTTACCAACAATGTCAGCAAGAGCAGCGGGCGATACAGGGGATTTATATCTCGCAAGGTATTCCAAGCCTTGATGTATCAGAGATGTCTGTTGAAGAGATTGCCACGCGTATCTTACAGATGACCGGTCTTAAGCGCCGGATTGGTTAAAGAAATTAATCAACAGCGCATAATGAATAACGGCTATGGCGATAACGTAACTGTCGCCAATATTGCAAAATATCCTATCACAACGTATGGTAGGCCCACTTTAGTGCCATGACCCTGACGGCATTTAGACCTGCTGACACTCATGGACTGAAAAAATAGATTCATAAATTAATAAAGAGGATACGATGGGAAGCAAACCTATAAGCGACGCGACCAACGATACTGGTAAAGACACTCAAACCGAAGTGTCTAATAAAGAGAGCGGCCGCGCGCCAAACCCTGAGCATACTGAGGGTAAAAACAAAAAAGCAAGAATTGAGCAAACCCATGAGCAAGTCACTGACGATATCATGCATCATCCTGACTTGGTCAATCCGCTAGATGACACCCGTATTGATATTAAAACCCCTTTTACCAAAGACTCGCAGCGTATAAAAGGCGATAAGCATAAGTATGAGTATGACGTTGTCGTCCTAGGTGCAGGTCCTGCTGGTGAAGCGGCTGCCATGAAGCTGACGAAGTCGGGTAAAAAAGTAGCGGTTATTGACCCACGCGAACAGGTCGGCGGCAACTCTACTCATGTCGGTACCATTCCAAGTAAAGCATTGCGTCAATCGGTCTTTAACTTGATTAACTTTCGCCGTGATCCTATGTTCACCAAAGCGATGGAATACCAGCAAGTACCGCTTAATAAAGTGCTGGCCAATGCTCGTAAAGTTATCCGTAATCAGGTAAGTACCCATACGCGCTTTTATGAACGCAATCGTATTGAGGTGATTCACGGTTGGGCAAGTTTTATTGATGCGCATACTTTAAGCGTCGAAAAAGACGATGGTATCTTTGAAACCGTCACCTTTAATAAAGCCATTATTACCGTTGGTAGTCGCCCATATCGTCCTGATATTCTAGACTTTAACCATCCACGTGTGTTTGACTCTGATAAAATCTTGCAAATGGATTATGTGGTCAAAAAAATCATCATTTATGGTGCCGGGGTGATTGGTTGTGAGTACGCTTCTATTTTCACCGGTCTTGGCTATAAAGTTGACCTAATCAATAACCAAGATCAGCTGCTTAATTATTTAGATAGCGAGATTAGTGATGCTATCGCCCATGACTTTAGACAGTTTGGGGTACTGATTCGTAGCAATGAAGAGATTGACCATTTAGAGACGCATGATGATTATGTGGTCTTGCATCTCAAAAGCGGCAAACGCATTAAATCGGATGCCATTCTTTGGTCAAATGGGCGCTCAGGTAACACTGAAGGCTTGAACTTAGAAGCCATCGGGCTTGAAGCCAATAGCCGTGGTCAGCTAAAAGTTGATGATACCTATTGTACTGGTGTCGAAAATATCTATGCTGCCGGTGACGTTATCGGTTGGCCATCATTGGCGTCTGCTGCCTATGACCAAGGACGCTGTGCGGCGGCCTTTATGGTTGGAGATAGTGATGCAGAGCCAGTATCAAGCGTACCAACAGGTATCTATACCATCCCTGAAATCTCTTGTATTGGTAAGACAGAGCAAGAGCTGACCGATGAAAAAGTCCCTTATGAAGTCGGGCAGGCGTTCTTTAAACATTTGGCACGCGCGCAAATCATTGGTGAACGCTCAGGTGTGTTAAAGATTTTGTTCCATCGTGATACGCTTGAGATTTTAGGCATTCATTGTTACGGCAATCACGCGTCAGAGATTATTCATATTGGTCAAGCAGTGATGAAGTGTAACGCCACTTTAGAGTATTTTGTAAATACCACCTTTAACTATCCAACGATGGCAGAAGCCTATCGTGTGGCAGCCCTTAACGGTTTGAATCGCGTTTTTTAATGCTTATTTTTTAATGCGTAAACCGTAAAGTAAGAGACATAAAAAAAGCGCCTGCTTAATGAGTAGGCGCTTTTTTTATGGCATTTTTTCTAGCAGAATAAAGGTTACTAGACTTTTTTACATTAATAGCCAGTTTTACTTTGTGGGATACGCCAGCGAAAGAGCAGCAGTAACATAAAGTAAAATGCCCACAATCCTGCCAACGCATAAAAACCCGTTGCGACTTGCGCCACGCTGGCACCCATCTGATTGAGCTGGACAGAGGTGTTAATCGCAGGCGTTGTCGGTATTAACCAGCGTATGATTTGTAAAAACTCTGGCAATTGATGGGCAGGCCATGGATAACCACTGACAAAAAACATTGGTAGTGAGCTGAAAATTAGAATTTGCATACTGCGCTCACGCTGGCGGAACCACAGTCCAAACACGCAGCCAAGCGTGGCCACAGTCGGGCAAAATAGCAGCAAAAATAACAAGCTGCCGAGCATGTTTTGTCCGCGTGGATAATGATGCAGCTCAAAGGTCCAGCCATAATAAAAGCAGCCGATGATAAAGCTGAACATACTGAGCGCTGCAATACGGCCAAGCCAGCCGCGAATACTGGTGGCATGACGACGTTGTTCATACCAAGTACCAATCAACATCGCTGTAGACATCAACAGGGTTTGCTGCAAAATAAGAATCGCTACTGCTGGCACCACGTAAGCGCCGTAACCTTCGGTTTGATTATATAAAGGAATGATTTTTAGGGGCACCGCTTGGGTGCTTGCCGCTGCGGTTGCAGAATATGCCCCTTGCGCCACGCTTTTTTTAATCTCAACCCCTGCTGATACCGTACTGACCGCCTGCAAAAATCCCATTTGGACGTTTTTATTTAATAAGAAATAGCCGCCATTGCCCAGTACGCTGACACTTGCCGCTTTTCCAGACAATACTTGCTGCTCAAGCCCGCTTGGAATAATCATATAACCGGCGATGTCATCCGACCAGATGGCCTCGATGGCCTCTTGCTCATTTAAAAAACGATTGGTATCTAGCTGCGGGCTGGCGCTGGCATAGCGAACGATGGTTTTAGATAAGTTGCTATTGTCTTTATCGATAATACCGACCGGGACATGGTTGACCACCTCTGTCGAATACGGCCAAGGATAAAAGAAGCCATAAATAATCGGCGCAATCAGTAATAATAACAGTACGCCTTTATCAGAAAAAACGTCTTTAATCGTTTGCACAAAACTGTGCAAAAAACTTTGTGATGAATAGTCTTTTGAATCTGATGGCGTATTAGATAGCTTGTCTTTTGGTACGGCAGAATCTTTTGATGCAGGCTCTTTTTTTAACATAGACATTAGCGTGCTCCCCAACGTTCAGGATGGGCGAGCGCGCGTTTGCTCAATAATGCAGCTAAGAACATAGCAATAACGGTTGCTAGCGTCAGTCCATAAACTATCGGTAATGAGATGGCAACGGGTGCTTGCATCTGTAATTGGGCAATATGCAGCTTAAGATAATGAGTAAGCGGTAGCGCATCCGACCAATGCTTGGCGCTGTCACTGATGGCGATATAAGGAAAGGTAACCCCTGCAAACGCATAAGAAGGTGCTGAAATAAAACCGGTGGACGATAAGCCCATACGTAATGAAAATGAGGTTAGGGTAAATATGGCGCCAAGCCAGAATGACAACATCATCAGCAAGACAAGACCGACATAAGTAGCCATGATAGAGCTAATAGCAACCGCTTGCTGTGGAGCAGCCAGCCAGAGTGCTAGAATTGACCATAGGCTATAAGCGAGCGTTGGCCAAAAATACTTACCCAGTAAACCAAAGAGCAAGACTGAAATACTGGCTTTTCTAGGCTTATTGTCTGTAATAAAGGTTTTATTGTTTGCAGCAGAGGTTGAAGCAGCTATGGTTTTGTCGTTTTCAATGTCGTTTTTAATATTGGCTTCAATGCTGGTTAAGTCAGGATGACCGCTTTCAATAAAGTCATACCAACGACCGATTTGCTTATCGCGTAGCTCGCGTCCAATGGTCGTAGCACCGATGACCATAGCTAAGATGTGTAGCAGCGCCGGGATAACCGTTGACGCTAAAAACTGCTGATAATCGGTAGCCGCATTAAATAAGCTAATACGCTGGATACCAATGGGTGAGTAAGCAATCGCCGCTTGTGATGGTGCCATACCTTGTTTCACCAAACGCTGTATCTCAACGCCTGCCGATAGCGTACCAATCACTGATTGGACACTGGTTTGGATAATGCCAGAGTGAGTACCGTATTGAGCGTTTACTTGCAGCACGATGGGTGCAGGTTTACTCGATGAGATATTGCGCGAGAAATCTTCAGGAATAATGACCACTGCATAAATATCACGTTGCAGGAGCGCTGCTTCTACCGCTGCTGGTGAATGATACAGCTGTCTGACCGTCAGGTTCGGATTGGCTTCCAAATAACGCACGGTAGTATTGGCAATAGGACCGCGGTCTTTATCCATCACCCCGATAGGTAAATCGGTGATTTGTATTTGTGAGAAAATCCACCAAATCAACAGCACGGTTGCAAGCGGTATCCACAGTACCATGCTCAAATCCCATGGATTTTTGGCTAAAAAACGTCGCTCATAGCCAGCACTGCGTACAAAAGCGCCAATTAGCCCCTTTTGCCCACTTAGCCTCTTTTGCTTATTCAAGCGCATGGCTTACTCTTGGGTCTGATTAGCAAGGGCTGGCTTGATATTGACTACCACGCTCATACCCGAGCGAATACGTCGATCAGGTGCCGATGGTCGCGCTTTAACCTCAAAGGTGCGCACATCAAAACCATCGTTATTGTTGGTCGGACGCCAAGTGGCAAAGTCAGATAATGTTGAGGTGGCATAAACGGTAAACTGTTTGGTATAAGGCTTTTCGGGCGATGATAAAGCAGGAATCGTACCCATAAAGCGCTGACCAATCGCAAATTGATTTAAATAGGTTTCAGTGACGTTGAGTACCACCCATTGATCGTCGGTATTGACCAAGGTAAGGATCGGCACACCTTGCCCAATCACTTCGCCAGCATTGACGATGACATTATCCACGATACCGGCAATCGGGCTTCTTAGATTGGCTTCTTCTTTGGCGACCAGTGCTTCTTCTAATTGCGCATCGACTTGGGCAACTTGTGCCGTTGCGGCAGATTTATCTTCACTGCGTGCGCCTTCCATTGCTAAGTCATACTGTAAGCGCGCCGCTTCTGTTTGATCTTGGGTGGCCAAATACTGCGCGTAGGCTTCATCACGTTTTTGCCGCGCCATCAGTCCTTCTTCATAAAGACGATTGACGCGCTGATAGGTATTTTCTGCTAAATCAGACGCCGCTTTATTGGCTTGCCAAGCGGCTTTTGCTTGCGCAATCTCTTGTGGACGGGCGCCATTTTCTGCTTTATCAAGCTGACTTTGGGCCATTTGCTTACCAGCACGAGCTTGATTAATTTTGGCATTAATCTCAGGTGAGTCCATCTCAATCAATTGCTGACCGACCGTCACGGCATCGCCTTCTGTGACCATGATTTGTGCAATACGTCCTGGTACTTTTGCGGCGATGGACGTTTGCTGCATTTGCATCTGCCCTTGTAAGGTGATGATTTCAGGCTCATTGTGTTGATTGCTTTTATACAAACCATAAGCAATTGCCCCCAAAACAAGCAGCACAAGGAGTACCAAAATCGCCTTTTTAACCACGGCAGATTTATCCGCTTTTGCGGGCTCGCGTTTATAAGGCGGCACCGCTTGCTCTTGGTCCATATCAGCGCTATCGACGTTATCAACGTTATCGATGCTATCAGCGCTATCGACGAAAGCTTCAGTCGGTTTAGTGCCATTAATAGCATCAATAGCATCGACGGGCGTTTGCTCATGATGACTGCTGTTTGATTCAGCGGTTTGGTCTGAAGCATTTAATTTGCGTGAGTCGCCTGATTCGTTATTAGATTCAGTCATGACAGTGAGATTCCTAAAGCGATAAAGTCGGTAATAAGCAGAATAGGTCTGGCGTTATTTAATCTGGGCATTTAATCTTATTATTTAATATGTCTTACTGGGTAGGCTATTTGTCATATAAGGTTGGTAGTCGAATATCAGCGGCGTTTAGGTAAGCATTAAAAGCGAGAGGCGTACCGCAGCTTTGCATTAGAGCGGCAAGAGACTGTACATAAGTATTCGCCGCTTGCGCCTGTTCCGTACGCGCTTTGAGGTATTGTGTCTGTGCTTGTACCACATCGATAGGCGTATTTAAGCCTTCTTGCAGCCCAAGGCGACGCAAGCGTAATACCTCTGCTGCCAAATCTACATTACTTTGTAGTGCCTGATAGCGAGATTGGGCGTTATTGACATCGTGCCAGTTTTTTTCGACCAACAATAATAGATTGTCACTGACTTCAATCTCAGATAAATCCGCTTGGCGTATTTTGGCATTGCTAGAGGCTAGAGAAGCGGTTTTATCGAGCCCACCCCAAAGCTTCCAACTTGCTGAAATACCAGCGACCCAGCTTGGGTCTTTTTCAAGTTGTCCATAGCCATAAAGCAT